>JAJRWA010000107.1 GCA_024277025.1 Candidatus Krumholzibacteriota bacterium | reverse complement strand
TGGAGCGACATGTCGTATCAAGCGATTGCCCGCAAGTACCGGCCTGAGACCTTTGCCGACGTGGTCGGACAGACCCACGTGACCGGCACCCTGCGCGCGGCCCTGCGCAAGGACAAGCTGAGCCACGCCTACCTGTTCAGCGGTCCCCGTGGCTGCGGCAAGACGACGGTGGCGCGGTTGTTGGCCAAGGCCATCAACTGCCAGACCAACCGCGAGGGCAATCCCTGCGGCACCTGCGAGACCTGCCTGGCCATCGCCAAGGGCAGTTATCTGGACGTGCTGGAGATCGACGCGGCGAGCAACACCGGAGTGGACAACATCCGCGAGCTGAGGGACATGGCCCAGTACTCGCCGAGCGAGGGCAGCAGTCGGGTCTTCATCATTGATGAAGTGCATATGCTGTCCAAGGGGGCGTTCAACGCGCTGTTGAAGATTCTGGAAGAGCCGCCGGCGCGCGTATTTTTCTTCTTTGCCACGACCGAGCCCAACAAGATTCCGCGCACGATCCTCAGCCGTTGCCAGCGCTTCGATTTTCGGCTGCTGAGCCGGGACGAGCTGGGCGAGCGGCTGGTGAAGATCGCCGCGGCCGAGGAGGTGGAACTGGAAGAATCCGGACTGCGCCTGCTGGTCTCCCTGGCCGAGGGCAGTGTGCGCGACGGGCTGAGCCTGCTGGATCAGGTCATCGCCGGTTGCGACGGCGTGATCAACGAGGAAACCGTGGTGTCGGCCTTCGGCCTGGTGCGTTCGGAACTGTTCATGGAACTGAACGAGGCGGTGGTGGCCCGGGATCCGGCGCGGGCTTTGCGGCTGGTGGACAACCTGGCGACCACGGGCCAGAGCCTGGACGCTTTTGCCCGTGGCGTGGTGACGAATTTCCGCAACCTGATGCTGCTGAAGATCGACGCCGAGTTGGCCCCGATGGTCGATCTGCCGCCGGAAATGGTGGAGCGCCTGGCTGGGCAGGCGAGCCATTTCTCGGAGCAGGATCTGCTGGCGCTGATCGACCGGTCCGGGGTGCACTTCGAGCGGATCCATCGCAGCACCCAGCCGCGCATTCTGCTGGAGGCCTCGGTGGTGGAGTACTGCCGCTTCGAGTCCAGGGTCCTGCTGTCCGAGCTGGCGCGGCGTCTTGGGGCCCTGGGCGGCGGCCCCGCCCTCGGCAGCGGTCCTGGCGGTGGCCAGGCCCGTCCCGCCGCGCGGCCCGCGACACGGCCAAAGTCCCCGGGCGGCGAGAAGGCCCAGGGCGCGGCGGCCTCGGCCCGCCCGGCTTCCTATGTGGGGACACCGGGTGCCCGTCAGGCATCGGCGGCACCTGTGGCCGGCAGCGGGCCCGATCTGGCCGCCGCCGACCGTGCCGTCCCGGGCTGGACCGCGTTGATTGACAAGCTGATGAAACAGTATCCGCGCCTGGGCTCGTGCCTGATGAACGGTCTGCCCGAGTTGGCGGACGGCGGCCGGTTGATCGTGTGTTTTGCCGAGGACAAGAGTTTTGCCGTCAAGAGCATCGCGGCCGAATGCGAAACGATCGCCGCGGTGGCGAGCGAGCTGTGGGGCAAACAGTTGCAGGTTGAATTGGTGTTGGGACAGCGGGGGCAGGTCGCCGCGGTCAAGGAAGAGATTCGCCAGGAGGTGGCGCCGACCCACAGCGAGGAACTGGCCAAGGCCTGCGCCGATGATGCCGCCCTCGGTGATCTGGTCGATATGATGGGGGGCGGCAAACCGCTGCTCGAGAGTGATCGGGAACGCTGGGACAAGCCCGGCAAGTAACAGGAAGAGGATGGACCGCCATGGATATGCGCATGCTCATGAAGCAGGCTCAGCAGATGCAGGCCAAGATGGCCAAGGCCCAGGAAGAGCTCGAGGGCAAGGAAGTGACCGCCGAGGTGGGCGGGGGACAGGTCAAGGTCGTGATGAACGGCAAGCACCGGCTCAAGAGCATTGAAATCGCGCCCGAGAGTCTGGACCCGGATGATATCGAGTTCCTGCAGGATCTGATCGTCGCCGCGGTGAACGAGGGCGCCAAGAACGTCGACGCCATGGTCGAACGGGAAATGGGATCGGTGACCGGGGGCATGAATATTCCCGGCATGAACCTGCCGGGCATGGGTTGAGATGAGCCGACCGGGCAATGGCAGGGACCTGAACGAGGGCGGCGAATTTCAGTCGCCGGCCCTCGAGCGGCTGGTGCGCAGCCTGAATCGGCTGCCGGGCCTGGGACGCAAATCGGCCACGCGGCTGGCTTTGCATCTGGTGGCCAGGTCGGAGCGGGATACGATCCCGGCCGAGGAACTGGTCGCCGCCATTGGCGAGGCCCGCGAAAAAGTGACCAACTGCTCGCGCTGCGGAGCCATCACCGAGCCGGATCCGTGTCAGGTGTGCACTTCGCCGCGACGGGACACGAGCCTGATCTGCGTGGTGGCCACGCCGGTGGATGTGCTGCCGTTCGAAAAGGCCGGTTTCTACCGGGGCCGTTATTTCGTGCTGGGGGCCCTGCTTTCGCCGTTGGACGGGGTGCGGGCCCAGGATATCCCTTTTGGCCGGCTGCTGGAGCGCATTGCCGGCGATGGCGTCCGGGAAGTCATCATCGCCCTGGACGCCAGCGTCGAGGGGGAAACGACCGCCCTGTACATTCAGCGGTTGCTCGAAGGACAGGACCTGCAGTTGACGCGTCTGGCGACCGGGATCCCGGTCGGCGGGGCCCTGGCCTATATCGACGAGGTCACGCTGCAGCGCGCTTTCCAGTTTAGACGCACATTCTAGCCACTTGAAGCCTGCCTGGCCGGTCCATCGTGTACGGACTGTGGCGGTCGGAGTAGATTTCCCCGAAATTCCTGTCAAGTGGGCGGTCCCCCTGACGATATCTCTCCCAGAGGCAATTCACTATCCGTCCCACCGCATCCTCCCTGAGGGTTCCGCGGCAGGAGAGCGATTCATGGTCAGAGCCGAATGGGCCATCTTCGAAGAAGACTACTGGGCCATCAACAATGTCCTAGAAGATCTGCTGAAAAGCAGTCGCGCCGGAAATGTGCTGCTGATTGACCGCACCGGTCAGTTGATCAGCCAGGTCGGGCCTGAGGTCGAGTTCGACCTGACCAGCTTTGCGTCCCTTTGTGCGGCCGATTTCGAAGCCAACTACCAGTTGGCCAAGTTGATCGGCGAAAACGACTTCAGCACCCTGTTTCACCAGGGCGCCAAAGACAGCATGTATCTGGGCAAGATCGCCAAGGGTGTGGTGCTGGTGGTGCTCTTCAACAAGAGCACGACTCTGGGGCTGGTTCGCCTGCGGGTGAAGCGGGCCGTGGAAGAACTCAACGTCGTCATCGAAACGCTGTACGAGAAGTTGGAATACCGCAACGAGGAGTACGACCAGTTCGATGACAATTTCACTGAAGAAGTGGAAGCAGAGATAGACAACCTGTTCGCTGACTGACCTCGGGATGAATCCCGAACCTGGCACTCCAAAGGGGTAATGCCGTGTCGCTGATCAACTATTCGTCGCGAGAGATCAACTGCAAGGTCGTCTACTACGGCCCTGGTCTCGGTGGCAAGACCACCAACATCCAGTATGTCTACGAAAAGCTGGCGCCCGAGACCAAGGGCAAGCTGGTGACGTTGGCTACCGAGATGGACCGGACCCTGTTCTTCGACTTCCTGCCGTTGGAGCTGGGCGAGGTGAAGGGTTTCAAGACCCGCTTTCATCTCTATACAGTGCCGGGCCAGGTGTACTACAACGCCTCCCGCAAGCTCATCCTGCGCGGCGTCGACGGTATCGTCTTCGTCGGTGACAGCAGCGAGGCGCGTTTCGATGCGAACATCGAGGCCCTGTACAACCTGCACGACAACCTCAAGGAGTACGACCTGAGCCTGGACGAGATTCCCTTCGTGATGCAGTGGAACAAGCGGGACATGCCGGATGCGATTCCCGTGGCGGAGTTGAACGAGGAACTGAACCCCGAGGGTTACGAGAATTTCGAAGCGGTGGCCGTCAACGGTACCGGGGTCTTTGATACCCTGAAGTGCGTGGCCAAGCAGGTGCTGAGGCAGTTGCAGACCAGCTAGAACGAAGAAAGTCTCGCTCCCGATTTGCAGGCGCGGCCGGATTGGCCGCGCCTCGCTTTTTGGGGTGCCGGAGGTCCGGGTTGCCCCGTGGCGGGGATCGCGTTAGGTTCTGCGCAGGATTTTTCCGCCGACTTCCGAAAGGACGACCATGCCCCGACCCCTGCTCTATACCATCGGCACTTTTTTCGGCACCGGCTTCGCGCCCATCGCCCCGGCAACGGTCGCCAGCGCGCTCTTTGCCGCCATGTGGTGGGCGGCCTGGACCTGGCTGGGCCCGATTCCGCTGTGGCTCAACGGCGTGCTGCTGGTGCTGGTGACGGTGATCGGTATCCCGATTGCCCAGCAGTTGGAGGATATTCACGGCGAGGATCCGCACCTGGTGGTGATCGACGAGGTGGCGGGCATGCTGGTGACCTATCTGGCGCTCAGCGCCGGCTGGCTGGGCTGGGTGGTCGGCTTTTTTTGGTTCCGTTTCTTCGACATTCTCAAGCCGCTGGGCGTGCGCAAGCTCGAACAGCTGGGCGGCGGCGGCGGCGTGGGCATCATGGCCGACGATATCGGCGCCGGGGTGCAGGCCTGCCTGGCCACGCACCTGACGATGTGGCTGCTGGCGCGGTTCGTGCTGTGAATACCCGGCCCGTGAAAATCATCGCCATCGGGGATGAATTGCTGGAAGGGCGCACGGTCGATTCCAACAGCCAGCGGATCCAGCGCGCCCTTGGCGGACACGGCGTGCAGGTGGCGCTGATCCAGGTCGTGCCCGACACGCCGTCGGCGGTGAGCGCGGCCCTGGACCGTACCGAACCCGGCGATATCGTTTTCGTCAGCGGCGGCCTGGGTTCCACTCCCGACGACATGACACGCGAGGCGGTGGCCAAGTGGGCTGGGGTTGCCCTGGCCGAGGACACCGCGGTCCGGCAGCGCCTGGAAGATCGGTGGCGGCGACGCGGTCGCAAAGTGGGGGTTGGTATCGGCAAGCAGTGCCAGGTACCGGCGGGAATGGCGGCGGTGACCAATCCCGTGGGTTCGGCGCCCGGTCTGGTGGGTGTGCTGCGCGAGCGGCGGGTGATCATGCTGCCGGGTGTGCCGGCGGAACTGGCCGGCCTGCTGCCGCTGGCGATTGACTGGCTGGCCGGGGACGGGGCGCTGCCGGCGGCGCAGCCGCATCTGGTCCGCCGTACCGCCCAGATTGCCGAGCTGGCCCTGGAAAAACGGTGTCGGCCGGTACAGGCCGAGTTCCCGGATCTGCGCTGGTCCTGGTGGCTGAGCGACTGGGGCGTGGATCTGCGGGTCGCTGGAGCGGACGAACGCGAGTTGGCCGCGGCCGGGCGCAGGCTGGACGCGCTACTGGGAGCTCTGGTCTATGGCCGCGGGCCCCTGACCCTGCCCGAAGTCGTGCAGGAACGGATGCTGAAGGCGGGGACGACCCTGAGCGTGGCCGAGTCTTGCACGGCCGGCCTGCTGGGGGGCGCGCTGACGGCCGCCGCCGGTTCGTCCGGTTTCTTTCGGGGCGGCTTGCTGGTGTATGCCGACCAAGTGAAGGAAGAGCTGCTGGGCGTGCCGCGCGAGATTCTGCAGGAGTTCGGCGCGGTCAGTGAAGAAACGGTACGGGCCATGGCCGAGGGTTGTCGCCAGCGGGTCGGCACTGATTACGCTTTGGCCGTCAGCGGCATCTCCGGCCCTGGCGGCGGCACGGTGGACAAGCCCGTGGGCACGACCTGGATTGCCGTGGCGACGCCCGCCCAGGTCCACGCGGGGTGCTATCGATTCCCGGCTGACCGCTACCGCAATCGCCTGCTGACGGTGGCCTCGGCGCTTGATGTGATGCGCCGGGTGCTGGAATTCGGCGACGAGCAGCCTCCGTGGGCCAGTGGTGACACCTGGTGCCGCCCCTGAGGCCGGTGGGTTGACCGCGGGGGACTGCGCGTGGTACCGTGCCGCGCTGACACCCCACCTGCGAATTCCGGTTCCGCCAAGGAGAAACCATGACCCAGGGGCACCCCAAGGGCCTTTATGTCCTGTTCTATACCGAGATGTGGGAGCGCTTCAGCTACTATGGCATGCGCGCCATCCTCGTGCTCTACATGACCCGCGCCCTGTTCTTTGATGTGGCCCGCGCCAGCACCGTCTACGGCAACTTCACCGGTCTGGCCTATCTGATGCCCCTGGCCGGCGGCTACATCGCCGACCGCTGGTGGGGCAACCGGCGCTCGATCGTGGTCGGCGGCGGGATCATGGCCGTGGGGCAGTTCCTGATGTTTCTGTCGGCCCGTTTCTACGCCGATCCGGCCCTGGCCCACCCCTTGTTGTGGGCGGGACTCGGGGTGATCATCGCCGGCACGGGGCTGTTCAAGGCGAACATCTCGTCCATGGTGGGTTCGCTGTATGCGCCGGATGACCAGCGCAAGGATTCGGCCTTCACCCTGTTCTACATGGGCATCAACATCGGTGCTTTTCTGGCGCCGCTGATCGCCGGCGGCCTGGGTGATACGGGCCATCCCGAGGATTTCCAGTGGGGCTTTCTGTCCGCGGCGGCGGGCATGGCGCTGGGCACGCTCATTTTTCAGGTCTTCAAGGACAAGCATGTCGTGGACGTGAACGGCCACGCCCTGGGTCTGCCGCCGGCCGAGCGCTCGGCCGACAGCCAGGACGCCCATGACGACACGCCGCTGGTGCGCGAGGACTACGAACGCATCGCGGTGATCTTCATCCTCAGCTTTTTCGTGATCTTCTTCTGGGCGGCCTTCGAGCAGGCCGGTGCCTCGCTGACGATTTTCGCCGACCGGCAGACCGACCGCGAGCTCATGGGCTGGACCGTGCCGGCCAGTTACTTCCAGTCGGTCAACGCGGTGGCGATCGTGTTGTTCGCCCCGGTCTTTGCCTGGCTGTGGACCCAACTGGGCAAGCGCAACCTGGACCCGAGCACGCCGGTGAAGATGAGCTTCGGGTTCTTCTTCCTGGCGGTGGGCTATCTGGTCATCGCCTTTGGTGTCAATGGTGTGGACCCGACGACAAAGGTGAGTATGTTGTGGCTGATCAGCCTGTACCTGCTGCACACCTTCGGCGAATTGTGTCTGTCACCGATCGGCCTGTCCGCGGTCAGCAAGCTGTCGCCGCCCAAGTTCGCTTCGTTGATGATGGGGGTGTGGTATCTGGCTTCGTCCATGGCCAACAAGATGGCCGGCGTGCTGAGCAGCTTCTACCCTGAAGAAGGGAAGGCGCCGCCGGTGCTGCTGGGCTATCAGGTGACGACGCTGCACGAGTTCTTCATCATCTTCGTGGCCATGAGCGCGGCCGCGGGTCTGGTCTTGTTTCTGTTGGCGCGGCCGATCTCCCGCTGGAGCCACGGCCGGGCGTAGGGAGTGTTCCGGTGCGCCTGTTTGTGGCTGTCTACCCCGGTGAGCGGTTTGTGCAGCAGCTGACTACGGTTTGTGACCAGTCGCTGCGCAGCCCGGACCTGCGGTGGACCCGGCCCGGGGCTTGGCACCTGACGTTGCAGTTTTTGGGCGAATGGCCGCCGGACCGCCTCGGCGGCCTGGATGCGGCCCTGCAGCGGGCCGCGAAGCAGTCGGAATTTAAGGTGTCGGCCGGGCCCTGGGGCACGTTTCCGGCCCGGGGCGAACCGCGGGTCCTTTTCCTGCACTTGGCCGGCGGCGGACAACTGGCCCGACTGGCGGCCGCCGTCCGGGAGAATGTGGAGCGGGACTGGCCGGAGGGACCTCAGGATCGGCGCCCCTTCAAGGGGCACCTGACCTTGGCGCGGGGGGGCGGCGAATCGCTGCGGTCACAGCTCAAGGCACTGGAACGCAGTGACTTAGCTGATATTGAGCCCTTTCCGGTGGCTGGTTTTCGACTGATGTCCAGTGTTCTGGACAGCACCGGCGCCCGGCACCGGAAATGGGGTTTTTACCCATTGCGAAAAAATAGCGAATAAACCAGTTGCTCCGGCCTGGGACTTCGTGCTATCTTGCCGACGCAATCGGGTCAGGCCCGTCACATTTTTTGAAGGATCGCAGATTCCCCGATCATTGGCCCAGGGCGTGGGCCGGACATCCGACATGGGAGACAGGACGACATGGCGAAAAACACGGCAAGCAAGGCTCCGGCCAAGGTCATCAGCAAGAAGGACGACCGGGCCAAGGCTCTGGAACTGACCCGGGCCCAGATCGAGAAGCAGTTCGGCAAGGGTTCGCTGATGCTGCTCGGCGACACCAAGATCTATGACAACTTCGACGCGATTTCGACCGGCAGTCTGGCGCTGGACATCGCGCTGGGTATCGGCGGCCTGCCCAAGGGCCGCGTGGTCGAGATCTACGGTCCCGAGGGCAGTGGCAAGACCACCGTTTGCCTGTCGGTTATCGCCAACTGCCAGAAAGAGGGTGGTGTGGCGGCCTTTATCGACGCCGAGCACGCCCTGGATCCCATCTACGCCCGCAAGCTGGGTGTGGATATCGACAACCTGCTGGTCAGCCAGCCGGATACGGGCGAACAGGCCCTGGAGATCACCGAGATGCTGGTGCGCTCGGGCGCCGTGGACATCCTGGTCATCGATTCGGTGGCGGCCCTGGTGCCGCGGGCCGAGATCGAGGGCGAGATGGGCGATCACCACGTCGGGCTGCAGGCCCGCCTGATGAGCCAGGCCCTGCGCAAGCTGACCGGCGCCATCGCCAAGACCAACACCATGGTGATATTCACCAACCAGATCCGCATGAAGATCGGCGTCATGTTCGGCAACCCCGAGACCACGACCGGCGGCAACGCCCTGAAGTTCTACAGTTCGGTGCGGCTGGACATCCGGCGCATCGGGGCCATCACCCAGGGGGAAGAGGTGGTCGGCAACCAGGTGCGGGTCAAGGTGGTCAAGAACAAGGTCGCCCCGCCCTTCAAGAAGGCCGAGTTCGATATCCTTTACGGTGAGGGCATCAGCAAGGAAGGCGACCTGATCGATCTGGGCGTGACCGCGGAGGTGATTCAGAAGTCGGGTGCCTGGTACAGCTTCGGCGAAGAACGCCTGGGCCAGGGCCGGGAAAACGTCCGGATTTTCCTGAAGGAGAATACGGACCTGTACGACACGATCAAGGATCTGGTCTTCCGGCACTACGAGATCGGCGAATATGCCGACTCTGGTACGGACAAGCCGGCTGAGGACGCGCTGGACGGTGCGGCCCAGGTGCCGGCGCCGACATCCGCGGGCAAGGCTGCGGCGGCCACGGCCGGTGGTCCGAGCCGGCCGGCCACTTGATCAAAGCCGGGAGTTGGTGACCACGATGCGTGGCAAACCTGGTCGGAGGGCCGCTGGCCGTCGCGGACCATCACCTGCCAAACCAGTCCAGCCGGGCCTTCCTGAAGGGGAGGCCCGGCTGCTGGACTTTCGGACCGAAGCCGGGGTGGTGCAGGTGGTGCTCGATACCGGGCACCAGTACGAATTGGCGCCGGCCTCGGTGCCGGCTGGACTGCCTTCCCCGGGCGAGGTCGTGCCGGCGCCCGTGCTGGCGGCCGTCGCCCTGGCCGCCGAACGAAAAATCGTCGCCCGCCGTGTCTTTGCCATGCTCGACCGCAGGTTGCAGCCCCTGGCCCGGCTGCGGGGCAAGTTGCTGGACCGGGGACACAGCGCGGAGGCGATCGACGCGGTCCTGACCCAACTGCAGGAGCGTGGTGTGTACTCGGATCGCCGCTACGCCGAGGCCTTTTGTCGCGACTGCCTCTTGAACCGGGCCGTGGGCAGGCGGTATCTTGTGCAGAAGCTGCGGGAGAAACAGGTGGACGGGGATCTGGCGGCCACGGTAGCGGCCGAAGTGTTGGATTCCGCGACGGAAACCGAGTTGGCCGGCCAGGCAGCCGTTGCCCGCTGGCGACGGATGCGCGGGGCGGCTGACTACAAGGCCCTGGCCAAGGTCGTTCGCTTCCTGATCGGGCGGGGCTTTCCCGGCGGGCTGGCCAATCAGGCGGCGCGCGAAGCTCAACCTCCAGCGGCAGACGAAGCCGAATACTGATCCGACTTTTCCCGGGAGCCCGCATGAGAATTCTTGTCACCGGTTGTGAAGGCATGCTGGGCCGGGCGGTCATGAGCCGGCTGGGGGTGACCCAGCAACTGTCCGGGGTTGATCTGGCTGACGGGGACCTGTCGGATGGCTCGGTGGTGGCTCGGCTCGTGGCCGAACACGCGCCGGCGTGGGTTGTGCACTGCGCGGCCTGGACCGATGTGGACGGCGCCGAAACGAACCGCGCCGCGGCCCTGGCGGCCAACGCGGAAGCCACCGGGCATCTGGCCCGGGCCTGTGCACGGACGGGCGCGGGCCTGACCCTGATCAGCACCGACTACGTATTCAATGGCCGGGCTGGTGCCGGCTATGTCGAGGATGAGGCCCGGGAGCCGGTGAACTACTACGGATTGACCAAGGCGCGGGCCGAAGAACATGTCGCTCGCTTGAAGACGCCGTGGCAGATCGTCAGAACGAGCTGGTTGTTCGGGGACGGAAAAGTTAATTTCGTCAAGACCATGCGCCGCCTGCTCGGCGAGCGGGACACCTTGCGGGTCGTGGCGGACCAGACCGGCTGCCCGACTTACGCCGCTGATCTGGCCGCCGTGCTCGACTATTTGGTGTCCGGCCGCCACGAGGGCGTGTTTCATGCCACCAACGCCGGGGCCACGACCTGGTGCGAACTGGCGCGGGAGGTGGCCCGCCAGCTGGGCGCGGATCCGGCGCGCATCGTGCCCTGCCCGAGCAGTGAATATCCGACGCCGGCGGTGCGGCCGGCCAATTCGGTGCTGCTGAGCCACAATCTCGAAGCGGTTGGCTGTCCGGACCGGCCCGCGTGGCCTGACGCGGTGGCCCGCTACCTGAGCCGGCTGGAAACGGGCCGCGTGGATTGTCCCTGACCTGAACGGATTGGACGCGACATGAGTTCTGACGACAAAGACCGTCTGGCCACTGCCGGAACGCTGTTCGAGCAGGCGGTATCCGATCTGATCGCCACTCTGGGGCAACTGGACGAGTCGCATCTGGCGGCCCTGACCGCCCTGGCTGCTGATGTGCAGCAGTCGTGGCTTGCCGGTGGCAAATTCATGGTCTGTGGCAACGGCGGCAGCGCGTCGGACAGTCAGCATATTGTCGCGGAACTGGTCGGACGCTTTCTGGCGGACCGTCCGGGCTATGCCGCTCTCGCCTTGACGGCCAATACGTCCACCCTGACCGCGGTGGGTAATGACTACGGATTCGACCACCTGTTCGCCCGACAGGTGCAGGCCCTGGGTGGTCCGCATGATGTGCTGCTGGTGATCAGCACCTCGGGCAACTCGGCCAACTGTGTGCTGGCCGTCGAGGCGGCCCGGGCCCATGGCATGAAGGTGCATGGTTTTCTGGGTGGGACCGGAGGCAGGCTGCTGCCGCTGGTTGACAGCGCACTGGTGGCGCCCAGTGACAGCACGCCCAAGATCCAGGAAGTCCATATCACGCTGGGGCACGTGCTTTGCATGATTCTTGAGCGGTGGGTTGCGGTGCCCGGCCGATGAAGTACCTCGGCGCATTCCTTGAGAACCTGAGGCCGCGGCAGTGGACCAAGAACCTGCTGCTGTTTGCCGGGATCATCTTCGCCCGCCGGTTGGGCGAAACCGGTTGCCTGTTGCGGGCGGTGGCCGGCACCCTGGTGTTCTGTCTGGCCTCGGGCACTATCTACGTTTTCAACGATATTGCGGATCGCGAACTGGATCGCCGCCACCCGACCAAGCGTGGGCGGCCGATCGCGGCGGGGAGGTTGCCGGTTCGGGCGGCCGTCCAACTGGGGATTGGCCTGCTGGCATTCTGCCTGCTGGCGGCCTGGAGCCTGGGAACCCTGTTTCTGGCGGGGATCGCCTTCTTCTTCCTGTGGAATTGGTTGTATACCGGTTGGCTCAAGCGCGTGCCGATCCTGGATGTGACCGGGATCGGCATGAGCTTCGTGATCCGGGCCACGGCCGGTGTGCTGGTGATCCTGCCCGCCTGTCCGGATGTGACGATTTCCATCTGGCTGCTGCTCTGCACGTTCTTTCTGTCCCTGTTTCTGGGTTTCTGCAAGCGTCGCGACGAGCTGTTGAAGATCGAGCAGGAGACCATGGCGACCCGACCGGTTCTGCGGGGTTACAGCGAGCCGATGCTGAACGCCCTGATCGGCGGCAGCTTTGCCCTGACCAGCATGGCCTACGCTTTGTACACCGTCTGGCCCCACACGGTGGCGCAGTTCGGCACCCGGAACCTTATCTTCACTTTGCCATTTGTCCTGCTGGGCATGGGGCGGTATCTGTACCTGGTCTTCCTCGAGGACAAGGGCGGCCGCCCCCACGAGATCCTGCTCATGGATTTCCAACTGCAGGTGATCGTCGTGGCCTGGGTGGCGACCGCGGTCGCGATTATCGGCATCTGAGATCAAATTGGGAGAGAGTCATGCGGACCACTGTGGCGATCGTTGAAGTCCAGCCCGACACTGTCGGCGAGGACTATCGACGGGTATTGAAACTGTCGGGAGTGGCGCGGATCTTGGCGGGTCAGGCGCCGACGGTGATGCTTGGCAGCGGCGGGCCGGGCTTCCGGCCGGGCTGGGACGCGGCGCCGTGGCAGTTGGACGCGGCGTTGGACCAGTTGGCGACAGGTCCGGACCCGCTGGCGGTCGTGGCTGTCGGGGACGGGGGCCCAGGCGCGGTCCCGGGCGACAATATCTGGCAGGACACGCTGGCCCGGCACGGGGCGTGCTCGGCGGCTGCGGACTTCCTGCGGGAACACCACCACACCTCGTCCCTGCTGCATCCGGCCCTGGACACGGTTCTGCCGCGGGGGGTGTGGGTGCCGGTCGGCCTGGCCGAGCGGCCTGCCCTGTTGCTGGCGGCACCCGCCGTGCAGCCGGTTTGGGGCGTCCGGGCGGCCGGGGCGTTGCTGAAGTCACTGGTGATGGCCGGAGCTGAGCGGGGAGCCCGCGTCGGCGTAAAACGGCGGGCGCCGGCGGCCGAGGTTTTTGCCGAGGCGGTGGGCGTGGCGCGTGAATTGTTGCCCGTGCTGGGCGTTGTTGTCGATGGCGCGGCCTGGGGTGTCAGCGAGGGGCGCGCCGGGGCCGGCTGTGTTGTGCGCAATATCGTGCTGGCCGGGACCGATCCCGTGGCGGTGGACGCGGTGGCCATGCGCCTGGCGGGTGTCGACCAGGGTCAGGTGCCGTGGCTGCGTATCTGCCATGAACGGGGGTTCGGGCGGGTGCTGTCGTCGGAGATCAGGCTCGTGGGCCGCACCGACTTGCTGACCCTTGACTTTGGGCTGGCGGGCGGCACCTTTGCCGCCCACGATCGGCGTCGGTATCTGGCGCCGGCTGGGCCGCTGGGTCGTTGGCTGGGCCGGCTTGAACGCGGCGGGCCCGTCAGCGGTATCGAAGGCACGGCCTGGGGGCGGTTGCGCGCCGCCTACGAGAGCGAAACAGCCCCACTGGGCGACGGGGCGACAATTCAGGACTGACCAGGAATGAGGAAACTGTCATGGGAAGTGCCGGAGAATTCGAAAAGGGGCGGCGTGCGGTGGGGCGGACGCTCAGGCTGCGCGCTCCGGCCAAGGTGAACCTGCACCTGGAGGTGTTGCGACAAAGGCACGACGGGTACCATGACATCGAGACAATTCTGCAAGCCGTGCGGATTTTCGATCGGGTCGCAGTGACGTTGGTCGAGCAATATCCCGGTGGCGAACCCAGAATTGAACTGGCCGTATCGGGCAGCGGTGATGTGCCCAAGGGAGCGGCCAACCTCTGCTGGCAGGCGGCGCGGCATTTCTGCCGGGAAACGGGATCATCCGGACGTCTGGCCATCGACCTGACAAAAAACATCCCGGTTGCGGCCGGTCTGGGCGGGGGCAGCAGTGATGCGGCGGCGGTTCTGAAGGCCTGTAATGACTTGTTTGGCACGAAGTTGGATGACGCGGAGCTGGAACATCTGGCCGCGCCTCTGGGCGCCGATGTGCCGTTCTTCGTGCGCGGTGGCACGGCCATGGGGCGGGGCATTGGCACGGAATTGACGTCATTGCCCCGAATCTCGCGCTGTCAGTTTCTTATAGTCAAACCTGCCATGCACTTAAAGACACAGGACGTTTACGGTGACCTGAAAATGGGATTGACAGTGAACAGCGCCAAAGCTAACATCGGCGTTGTTGGGCCTTTGCTGACCCGGTTTCCCCAGAGAAGTTGGCCGGGGTTCAACAGGCTTGAGGAAGTCGTCCTGCCTTCCCAGCCGGCGATACAGCGTCTGGTTCATCGCTTGCGCGAACTGGCGCCGATAGCCATGCTCTCGGGCAGCGGCGCGGCGGCCTACGCCGCCTTCGCGGTTGACGATGATCTGAGCGAGGTCGTGGCTGAGTTCGCTGAAGCAGGATTGTATGTGGAGGTTGTCGGCCCTCATCCGTCCGGTGTGGAACTGGAGGTGGGGAGTTCCTGACCAACCGCCGGGGGATTGTTCTGGTCACGCAGCGGAGAGGGAGACATTTTGGATATTTCCGAAATCAGGATTACTTTGCGCGATGACAATAAGCTCAAGGGATTTGCCAGCATCACGTTGGAGAATGCCTTTGTTATTCGTGGTTTGAAGATCATCGAAGGGGCCTCCGGGCTGTTCATCGCCATGCCGAGCCGCAAGCGCAAGGACGGCACCTTCCAGGACATTGCCCATCCGATCAACATGGCGACCCGGGAGTGGATGGAGAACCAGGTCATCGCGGCCTACCGCCAAGAGATCAAACGGGTTGAGAGCGGCGAGATTCCGGCGCCGACCCGGCATGGGCACTTTGATGATGATGATCACGTGATGGAAGAGCATTTCTGATTGTCGCGCTGATGTTTTTGTGTTTGCCCCGGCAGGGTTGGGGATATTGATTAGCGGTCCACCTGGTGGACACGATTCTGGCTGGGGCGTCGTCAAGCGGTAAGACACTAGGTTTTGGTCCTAGCATTCGCGGGTTCGAATCCTGCCGCCCCAACCAGCACTACCGCCGGGAAACCGGGCCCATCCTGATACGGTGGGTTTTTTTGCGCCCGCCGCCGTCACGCCTACCTTTCCCATTGCCCCGGTCATTTCTTTTTTGTACTGTTGCGTGCCGACAGCCAGATGACCCCGAACTCCGGGCTGGTCGGCCCCCGGCGGAGGAAGATCCATGCAGAACAACTTGGTTGTGATCACCGGCAATGCCCATCCGGAACTGGGACGGAGCATCGCGAAGAATCTCAACATTTCGCCCCTGAACGTGGAGGCGAGCCGGTTCTCCGACGGGGAAATCCAGATCAAGCTGCTGGAGAATATCCGCGGCACCGACGCCTTCATCGTCCAGCCGACCATGCCGCCGGCCGAGAACATCATCGAATTGCTGCTGCTGATCGACGCGGTCAAGCGGGCGTCGTGCCGGCGGGTGACCGCGGTCGTGCCCTACTTCGGCTACGCGCGGCAGGACCTCAAGGATCAGCCCCGGGTGCCGATCGGGGCCAAACTGATGGCCGACCTGATCACGACCGCCGGGGCGGACCGCGTGCTGACCATCGATCTGCACGCGCCACAGATTCAGGGCTTCTTCAATATTCCGCTGGACCATATCTACTCGGCGCCGGTGTTGCTGTCCCACTTTGCGGGCAAGTCCACCGAGAATATGGCCGTGGTGGCGCCGGACGTGGGTTCGATCAAGATGGCGCGGGCTTTCGCCAAGCGGCTGTCCGCCGGCCTGGCCATCATCGACAAGCGGCGGCCCAGGCCCAACGAGGCGGTGGTCATGAATTTCATCGGCGACGTCAAGGGCAAGGAGGTCGTCATCTTCGATGACATGATCGACACGGCCGGCACGCTGACCGATGCGGTGCGGGCCTGTGTCGAGGACCAGGGGGCCTTGTCGGTGACTGCGGTTTGCACGCACCCCCTGCTCTCGGGGCGGGCTCTGGAGCGGCTGAACGATTCGCCGATCGACCAGGTTGTGGTGACCAATACGATTCCTTTTGATCGTTTTGACCAGTGCAACAAGATCAAGGTGCTGGACATCGCGCCCCTGTTGGCCGAGGCCATCGAACGCATCCATCTGGAAAAAACGGTGAGCGCGCTGTTCGTCTGAGCGCCCGCCCGCTTGACATCGCCGCCGACTGGTGCTTATTTAAGCGGTCATTTTGCGGGATCTCCCGCGCCCGCCCGGAGTAGCGTCCCTGAGCAGTCGGCGGAGCGGATTGTCCCATGTTGAAGGCCTCGCGCCGAAAGGATCCTTGTCTCAATGCGGAGGCGAGCCCTTTTGTCGGTCCTGACCGGTTCTGAGCGGTCCGGGCCATTGATTGTGGAGGAGACACCATGGGTCTCGTTAGTTTGAACATCACTCCCCGCGCCACCACCGGCAAGAACGCCAATCGACGCACCCGCGCCGCCGGGAGTATCCCCGCCGTGGTTTACGGCAACGACCGCGCGAGCGAGAACATCGCACTGGACACGCACGAGTTCAAGTCGGCCATGACGCGTTTGGCCGGCCGCAGTGCTATCTTCTCGCTGTTGCAGGAGGGCGTGGAGGAAGAGCATATCGCCCTGATGCGCGAGGTGCAGCGCAATCCCGTGACCGATGAGGTGCTGCACGTGGATCTTTATGAGATTCCTCGTGGCCAGGCCGTGACGGTGCCGGTGCAGGTGTCGGTCATCGGCACGAACGATGCCATCAAGACGGGTGAGGGCTCGGTGGCCCTGTCCTTGGACGCCATCGAGTTGAGCTGCCGCCCGAGCCAGTTGCCCGAGGTCATCGAAATCGATATCTCGGAGATGGAGCTCAACGACAAGGTCTTCGTCAAGGATGTGACCGCCCCGGTGGGCGAGATCATCTCCGACCCCGAGATGCTGGTGCTGAACATCAAGCCGGCCTCGATCTTCATCGAGGAAGAAGTGGAAGAAGAGGTCGTCGAGGGCGAAGAAGGAGAGACCGAGGGCGAGACCGCCGAAGAAGGTGGCGAGGAGAAGTCCGAGGACTGATCCGGATTTGGGGGGTGCCGGCGTCTGGCCGGCCACCCCGGAACGACCCGACAGCCGGCCTCGATGGGCCGGCTGTTGTCGTCTGAGGCGGGCAGGTCCGCCATGGGGAGCCAGGATTGGGACACGAAACAATGGGCACGCCGGAACAGAGAATCATTGTCGGCCTGGGCAATCCCGGGCCCCGCTATGCGCGCAACCGGCACAACGTGGGGTTCATGGTGCTTGATGCCCTGGCCCGCCGGCTGAAGCTGGATTTTCAGGTGGAGCCGGGCCGGTGGGAGGTCGCCGGCGGTCCGGAACTGTTCCTGATCAAGCCTTTGGGCTACATGAACCGCAGTGGCGAGGCCCTGCGGGCCTGGAGCCGGGCCACCTCGGTACCGCTGACCGGTGCCCCGCCGCCGCCACGTCCGGCAGAGGGCGTGGAAGCTGAGGGGACCGAGCAAGTGCAGGTCCCTGCGCCGTCGGGTCTGCGGCCGTTGATTGTCTGTGACGATCTGGCGCTGCCCCTGGGCTCGCTGCGGCTGCGGGCCCGCGGCAGCAGCGGCGGGCAGAACGGACTGGCTTCGGTGATCGAGGAACTGGGCGGGCAGGAGGTGCCGCGGCTGCGGCTGGGCATTGCCCCCTTGGCGGCGGCAGTGCCGCCGGCCGAGTGGCCGGACTACGTGCTGGCCGATTTTGATCCCACTGAAGCCTAACCGGTGGCCGCAATGATCACCAACGCGGTGGCGGCGCTGGAGTTCTGGCTCGAAGAGGGGCTGGCGGCGGCCGCTTCGCGCCACAACCGGCGGGTGCGGCGGTCCGAGTGAGCTGGTGATCCGGCCGGCGAAGGCATATTTCCTTGCCATCAGCGGTTATGGTCGATATATTGCCTGCTCGCCGTCCCGGACGGCCGGGGCCGAGGTTTGCCCTGAAAAAAACCCAATAGCAGCCTAATAGCTGTGTTATTCATCCCTACCCGGGCTGACGCGGAACGCTCATCAACTGAGCGGACCCCGCGAATAGGGACCCGGGTCATTCTGTCCGAGGGGAGGTGTTACCAGTGAAGAAGTACGAATTGATTTTCATCTTGAAGGCGGAACTGCCCGCCACCGAGATGGAAGCCCGCGTTGCCCGCGTCAAGGAAATCCTGGCCGAGCATGACGGTGAAGTCACCCAGGAGAACCACTGGGGTGTGCGCCGCATGGCCTACGAGATCCAGTACGAGAGCCGGGGGAACTACATGTTCCTCAAGTTCAAGAGCAAGGGTACGGCCGTGGCCGAGCTTGACCGCTACCTGCGGTTGGACGATCAGGTCCTGCGCCATCTCGTCGTTGTCGACGAGGAGTGGGAAGAGCGCAATCGGGTCGCGATGGCCAAGCGCCGTCAGAATCGTCCCGAAGAAAATGCGGCCGCTCCCGAGTAGACCGGCTTTGAACTTTTGGCTCTTGAGTAAAGGAGAATCCGATGGCGCGTAAGAACCTTCGGATCAAGAATAAGAAGAAGAAGAGAAGGCACGGCAAGCAGAAGGTCTGTTTCTTCAGCAAGACCGGCATGGTGGCCATCGACTACAAGGACGACGAGTTCCTGCGGCGGTTTGTGACCGAGCGGGGCAAGATCGCGCCGCGTCGCAACACCGGCACCATTCCCAAGTTCCAGCGCCCGTTGGCCGTGGCCATCAAGCGCGCCCGGCACTTGGCCTTGCTGCCCTTCGTGAAGGAATACTACCGGTAGCCTGTCGCTGCCGGTGGTCCGGAGAACCGCATGCCGAGTCCGGGAATGACAGATCGCTGGCCAGGGTTTGCCACCCCCGTGGTGGCTCTGCTGGTCACCTTGCTGCTGACCTGGCTCATGGCCGCCCTGACCGGCGGCACGGACGCGGTTTCGGGCCTGGTGCTGCTGATCCTGATGCCCGCGCCCCTGGTGGTGGCGGTCCTCTGGGGCGGCGCCCTGTTGATTGGGCGGCCACACCGACTGGCGCCGTTGGCGGCGCTGGCCTGGCTGGCGGCCGGTTGGTTCATGGTGCCCCACGATTTTGTCTACCAGTTGGCGGGCTACGTGGTGGCCGGGTTGTTGGCCGGACTGGCCATGGGCATGCGTTGGCGCCTGGATGCGACGGTGCTGATCATTGCCGCGGCGCTCTGCCCGATCCTGCTGTGGACGGCGATTCAGGTTCCGGTGACCGAGCAGCTCGAGTTGTACAGCGACGAGATGCTCAAGGCGCTGGAACAGAACCTGCCGGCCAATGCCAGTGAGGAACAGCGCACCAAGGCCTTGGCCGAGGAAAAGCGCAAG
Organism: Candidatus Krumholzibacteriota bacterium; assembly: GCA_024277025.1. Classification (GTDB taxonomy): domain Bacteria; phylum Krumholzibacteriota; class Krumholzibacteriia; order LZORAL124-64-63; family LZORAL124-64-63; genus JAGRNP01. Next base: position 14,222 of record JAJRWA010000107.1, on the reverse strand, counting down.
CTGGATCAGATCACCGCTTTGGCGGCCAAGGTGTATCCGTCGGTGCTGGGTGTGGGGGTCCTGGGCCAGGCGGGCATCATTCTGGCGCTGGTTTGGTTGGCTATCAGGGCCCTGGGAATGGCGCCCCATCGTTGGCGGGTGCCGCCATTTTCCCGCTGGCGGGTGCCCTTCTACGTGGTCTGGGTGCTGGTGCTGGGCCTGGGCCTGCTGGTGACGCGCTTGCCGTGGCTGGCCAACGCCGGCCTGAATCTGGTGCTGCTGGCGGCCGGCGTGCTGAGTGTGCAGGGCACGGCAGTCCAGTTTTTCGTGACCGGCCGGATGATGTCCGGGCCGGGTCGTGTGATCTACTGGCTGGTGATGGGCTTTTTCTTTGCGCCGCTGGTTCTGGCCAGCGGTGTGGTGCTGGGGCTGGTGGACCAGTGGTGGGATATCCGCCGGTTGGACAGCGATGCGGAGCAGGCCGACGACGACGAGGACGACAACGACGGCGATGAAGCCGACGATGACCCTGGGGATGCGCCAGACGAGCGCTTTCCCCAAGATTAAGGTGGTTTGAGATGGAAGTGATCCTGATGGAGAGTGTCGAGAACCTGGGTGAGATGGGCGATACCGTCTCGGTGGCCCGGGGCTATGCTCGCAACTACCTGGTGCCCAAGGGGCTGGCTGTGCTGGCGACCGATGGCCACCGCAAGCTGGTCGCCGAGCACATGAAGCTCTCGGCCAAGCGTGAGGATCTGCGCAAGGCCGCGGCCGAGGAACTGGCCGCCAAGCTGGGCGAGCTGAGCTGCACGATCACCGTGCAGGCCGACGAAGAGGACAAGCTCTTCGGTTCGGTGACGGCCCGCGATATCGCCGAGAACCTGGATAGTGAGCACACCAGCTTCGAGCACAGGCAGATTGTCCTGGAAGAGGCGATCAAGCAACTGGGTGTCTACTCGGTGCCGGTCAGGCTGCACACCGGGGTGGAAGTGACGGCCAAGGTCTGGGTTGTCAAGGCCTAGCCCGGAACGAATAGCGGCCGGGATCCCGGGGATCCCGGCGGACGGGGGGAACCTATGAAGCCCGCCGCGACGAATTCTGTCCAGGCGGCAGAGCGGGGCGTCTGCGTCATCATGGCGGGAGGCCGGGGCACGCGCTTCTGGCCGCTGAGCCGGACCGACCGCCCCAAGCAACTGCAGACTCTCGCCGGCGGGCAAAGCCTGCTGCGCGAGACCTACGAACGGGTCGCGCCCCTGGTTGGCCCCGAGCGCGTGTTGGTGGTCACCAGTGGCAATCTGGCTGCCGCTACCCGTGCCGAACTGCCTGAAATTCCCGCTGACAACGTGATTACCGAGCCGGTGGGGCGCAACACCGCCCCCTGCGCCGTGCTGGGCGTGGGCGTGGCCGCGAGACTGGCGCCGGGCGCGCCGGTGGCCCTGCTGCCGGCCGATCACTTCATTCCCGATGACGAGAACTTCCGCCAACAACTGCAGGAAGCCTTCAGGATGGCGGCGGACGGTCCGGCTGTCGTGACGATCGGCATCACGCCGGACCGTCCGGAAACCGGCTACGGCTACCTGGAGACCGGGGAGGCCGCCGGTCCGGTGCGCAACGGTGTGCGATTCGTGGAGAAGCCCGATCGCGCGACGGCCGAATCCTATGTGCGCGGTGGTCGCCACTTCTGGAACAGCGGTATTTTCGTCTGGAATGCCGCCCACTTCGCAGCCATGGCCGGCGCGTATCTGCCGACTGTGGTGGCGCTCATGGCCCCGGCGATCGAATCTTTTGGAACCGGGGACTTTGACGCGGCGTTGGTCACAGCCTATACCGACTGTCCGGCCGACTCCATTGACGTGGCCGTCATGGAGAAGTTGCCCGAGTTCGTGGTGCTGCCGGCAGCCTTTCGCTGGTCGGATCTCGGCAGCTGGGACGCCTGGGGCGAGTTGGCTCCCGCTCTGGCCGGGCCCAACCGGGGCCAGGCCGAGTTGGTGGCCATCGACAGCCGCGACAACGTGATCCGGGTCGACGATCGAGTGGTGGCGCTAATCGGTGTCCGTGATATGATAATTGTCGATACGGATGACGCCTTGCTCGTCTGCCACAAGGACGAGGCCCAGCGGATCAAGGAAATCATCAAGTGTCTGGAGGATCGGGGGCGTTCTGACCTGCTGTAGATCGTGCCCGCCCTGAATTGCTGAACCCAAGGAGTAGACCATGTCCGCCGTTCGCCGCGCTCTTGCCCTGCTGATTCTTGTTTCTGCCGCATTGTCCCTGGTCGGGTGCCAGGAAAGCGATTCCGCCGCCGGGTCGTTCCAGTGGAAGCCCCTCTACGGTGACTTCACCAATGACACCAGCCCGGTGGTGGCTGAGGTGGGAGACATCCAAATCCGTGAGCGCATGGTGAAGCTCTACATCGACGAGCTGCCGCCCAAGCTCAAGAAAGAGTTTCTCGGACCCGACGGCGAGCGCCTGGCCCTGAAGAAGATGATCGACCAGGCGCTGCTGGTGTATGGCGCCATGGACCAGAAGATCTATACCGACCAGGATGTGGCTCGCCAGTTGATCAGCCAGCGCCGCAACACGCTGGCCTACGCCATGCGCAACTACGGTCTGCTGCGGGACAACGAGCCCAGCGATGAGGAACTGCGGGAATTCTACAACGACAACAAGGAGGACTATCGGCAACAGGGGCTGGTGATGTCCCGCCACGTGGAGTGCCTGAACCGCGATGACGCCGATCTGGCCTACCAGCGGCTGACCACGGGCGGGCCCCAGAATACCTTCCCCAAGGTTGTCGACGAGATGAGCGTGAACAAGGACACCAAGAAGGAAGGTGGCGTGACCGGTTGGTTCGCCAAGGGTGGTTTTATTCCGTTCATCCGCAACTCGGAAGAATACGCCAACAAGGTCTACGACCTGGATATCGGGCTGCACCCGCCGATCAAGGTCGCCGACCGCTGGCACGTGGTGGAAGTCACCCACCGCGAGTACGAGCGGCCACAGACCTTCACCGAGGCCCGGGACAAGGTCATGGTGGACATGCTGCCGGGTTGGCAGCGGGCGGTCGTCAAGGACTTCCTGCTGTCCGAGCGCAAGAAGTATCCGGTCAGGATGCTGGGCGAGTACGCCCCGGGCAAGGGCGCTACCGAGGAAGAGCTGTTCCGCCGGGCGCTGGCCGTGACGGACGCCGAGAAGAAGCTCGAACTGCTGTCGATGATCCACACGGATTTCCCCGACGGTGACCGTGCCGACGATGCCCTGTTTGTCTCGGCCAATGTGGCTCTGGAGACCTGGCAGGACGCCCGGATCGCCGAGCGCTACCTGCTGATGATGCTGGAAGAGTATCCGGACAGCGAATTGGCCGATGATGCCAAGTACCTGTTGGACAATTTGTACAATCCGAAAGTCATGAATCCGCAGTCCATCGAGGATCTGCAGCAGAATTGAACCGGGAGGTCCTGATATGTCACGGAAGATGAGCAGCCGTCGGATTTTGGTTCTTGCGCTGGGTCTGGTCGTCCTGCTCGGTTGCGGTGCGGCCCTGGCTCAGGACCAGACAGGCGAGACCGACCCGGTGCCGGCGGTGCAGATCGCCTTCGGCACCGGCGTGGATCGCGCCACCCGCTCGCTTGAGGACGAGAGCGCCGAATTTGCCGCCGAGGGATTTTCTGCCGAAGAGGGCAGTGTTTTCTGCCTGACCAGGCTGGCCAATATGGCCGCACCGACCACGGTGACCCATGTCTGGTATCACGAAGGTAAAACCATGGCGCGCGTGGAGTTGAACGTAGGTGGTGCCACCTGGCGCACCTGGTCGTCCAAGCGGATTCTGCCGGCCTGGACCGGGCAGTGGGAGGTCAAGGTGCTCGATGCCGACGGCATGGTCCTTGCCTCTGCAGGGTTTACGGTCAAGTAGTTCCGGGACAGCTATCGGCAGGAGGCGACCATGGCGGGCGCGCGGCAGTACAGCAGATCAATATGTTGGTGGGGCGCGGTGTGCTTGCTGGTGGCCTTGGTGGCGGTTCTGGCGGGCTGCGGCGGGACTTCCGGCGGCACCTCCAGCGAGGCGTCCCTGCGCGGTGATGATCTCGACCAGGCACAGCGGTTGTACTCGCAGCTCAAGCGGGAGCACTCGCTGAACCGGGACCGCAAGACCCTGGATCTGGCCGCCAGCCTGCTGGACTACTACCCGACTTTCTCCCGCAACGACGAAGTGCTGATGCTGGCGGTTGACGCGGCGGACCGCCTCGAGGACGGCGATCGGGCCCTCGGGCTGACCGATGAGTTGCTGGCCCGCTACCCGCAAAGCGCCCTGGTGGACCAGACACTGTTGCGCGGCGCCGACCTGGCGGCTGCGCGCGGCGACACGGTGCGGGCCGCCGGCTATCTGATTGTCTATCACGACCGCGATCCGGTGCGCAGTCTGCGCTCGGATGGCAAGCCGCGCGCGGCGGAGTATCTGGACCGCTTGTCAGCGGATCAACTCGCGGCATTGATGGTAGAGTACCCCGAGACGGCCCTCTGGTCGTACCTGGGCTATTTGCAGGTCGAGGCCCATGTGCAGGCTGGTGAATTCGACGCTGCCGGGGATATGGCCGCCCGCCTGCAGGGCCGCCTGCCCGAGGACAACTGGACCCTGGCCGCGCTGGAACTCGTCGGTGCCGGCGGTCGGCCCGGCCGGCGCTTCCTGGTGCCGTCGGGTGAAGTGAAGCCCGACCGGATCGGGGTGTTGGTGCCGCTGACCGGCCGCTACGCGGTGCTGGGCAATGCTTTCTATGACGCGGCGCTGATGGCCACTGACGCCACCAATCTGGAATTCGGAACCGAGTTCGGACTGCAGTTGGAGGACACGGGCGCCGATCCGGTGCTGGGGGCCCTGGCCGCCCGCAAGCTGTGCACCGATGATGGCAGTATCGCGGTTCTGGGCGGCCTGCTCAGCGGACCGACCGCTGCGATCGGCGTGGTGTGCGACATGTACGGCGTGCCGCTGATCAGCCCCACGGCGACCAACGACAACATCTGGGAACTGGGTCCGGATATTTTCCAGACCAACATCACCGGCCTTTACGAGGTGCGCCTGCTGGCGCAGTTGGCGACCTCGGTCATGCTCAAGCAGCGGTTCGCGATCATCCATCCCGACACGCCGGAAGGCCGGCGCCACGCCCTGGTCTTCACCACGGAAATAGAGAGCCGTGGCGGCGAGATCGTGGCGATTTCGACTTTCCCGCCCCAGGGCACGGACTTCAAGGATCCGATCCTGGCGGTGCGCAAGGAGCGGCCCGAGGTGATCTTCGCGCCGGCCACGGTCGACCAGATGGTTTTGCTCGGACCGCAACTGGATTTCTACCGGGCCGGCGCCCTGGTCCTGGGCCTGAGCAACTGGAACAGCAACAAGCTGCGGGACCGGTCGGCCACGGTGCTGGAACGGGCGGTCTTCCCGGACGATCTGGTGCTGTTCCCTTCCCGCTGGGAGGAAGACTTCAAGCGCACCTGGAATCCGGACACCTATCCGCCGGAGGCCACGGCGCTGGCGCTGAAAGCCTATCAGTCCACGCGGATGCTGCTCGACACCCTGGTGCAGAGCCAGGCCGCGACCCGGCAGCGTCTGGCCCTGGCCCTGACCCGGCGCCTGTCCAACCAGGATCTGGAATTGGCGGGCCCCGAGTCCTTCGGGCCGACCATGCGCATGTTCCGCGGCAAACAGATCGTGCCCTTCCCGGCGAATATTTTTGCGGCCGGCTGGGACCTGAACGAGGGTGCGGCCGTCGATACGGTGGGGATTGAGATCGAGGGTGGGCAGGATCTGGAGCCGGCACCGGTGGCTCCGGTCGACGGCGCTACCGGTCAGGGCTGAAGTAGGGGCTTTTGAAGTTGAAAGGGAATGTGACCCAGCGTCCGGCGCCTGCCGGTACGCGCCAGCCGAACTTCCACTGCTGAACGGCGGCGATGGCCGCGGACTCAAAGGCCTTGCTGCCGTTGGACGATTGGATCATCACGGCCGTCACATCGCCCTCGGGATCGACGAAGATATTCATCATCACCCGGATCACCGGCGTGCGGCGCTCGCTCTCCGCAGCATTCAGGGGATATTCCGGCAGGACCTTCTTCAGCAGGAAAAGGTCGCGGCTGGTCTGCATGGGCAGGGACATCTCCACCTGATACTTTTCCGAACTCTCGGCATTTTCGAGGGGATTCCGCGTGGCCACGTCGATTTCGTTGGGGTCGTCCGGCTTCTCCTCGTCCATCCGGATGGTGCCGTCGGGATCCGGCTCGTCCTGCTCGATTTCGAGCCTGGCCGGCGGCGGGGGGATGCGCAGGGACTTGGGCAGTTTCTCGACCTGGTCCCGTCCGTCGTCGATGGAGATCTCGTTCATGATGCGCATCTCGTCGGGGGCGCCGTAGTATTCGAAACGCTTTTTGACCGACTCCCGATCCGGGCCGAAAATGACGAAGGCCAGCAGGGCGGCCAGGGCCAGAACCAACGCCGCCGCCATCCGTTTCCAACTGCCGCGCCGAAAGGCGGCCTGGGCTGGAGTCGTGAAGTTGGATTGCGGTTCGCTGGGACCGGGCACGGAGTTCCTTTTGGGTCTGCCAGGCGACGGAGTCACGGTAGCTGCCGCGACTCGCCGCTCAGCAATAGCGTCGGCTGCCAGTTGCCATCTTGTTTGGCCACCAGCCACAGCTGCCAGCGGTCACCGGCATGGATTTCAACCAGGTGGCGGGGCAGGAGCCCAGGCAGGCCGGGCCCCAGGGGTGAATCTACGGATCGCGCCACAGCGGGGAAAGCTTCATCCGGCCAGAGCGCAGACCAGGGCAGGCTGCCGTCGACCAGCACCCAGTCCACGTCTGCGGCGGGCAGGCCACCCAGGGCGGCAAACCGGCGCAGCAGCTCCGCCGGCTGCAACTGGTGGTCGAACACGGCCGGATGCCCGCTGATCGCGGCGATCGCCAGCAGGATGGCCCGGGCTTCGGCCCGCTGCCAACCGGGCTGGATCTGGCGCATTTCGACCTGCGGCGTGCCCGGCGGGTCCAGGCGCCATTCCAGCGCGGGACACGCCGTGTGGCGGAGCAGATACGCGGACGAGGGCTCGATGGCGCAGGAGTCGTCGGGCGCGCCGGTGGGTGTCGGCAGCAGCCGCGTGGCCCGGGCTGCGGCCGCCGCCCAGCGCCGGCCGACGGGGCTGCCCGGATGGTGGCGGACCACGCGGGCGGTCCCGACGGGGTGGCGGCCAATAGTCAGAAAAAGATCAGCGCCCAGCCGGCCGGCGAGGCGCACCTTCTCCACGGGCGGCAGGGCGGTTTCGGCCTGGCGGGTCAGATAGACTGCGGCGCCGTCTCCGCGCAGCAACTCGGCCGCCTGCCGGGCGACCGCCAGATTCAAATCGGCCCCACGCAGGCCCAGCGGTCCGGCCCCGTCGGTGTCCGTGTCGCCGCCGGCCGGATCCAGCACGATCACCTGGCCCAGCAGGCCCGGCAAGAGGGTCGTCACCTCCAGCGTGGGGGCGCCCCCGGCGACCGTGCGGGGCCGGGCCGGATCAGCCGGGCCCAGATCCAGCAAAGGCAGGACACCGGCGCCTTCGAGCCAGTAGGGCGGCGCGGAATCCAGGGTGATCAGCGGCGTCTGCCCGCGCGTCCCGAGCCGGTGGCGCCAACCCGTGGCCGGCACAAATGGCTTGCCATTGCGGGTCACCAGGCGCAGGCGGCGCTCGGCCGGCAGCTGCCGGATCGTCACGGCACAGGAATGGCGTTCGGCGGACCCTGTGCCGGCCTGGAAATGGGCCTGCCGTCCTCTCCAGCGTCCGGCCAGATCCGGGACCAGGATCCAGTCCGGCTCATTCGGTCCGACCGCAAAAGTGAGGCCGGGTCCGAGGCTGAGCGTACCCACCGGCAACGGCCCTGGACCCAGACTGCGCCAGTGCAGGCCACCGCGTCCACTGCCGGCCTCAAGAACGGCGGACACGCGCAGGTTCGAGCCGGCTCGGGGCAGCAGGACCGTACGCCGGGTGGGGGTGGCGCGTCCGGCCAGATTGCGGCCGCGCAGCTCGAGCAGGTGGGCGCCCGGCGCCAGGTCGGCCGGCAGATCCCAGGACACGGTGCGGAGATCCGGACTGAGTCCACCACTGACCGGCTGGCCATCGAGGGTCAGGCGGGTCAGGGCGGGGTCGGGGCCAGGCAGGTTCCCGGCGGCGGCGCCATCCTGGCCGCCCGGCAGGAAACGCCACGAAATGGTGGTCGGGGTTTCGGTCGGGGCCCAGTAGACGGTGTCCACGGTTGCCCCGGACCAGGCGGGCAGGCCTCCGGCGAAGTAGTCCAGCAGGCCCAGGAAATAGGCCTCGGCCTCCAGTCTTTGGCTGGCGGCCAAACTCAGGCGGCCCGCCATCACCGGGTGGGAGATCATGGCCGGCTCGCCGAGCACCGCCGGCACCGTGGCGTTGCGCAGCACATGGAAGTTGCCGGGCCGGATGCTGGCCGGCTGGATGCCCAGGTTGATCACCAGATGGCGATGGATGGCGCGGGCGAGGTCCAGCGAGGCCCCGTCGTCGTTGAGCGGGTAGTAGGTCTGGGTCTCGTTGATCGTGCGATCAAGGGAGGCTGTGCTGTTGTGGTGAAGTGATATGAAAACATCAGGTTGCAGCGAATCGCTCAGGGATACCCTCATGGCCAGATCGGTAGCCAGGCTGCTGTCCGGCGGGCTCAGGAAGTCGCTGTCCGCGGTCCGGGTGAGCCAGACTTCGGCGCCGGCCCACTCCAGCAGGCCCCGCAGGTACAGGGCCACGCCCAGGTTGACGTCGGCTTCGGCGAGCCCATTGGGGCCCAGGGCGCCGCGGAAATAGCCGCCGTGACCGGGATCCAGCACCACCCGGCGCCCGTCGAGCGGCGCGAGATCCAGATTCTTGAACTCTTCCTGCAGGCCCTCGTAGCCGGGGATGCGCGGTGGTTCTGTTGTGGGGCGGGGTCCGGCGCAGCCACCGACCAGCGCGGCCAGCAGCAGGGCGGTCAGCAGCAGTTGACGGCCGGGCCGGGGCGAAAAACAGGTGTGTTGTGTGTGCATGGCTCCATCCGGGGTGACGGGTCCTGTCCTGGGTCCTGCCGCCATCGTACCGCCATTGGCCGGGGCCTGCAAACCCGGAGTGGTATCTGGACAAGCGGCGTCCCTTCTGGTACCTTGGCACCCGTGTTCGATCCGGCCTGGCGGACCTGTCCCGGCCGGCCTTTGTGTACCCGTTTCATCAGTCATGGGGCCGGTGTTTTCATGTCCGATGCTTCCGCCCGCCTGCGGGAATTGCCCCCGATCAGCGCCCTGCTGGATGACGACCGCCTGGCCGGCTTGTTGACCGGCCGGCGCACACTGTGGTTGACGCGGGTGATTCAGGGTGTTGTGGCCGAACTGCGCGACGAACTGCGGACGGCCGAGGGGCCGATTCTGGGCCGGGAGCAATTGCTGAAGCTTGCCGTTGATCGTGTTGTGGCCCAAGCAGATGCCCTGATGAGCAAGTCCTGGACGCGGGTGCTGAACGGCACCGGGGTCGTGGTCCACACGAATCTGGGACGCTCCTGTTTTTCGCCGGCGGCGGCTGAAGCGGCCCGCACCGTGGCCCTGCACAATTGCGACCTGGAGTTTGATCTGCCCAGTGGCACGCGCGGCCACCGGGGGCGACAGGTCGAGCAGAAGGCGGCCCTGCTGGCCGGCGCACCGGCTGCGCTGGTCATCAACAACAACGCGGCGGCGGTCTGGCTGGCGGTGCGCCACCTGAGCCGGGGGGGGCGGGTTGTGTTGTCCCGCGGCGAGGTCGTGGCCATAGGCGGCTCGTTCCGCATGCATGAGATTCTGGCCGAGACGGGCTGCACCCTGGTGGAAATCGGCACGACCAACCGGACCAGCCTGGAGGACTACCGTCAGGCCCTGGAACCCGGGACGACGGTGCTGAAGGTTCATCGCAGCAACTTCACGGTCGAGGGCTTTACGGAAGATGTCGAACTGGCGGAGTTGGCCGAGTTGTGCCGCGGCGCGGGCTGCCCTCTGGTGTATGACGCCGGCAGCGGCGCTTTCCACCCCTACGCGGAACTGGGTCTGCCGGCGGGCGAGCGGCTGTTGGCCGAGGACGTGGCGGCCGGACCGGACCTGGTGACCTGCAGCGGCGACAAGCTGCTGGGCGGCTGCCAGGCCGGCATCATCTTCGGCAGCCGGGATCATGTTTCGGCCCTGCGGGCCCATCCCATGCGGCGCGCCTTCCGGGTCGACAAGACGACCCTCGCCGCACTGGACGAAGTGCTGACCGCGTACCTGCGGGCCGAGGGGCAGCCGGCGCTGCCGACGCTGGACCAGTTGGCCCTGTCATTGGACGCGCTGGAGCAGGCGGCGGAACATTTACGGAGAGAATTGGTCCCGGCGGCCCCGAGCGGCTGGTCCGGGCAGGTGGTTCCGGGTGAATCCAGCGTCGGCGGCGGCACTTTCTCGGCCACCAGGATCGAATCGCGGCTGCTGATGTGGACGGGGCCCAAGGCCGAGCTGGAACGGTGCCATCAACTGTTGCGCCTGGGGGATCCGGCCCTGGTCGGGCGCATGAATCAGCAGGGCCTGGCGGTGGATGTGCGCACGATCGCCGTGGCAGAGATGGATCTCGTGGTCCAGGCCTTCGGGCGGGCCTGGCAGACGATGGCTTCAAATGGGAGTGGAAAAGATGGCTGACAGGCATGACGCGGACCAGAACGACCGGACGGGGAAGATTCCGGGCGACCTGCCGTTGTTCAGTTCCGGTTGGGGCGCGGGCGAGTGGGAATTTGGGCCCGGTGAGGATTTCTGGCAGCGGATCGCACGCATCGGCGCGGACAGTCCCCTGGCTGAGCACATGGACAGCGCCATGGAGGGGAAATCCTCGCCGCGAGTCTGGCTGATCATGCATGAGCCGGGACAGCCCGAGTTGAGCACAACCGTGGCTCTGGCCTTCGCCCGCGAATTGGCGGCCCGGGATCAGGCGGCCCTGGTGCTTGACTGCGACGATCAGAGCCAGGACCTGACGCGCTGGGCCGAGCGCGTCGAGGCCGAGGGCTGGATAGATCTGGCCCGCTATGGAACTTCGATCCTGACTTCCGGGGTGGCCATGCCCTTTGACGGGCGTCGGGGTTATTTGTTGGGTGTGGGGTCGTTTGCGCCGACGGATGTCACCGCCGAGGAAATCAAGCAGACGGTCAGTCGGCTGCGCCGCCAGGCCGACGACCTGATTCTGGTGGCCCCGGCCGACGCAATCGGTGAGCTGTGGGCGCCGGTTGCGGGTATCCGGCTGCTGTGTTGGGATCGCGCGTCCCGTCCGGCGGCCGATATCGAAGGTCTGGTGGCGTCGTTTGCTGAGGCCGGCTGTCCGTTGACCGGGCTGGTGGGCTTCGGTCTGCCGATGGTCCCGGGACAGGCTGCGGAGGCCACGCCGGAAGTTGCGCCGGTGGTCCCGGCTGAGCCCGAGGTTGACGATGCAGTGTCCGCTGACGATTTTGAGTCGCCCGTGGGCGAAGACGTGAGCGAGGAGGCCGCGCCCGCAGACGACGTGGAGGCTCCGCCTGCGGCGTCTGCTGCCGACGGTGGTGATTCGGCTGCCCGCGAGCCGGCAGAGACCCGGGCGGACTCCGGCTGGGTGGACGCTCCGGAGCCGGAAAGCGGTGAGGTACGGGGGCGGGGCACCTCGGGCCTGTTCTGGTTTGCGGCCATTGCGGCGGTGGTGACCGTCGGCATCATGGGGGCCTATTGGTTCAAGTACAGCCGCGATGTTCCGGGTTCGAACGAGGTGGCGGTCGCGACGGTCTCGCAGGAGCCGCCGGCCGTGGTCGAAACGCCGGGCCTTGGTCCGGGTGATCTGGCGAACCAGGATGACCCGGCCACAGGTGGTGAAGAAGAAGCGGTTGCGCCGATCGACACGATCGCGGTTGTCACCGGGGAACCGGCTGAATCCGGGGCCGAGGCGGTGTCCGGGGCGAGCGGGACTGACCAGGCGGCGGTCGTCAGCGAAGTCGTCGAGAAGCCGGTCGCCGCACCGGAGGACGTCAAGCCGGCGATTGGAACCGCACCGGCTGAGCCGGGATTTTCCATGGCCCCGTATCGCGAGCCGGTCGGCCGCGGCGGCTGGGCCCTGCATCTGTACAGTTTTCCGAATACGAAGGGGACCGAGGCCGAGGTGGCCGAACTGCACCGCCGGGGCTTCACGACCGAGGTCCGGGTGGTCGAGACTTTGGCCAAGGGCCGCTGGTGGCGCGTCTACGTGGGCAGCTTCGCCAGCAAGGCCGAGGCCCGGGCGGCGGCCCCGCTTTTGAAAGAGAAATTGCGAACCGACTGGGCGAATCCCACCCGGTTCTAGGATTCCGCAGCGGGGCCGAATCCCGCATACATCCTGCGCAGCACGCCAACGACGCAGCGGAAGGGCAGCTTAAGTGAAACTGAAATCCATCGAGATCCAGGGCTTCAAGTCCTTTGTCGACCGGACCAAACTGGAATTTGACGAGGGAATCACCGCCATCCTGGGGCCCAACTGCTGCGGCAAGTCCAACGTGGTGGACGCCGTGCGCTGGGTGCTGGGCGAGCAATCGGCCAAGACCCTGCGTGGCGGCAAGATGGACGATGTCATCTTCAAGGGCACGACCAAGCGGCGCCCCGTGGGCATGGCTGAAGTCACGCTCACGTTCGAGAACGAGGACCGCGGTCTGCCCATCGACTTCAACGAGGTGGCCATCAAGCGCAAGGTGACCCGGGATGGTGGAAGTGATTATTTTCTAAATGGTTCTCCATGTCGTCTTAAAGACTTGCGCGAATTGTTTTTTGATTCCGGCGTGAACAACACCTCATACTCGCTGATCCAGGAATCGATGATCAAGCAGGTGCTCAACGAGAACAACACCGAGCTGCGCAACCTGCTGGAGCAGGGCTCGGGCATCACCAAGTACAAGGCCCGCCGCAAGGAGACCCAGCGCAAGCTGGACCGCACCCAGAGCGATCTGGTGCGGCTGTACGACATCATCGAGGAGATCGGCCGCGAGGTGCGCTCGCTGCAGCGGCAGGTGGGCAAAGCCCGGCGCCACCAGCGCCTGTTCAAGGAGATCCGCAGCCTGGATCTGGCCATCGCCGAACGCAAACACATGGCGTTCGACAATCAGGAGACCGAGGCGCGCGACCGCCTGGAGGAATTCCGGACCCAGAGCGAGGCCGGCGTCGGTGAGCTGGCCGAGCTGCAGGCGAAGATCGAGGCGGCGCGGCCGACCATCGACGAGCGCGAAGCGGAACGCCGCCAACTGGAAGAGGCTTTGCAGGCGTTCGAAGAAGAGCTGCAGGAGACCGAGCGCCAGGTGCTGGTGCTGCAGCACCGCATCGACGAGCACGACCGGCGCATGAACGAGAGCACCCAGGGGATCCAGGAGGCGGAGATCCGCCAGAAGGAGATCGAGGGCCAGATCGAGCGCATGACCGAGCACCTGCGGACCATCGAGGACGAACTGGAGAGCAGCGGCCTCATGCTCGAGGAGAAGACCGAGAGCCTGCAGATCCTGGAGGACCGCCTGGCCACGGACCGGGAAGCCCTGGACGACGCAACCAGCCGCAACCTCGAAGTCATCGAGAACGATGCCAGCCAACGCAGCAAGCTGCGCGAGTTGCAGGTCAAGCAGGAGAACCGCAACGAGCGGATGGGTATCCTGGCCGAGGACCGGACGCGGATTCTGAGCGAGGGCGAGGCGGCCGAGACCCAGTTGGTTGATCTGCGTGCCCAGCACGGCACAGCCTCGGCCGAGCGGTCGGATCTGCTGGGGGATCTGGCGGACCGCGAGCGCCGGGAAGCTGACCTCGAGGCGGTCGCCGGCGAACTGCAGGAGCGGGTCTCCGAACTGCACGGCAAACGTGAAGCCGCGCGGTCGACCTGTGATCTGCTGCGCAAGCTGCATCAGGAATACGAGGGATACGGGCAGGGGCCCAGGGAGATTCTCCAGCGCCACGGCGGTGAGGACCGGGTTACCGGCGGCCTGGCCGACCTGCTGTCGGTCGCGCCGGCTGACGCGCCGGCCCTGGAGATCCTGCTGGACGAGATGCTGGACGCCGTGGTGGTGCAGGACTGGAACACGGCGGTCGAGCTGGTCCGGGAGCTGCGCGCCGAGGAAATCGGTCAGGCCAGCTTCCTGTGCGGCGGCGGCTTCGACAGCCAGGGCGGAGACTCGGCAGCGATCAGCGGCGGCCGGCCTGCCGCTGAGGTTATCACCGGCCCCGGGGCCGAGTT
>JAJRWA010000106.1 GCA_024277025.1 Candidatus Krumholzibacteriota bacterium | reverse complement strand
GCATGACCCGGGTCTGGGTCGACGACGGTGAAGGCGATGGCGAGCACAAGGTGATCGTCATGTCCGGTGACGGCGATGACTTCACCTGGAGCAGTGACGACGGCGAAGATATCGAAGTCCTGCTCAAACGCTTGGGTGCCGGCAGCAAGCGCGGCTACATGGGCGTCGAACTGGATGACCTGAACGAGCAACTGGGCGAGTACTTCGGGGTCAAGGACGGCGAGGGTGCCCTGATCAGCGTCGTGAAAGAGGACAGCCCCGCCGCCACGGCCGGCTTCAAGGCCGGTGACGTGATCGTCGAAGTGAACGGCGAGAAAGTCGGCGACAGCGGCGATGTGCACCAGGCCCTGGCCGATACCGAGCCCGAGCAGGAGATCGAAGTCAAGGTCGTGCGCAAGGGCAAGAACAAGACCGTGAAGGTCACCCTGGGCGAAGCGCCGGCAATGGATTTCAACTTCGGCCGCCACCTGATGCACACGCGGGGCCCGCGGGGTCACTTCGGCAACGAATTCGTGTTCCCCGAAGGCCTGGACCATGACCTTCACGTGCGGGCCCCCCACGCCCTGGCCCGGTCGTTCGAACTGCACACACTGCGCGATGACGAGGACGATCTGGCCGAAGTGCGCGAGGAACTGGACAAGCTGAAGGAAGAGCTGAAGGAGCTGCAGAAGGCCATCGAGAAGTAGGACAAGGATCGGGCAAGGAAGCCTGTTGCCAGATTGTGGCCTCTGGATGTGACATCCGGAGGCCCTCTCTTTTGCAGGCCGGTTCGTGGCTGACGGCCGGCAGGAATGGTTCGGACCGGCACCGATCAACCGACCAGACGACACCCCAGCGCGATACTCAGGAACTTCGACTCTTCGCTGTCCGCCCGGCTGGTCAAGACACACGGCGCGGAGGTCCCGACCACCGCGGCAGCCAGCCGCGCGCCCGCCAGCAACGTACTGGCCTTGTAGAACACGTTGCCCGTCTCGATGTTCGGAAAGACCAGGATATCGGCCTGGCCCCCAACCCGGGAATCCAGTCCCTTGATCACGCACGCCTCCGGCGACAACGCCACGTCCAGAGCCAGCGGGCCTTCGACGATGGCATCACCGAAATCCCCGTCCGCCACGATCGCGGCCGCCTCGACCGTAGCCGGCATGCGCGGGCTCACTTTCTCGGTGGCCGCCAACAACGCCGCCCGCGGCTGCTCGACCCCGAAACTGCGCGCCGCCTCCAGGCAGTACCGCAGGATCTGCACCTTGGCCGCCTGGTCCGGCTGGGGAATGATCGCCACGTCCGCGGCAAAGAGCAGCTTGTCGTGGGTCGCGCGGTAGGCCGGCAACTCGAACACACTCACGTGCGAGAGCACATTGCCCGGCGGCAACAGGCCCGTCTCCTTGTTCAGGATCAGCTTCATGTAGCTGGCCGTGGGGATCAGGCCCTTCATCAGCACATCGGCCTCACCGTCACGCACCAGACCAACGGCCACCGCACCAGCCGCCAGCGCATCCGGCTCGTCCACAACCTTGAAGGCCTCTGCGGCCAGACCATACTCGGCGCACAGACCGGCAATGCGGGCGCCGTCCCCGACCAGGGTGACCTCGGCGATCCCTTCGGCCGCGGCACGGGCCGCCGCCTGGATGGTGTGCGGGTCGTGACCGGCGGCGACCGCCACCCGGCGTGAAGGCTGGTCCCGCAGGTTCTGCACCAGCTGTTCGAGGCTGCGGATCTGGCTCATTGCACGTCCTTGTGGTCGGGGTTGTAATCACCGGGAATCTCGCGTCCGTCCAGCACACGCAGCGCCCCCTTGACCAGGGCGTACATCTCGTTCTCCCCCGGATACGCGGTCACGCCGCAGCCCAGGCCGCGCACACCCTTGGTGATATCGCGCACCAGCATCTCACTGCGGGCCAGGCCGCCGGTCAACAGCACCTGCTCCACCGGCTCGCCGTCGAAGGCCGGCAACAGGGCCGTGATGTTCTTGCAGATCTGGTAGACCATGGCCTCGTACACCTCGCAGGCCCAGGCCTCGCCGTCGTTGACGCGCTGTTCCACCTCGCGAAAATCCGCCGTGCCCAGCAGGTCCAGCAGGCCGCCCTTCCCCTTGTTCAGCTTCAGCAACTCATCCAAAGTGTACTCACCGCTGAAGCAAAGCCGGATCAGGTCGCCGGTCGGTTCGGAACCGCTGCGCTGGGGGCTGAACGGGCCTTCCCCGTCCAGGCCGTTGTTCACGTCGATGTAGCGCCCCTTGCAGTGGGCCCCGACGGTGATGCCGCCGCCCATGTGGCAGACGATCACCTTCAGGTAGCGGTAGAAAGTCTCGTGCTCTTCGGCGTAGCGCCGCGCGGTCGAGATCTGGTTCAGGGCATGACTGATGACCTTGCGCCGGATGGCCTTCATGCCCGTGACCTTGACCCGGGCGGGGGCTTCGTCGACCACCACCGGGTCCACGATGAAGGCCGGTTTGTCCGTGCCGGCAACCAGTTCGTGGGCAATCAGCGCGCCCAGATTCGAGGCGTGATCAGCGCCGGTGCCGCCCAGCAGATCCTCGCGCATCCGGTCATTCACCGCGTAGGCCCCGTGCCGGATCGGCTGCAGCAATCCCCCGCGCCCGCTGACCGCGTCCAGGTCCGAGATGGCCACGCCGTGATCCGCCAGCACCTTCAGGATCACCTCCTTGCGCAGGCCGTACTGTTAGACGATGCGCCGGCCCTCATACGGATCCAGCTCGGCTGCCGTGTGCTGGATCTCCTCGCTGAAGCGTTCCTGCTCGCCTTCGTAGACGGCAATCCTGGTCGAAGTCGAGCCGGGGTTGATCGCCAGGATCCGGTGCCGCGGAAAGAACGTGTCTTTCGGCGTGCGCGACCAGTGCCCGAAGCGGTGCAGCCGCAGCACGCTGGCCTTGACCCCCAGCACGGCGTCTTCGGCCGTCGAATCCATGGGCAGGTCCACGCCCTGGAAGCGCAGTCCGAACATGACACTGAACTTGCGGGCCTCCGGGTAGCGCGTGGCATAGAGATGGAACAGCAGGTTGCCCGTATCCAGGTTCGGCACGATCAGCACGTTGGTCCCGCCGTCGAATCCCGACTCCTGGCCCCGCCGGTACAGATGCGCCGAACGCCGCGACAACGCCACCGAGATCTTCACCTCGCCCTCGATGTGAATCGTCTCGTAACGACTGCCGCGCCGGATGCGCTCGGCCAGCACCCCGGGCACCAGCTTGCTGGCCTGGCGCACCAGCTCGGGGCTCGGCCCCTCGTCGCTGCCCTTGTTCGAATACGAAACCATGGCGCCGTTGATCACCGGCATGATCTCGGGCGGAAACAGGTCGCGGGCCACGGCACAGGTGCCGACCGCCACGTTGGCCAGCACCTCGGGCGTCATCGTCGCGTTGCTGCCCACGTCGCCGACCACCAGGATATTGTGGGGAAAGATATCGGCCGGATGGTCATCCGGCAGCACGATCACGCCGGCCTCGCACAGCACCTCCTGCTTGGCCAGCAACCTGGTCATGGGCCGGAAGTAGTCGCGCGGTTCGTGGGTGATCCCACCGACCACCATGTCGGCGTGCCCCTGCCGGACGGCCATGATCCCGAAACGGCAGGTCTGCTGCAGCAGGTCGCGCGCCATATCGAAGTCCGTGGTGCGCGAAATGGCCCGGGGCAGATCGACACAGGCCTGGGCGAATTCCTCGAGCAGATCCGTCCGCTCCTGCGGGTCGACGAACGCGCTCTCGCTCAGGGTGAACTCGACGCGCGTCGGGTCCAGATGGGCCAGCTCGCGATGAATGACTTCCTTGACCGCGTCCTCGCCGGCCAGAAACACCGGCCGAATGAAGCGGGTCAGAAAACAAGCGGCTTCGATGATGCGCGCGTCCGTCGGCTCGGCGAAGACGACCGCCGGCCGGTTGTTCATCACCGCGAGGATCTGTTTGTCGAGTGAGCCCTCTATGTCGTACATTGGTTCCTCCGGCGGGGCACCCGGGCGCCCGCGGCCTGGACGTTTCGTGATTTATTTAACAACAAGTTGGTCACATTTTCCGGCTTTGGCAAGGACACCGCATGAGCTTCCAGAAAAACCCGCCAACGGATCCCGAGCTCGCGGCTCTGATTTCACAAGCCGTTGAAAAAACTGATTGTTATCCGGATGGCGCCTGGGCCCGCTGGCTACTCGTGGATACGGCCCGACAGCGCCTGATTCTGGTCCGGGAGAGCGCCCCGGAACGTTCGTGGTCCGTGTCCACGGCTGCCGCCGGACTGGACAACCGCCAGGACAGCAGGGGCACGCCGCCCGGCGCGCACCGCATAGCCGAGAAGATCGGCGCCGGCTGCCCCGCGGGCACGGTCTTCGACAGTCGCCGGGAGACAGGCCGGATCTGGCGGACAGGCGACCCGACCGATGACGGAACCGACCTTATCCTCACCCGCATCCTGACTCTCGAAGGTTGTGAACCCGGGTTCAATCAGGGGCCGGGCGTGGACAGCCGGACGCGCTATATCTACCTGCACGGCACCAACGACGAAGGCCGGATCGGCCAGCCGGTTTCCCACGGCTGCGTCCGCCTGACCAACGCGGACATCTGCGAGGTTTTTGATCTGGTCAGCGAAGGAGATCCTGTTGTCATCCTCTGAGAAGCAGCCGCCGGTCGGGCCCGGGGCCTGGCTCCACTTCGCCGGTGTGGCCGGCAGCGGCATGAGCGCCCTGGCCCAGTTCCACGCCGGGCAGGGTGGCCGCACCACCGGCAGCGACCGCGCCTTCGACAACGGTGAACGTCCCGGAACAAGGGACAGGCTGGCCGAACTGGGCGTGCGGGTCGTACCCCAGGATGGTTCCTTCCTGCTGGTCAACGACGGACCATTCAGCGGGACCCGGCCCGACGCCGTGGTCGTCAGCACCGCCGTCGAGAACAAGGTGCCCGATGTGATGGCGGCCCACGGCGCAGGCGTGCCCATCCTGCACCGCTCCGAACTGTTGGCTAGGCACGTGGCCGACCACCGCACCATCGCCGTCAGCGGGACCAGCGGCAAGTCCACCGTCACGGCCATGGTCTTCGCCATTCTGCAGGCCACCGGCCGCGGGCCCGGCCTGCTGACCGGCGGCGCCCTGGCTTCGCTGGTGGCAGACGGTCATCTGGGCAACGCCTGGTCGCCCGCCCCCCGGACCGACGGTCCACCCTGGCTGGTCATCGAGGCCGACGAAAGCGATGGCAGCCTGGTCCGGTATCATCCGTGGGGCGGCGTGGTGCTGAATCTGGGCCTGGATCACCGGCCCCCCGCCGAAATCATGGCCATGTTCACCACCTTCCGCGCCAACGTGACCGGACCGCTGGTCGTGGCCGACACGCCGGAGCTGGCCTCGCTGCACGCGGGCAGCCGCCTGTTCGGCCTCGGTCCGGGGCCCGGCACCCGCGCGCTGGAGATGCAACTGCAGCCACGGGGTTCGACCTTTGTCATCGACGGGCAGCAGTTCACCCTGCAAGTACCCGGTGCCTACAACGTGCTGAACGCCACCGCGGCCGTTGCCGTCACCGGCGCCGCCGGCATTCCCACCGCCGAAGCCACCGCCCCGCTTGCCGCCTTCACCGGCGTTGCCCGGCGCTTCCAGAGCGTGGGCACCGCCGGCGGCGTCGAAGTCATCGATGACTTCGCCCACAATCCGGACAAGATCGCCGCCGCCCTGGCCGCCGGCCGCACCCGCACCGGAGGCCGGATTCTGGCTGTGTTCCAGCCGCACGGTTTCGGCCCCACGCGCTTTCTGCGTGAGGCCCTGATTGAGACATTCCGGGCTAGTCTTGCCGCCGAAGACATCCTGTGGATGCCGGAGATTTTCTTTGCCGGCGGTACGGTAACCCGGGACATTTCGGCCGGTGACCTGATCGCTGCGATTGCCGACAGCGGCCGTGATGCCCGCTTTGTCCCGGACCGTCAGGACTTGCCGGCGGCCATCGCGGCGGTCGCCGCGCCGGACGATCTGGTGCTGGTCATGGGCGCGCGGGACCCTTCGCTGACCGAGTTCTGCGGGGATATCCTGCACGAACTGGGCCGGCCCTGAGGCCGGCCCGGGCGTTCGTCGGAACCTTGAGCGGTCAGGCGACCTGCGGCGCCAGCAGGTGGGCCACCGCTGCCAGCAGCTTCTGGCGATCCACCGGCTTGCTGAACGTGTTCTCGACGCCGAAACGCCGCGCCCACTTCAGGTAGTCTTCGGGGTTGATGCGGCCGCCGCCCGAGATGGCGATGATCTTGACCGCCGGGTCCATCCCCTTCAGTTCCATGATCAGCTCGATCCCCTCTTTTTCCGGCATCACGATATCGGTGATCACCAGATCGACCACGTCGGTCTTGTAGACCTTCACGGCCTGCAGGCCATCGGCGGCCTCGACCACGTCGTGGCCCTCGCGCTCCAGGGTGATGCGCAGCATGTTGCGGATCTGCTGGTCATCATCAACAATCAGGATCCTGCTCATTGTCCGGACTCCTTGGTTTAGGGGACGGTTGCGTTTGCGGTCAATTCCACGAGAATCCGCCCCAGCTCACTGATCTTCAGGGGCTTGGGCAGGAAGCAGCGGATCCCGGCCTCGCGGGCCAGCTGCTGATTCGCCTTCTCACTGTAGCCGGTGGTCAGGATCAGCGGCAGATCCGGCCGCATGGCCAGCATCTGCGACGCCAGTTCGAAGCCCGTGATATTGGGCATCGTCTGGTCGGTGATCACCACATCGAACTGGTCCGGGTCCACCCGGAAGACCTCCAGGGCCTCCACCCCGTCGGCAAAGACACTGACCTCGAAGCCGAAGCGTGTCAGCGCCTTCTCGAGCACCTCGACGACCATCGGCTCGTCATCGATGACCATGATCCGCCCGCGGCCCTCGATGGCCGACCGGGTCGGCGCCGCCACGGCCGGCGATGTCTCGCGGACCGTTTCAGCCGGCAGATGAACCGTGAAAGTGGCGCCGGCCCCTGGTGTGCTTTCGGCGTGGACGCGGCCGCCGTGGCTGGCGACGATGCCGTGCACCGTGGCCAGTCCCAGGCCGTTGCCCGCCTGCGCCGTCCGCGTGGTGAAGTAGGGTTCGAAAATCCGCTCGAGCACGGCCGGATCGATGCCGCGGCCCGTATCAATGACCTGGATCCGGGCCCATCGGGCGGGCTGCAGGCCGGCGTGGGCCTGAGCGGCCGCCGGGTCCAGCTCGTACTCGTCGACGACAACCCGCAGCACACCGCCAATGTCGGCCATGGACTGCCCCGCGTTCTGGCAGAGATTGAACAGGACCTGATGCAGTTGGGTCGGGTCGGCCAGAATGCGGCAGCCCCCGGCGACCAGGTCCGTCTCGATCCGAATCGTGGCCGGCAGGGAGGCTCGCACCAGTTCCAGCCATTCGGCCACTACCGCCGCCAGATCCACGGACTCGCGCTGGCCGTCGCTGCGCCGCCCAAAGGTGAGCATCTTGGCCACGAGCCGGGCCGCCCGATCCCCGGCTTCGGACACGCCGTCGAGGGCCGCGCGGGCCGGATGGTCGGCCGGAATGTCATCCCGGGCCAGATCCACATACCCCAGCAGGGCGTACAGAATATTGTTGAAGTCGTGGGCGATGCCCCCGGCCAGGGTGCCGACGGCTTCCATTTTCTGGCGGTCGCGCAACCGGTCCTCGAACTCGATCTCGGCCGTTACATCCCGCTGGACCGCCACGAAGTGGGTGATCTCCCCGGCGTCATTCCGCACCGGGCTGATGGTCGAGTCCTCGATGAACTGTTCACCATCGCAGCGGCGGTTCGTGATCCGTCCGGTCCAGACCTTGCCGCTCCGCAGGGTCTGCCACAGATCCCGGTGGAACGCCTCGTCCTGGACGCCACCCTGGAGAACCCGCAGGTTCCGGCCGATCACCTCCGCCCGTTCGCAGCCGGACTGCCGGCAGAAGTTCGGATTCACATACTGGATCGTGCCCTCGGCGTCGGTGATGACTATGGACTCGGCCACGTGCTTGATGGCCGTCGCCAGGCGCTCGTTTTCCTGCCTGAGCTCCAGGTGGCCGGCGAGATCCCGACAGAATACGACGGCCGCCGCTTCGTCGTCCCAGGTGACTTGTTCGATACGCACTTCGACCGGATGCAAGGCCCCGTTGCTGTCCACCAGATCGGCCCGCAACGCCGCGGACGGTGCCCCGCCGCCGGCAGCACCGGCGTCGCCGATGGTGGCCTGGCGCAACCTCTGGTACTCGGGCAGCACAGCTTCGATGTTCGTGCCCACCAGGCCCAGGCAGCAGGCCTGCCCGTTGTTCACGGCCGAAAGATTGTGGTACAGAAGCGTGCCGTCGGTCGCGACGATGAACATGCGATCCGAAAACGAGTCGAGCAGGCGGGTGAGGTTGTCACCCGTGTTGCGAAAGCGGGATTCGTGGCGCACATTCGCCAACAGGCTGCCCATCGCGTTGGCCATGGCGCGCAGCACCCAGAGTCCGTCGCTGGCCACGCAGTCGGTGCACCGGCGGCTCCCGCCCAGGGCGCCAACGACCTCGCCCTGGCTGATGATCGGCAGGATGGCGACTTGATGCCAGCCCAGCTCGCGGGCGGCAGCAGCCTTCTGCGGCCAGACATCCTGCCATCGGCCCATGATCTCACGCAGCTCGTCCAGGCCCCTGGCGGTCGGCAGACCGGCCGGCAGCACACCCAGTTCAGCCAGCAGCGGCTCTGCAAGCCCCGCAGCATTCTCAAGCCGGAAGTCACCGCCGTTCTCATGGCGGAACCAGGTCCACACGCCATCCAGGATCGTCATCTCCACAGCCAGGTCCAAGGCATCCTGCAGGCCGGCCGAAGGGTCCACGGCGTCGATCAGAATCCTGCTCAACTCATGTTGGAGCTTGATGATTCGATCCATGTCGTCTTCAATGTGGTTTCGGTCGGTCATGGCCCCTGGGTCACCAATCCGCACCGCGCGGATTTCGGCCCCTTCCCTGATCTCTGTTATCGCCGGGAAATCTGTATGTTTTAGTAAAAAGCGGGACAGGATGTCACTACGAGTACTGCACGTTCTCAGCCAGAGACCGGGCCTGACCGGCAGCGGTGTGACCCTGGACGCCATGGTGCGTCAGGCCGCCCGGACCGGTTGGCAACAGGCGGTTGCCGTCGGTGTGCCCAGTGATGAACCGGTGCCCCAGGTGGGCGGGTTGCCACCGGACGCGGTCCACCCCCTCCGGTTCGGCGGCACCGGGCACAGCGAGGGCCTCGACTTCCCGGTGCCCGGCATGAGCGATGTGATGCCATACCGGAGCAGCATCTGGTCTCACCTGACAGCCAGCCAGCTTGAGCGCTACCGCCTGGCCTGGCGCCGGCATCTGAGTACGCTGATCGCTGCTTTCAGGCCCGATATCATCCATTCCCACCACGTCTGGCTGGTCTTGTCCCTGCTCAAGGACATCGCACCGGACGTGCCGGTGGCCACGACCTGCCACAGCACCGGTCTGCGCCAGATGACGCTGACCCCACATCTGGCGGCAGAAGTGCGGCAGGGCTGCGCCCGCATCGAGCGCTTCTGCGTCCTGCGCGATGATCACGGGCAGACACTGCGCCACAGCCTGCAGCTCGGCGCCGAGCGCGTCGCGGTGGTCGGTGCCGGCTACCGCCCCGAGCTGTTCCACACCGACGCCGCGACAGCATCCCGCGCCACGGACCTGCTGTATATTGGCAAATACAGCCAGGCCAAGGGATTGCCCTGGCTCCTGGACGCGTTCACGCAGTTGCGCGCCGACCGGCCGGAGCTGCGCCTGCATCTGGCCGGCGGCGGCAGCGGCCCGGAGGCCGACGAACTGCGCCAACGCCTGGCCGGCATGGCCCCCGCGGTGATCCAGCACGGCCAACTGGCCCAGACCGACCTGGCCCGCCTCATGCGGCGCTGCGGCGTCTGTATACTGCCTTCGTTCTACGAGGGAGTGCCCCTGGTGCTGGTGGAAGCGGCGGCCTGCGGCTGCCAACTGGTGGCCACGGACCTGCCTGGAGTGCGGGAGCGCCTTGCGCCCCATCTGGGTCCCCACCTGCAGGTGGTGCCCCTGCCGGGCCTGCAGACCCTCGATCGCCCGGTCGCCGCTGATCTGCCCCTTTTCGTGACCCACCTGGCCGCGGCCACAACCCGCGCCGTGGAACGCGCCACCGCCACGCGACCGCCTGACGCTGAATTGGCTTCCTTCACCTGGCAGGCCGTGTTCTCCCGCATTGAGAAGATCTGGCTGAACCTAACAGACTGCCGGGCTTGAAGATACGGGTTTCTTTACTCAACCTGTCCGACCTGCCGACCGATAACTTCCAGACAAGATCGCCCGGACCCGGAACACCGTTCCGCCAGCATCCCGACGACACCAAGGACAACCATGGCCACTGTGCAATTGCCCCGCATCTTCGCTCCGTCCCTGCAGGCCAACCTGCTGAAGGTCCGCTGCCAGAACGCCAAGCTCAGCGAATTCCCCTGGCTGCTCGGGCTGTGCCGCGCCATCGGTGAACCCCTGCTGATTCTCAACGACGACCGCCGGGTGATCAAAGCCAACCTGGCCCTGCTCGACCTGTTCGGTCTGGCCCACGAAAACCAGGTGCTGGGCACATCCCTCGATGTCACCGATGGTTTGGACTTCGCCATCCGGGAAGAGCCGGTCTGGGTTGAAGGCGAACACTACCGGATCGTGACCGTCATTGATCGGCGGGATCAGGCCCGGCGGCGGACCCTGGAAAAAGTCTTCCTGCACGACATCCTCAACACGGCCGGCGGCGTGCAGGGCCTGTCCGAAGTCATGGTCGACGCCGAGCCCGGAGACATGGACTACCTGAAGGACACGGTGAAGCATCTGGCGGATCAGTTGGTCGACGAGATCACGGCCCAGCGCGATTTTCTTTCCGCCGAGAACGGCGACCTGATGGTCGACGTGCGCCCCCTGAACGCCGGCGAGGTGGCGCGCATGGTGGCTCAGCGCTACAGCAACCATCCGGTCACCGGCGACCGGCAGGTCTTCGTGGCCGGCGAGGCAGGGCCCGTTGTCTTCCGCACCGACCCGACCCTGCTGTCCCGCATCCTCGGCAACATGGTCAAGAACGCCCTTGAGGCCAGCCCCGACGGCTCGGTGGTCACCCTGGATTACGGCCGAAAACCAGGCCACGCCTGGTTCTCGGTGCACAACGCCGGTTTCATTCCCACGGAGATCCAGTCCCGCATCTTCACGCGCTCGTTCTCGACCAAGGGCAGCGGGCGCGGCCTCGGGACCTACGGCATGCGGCTGCTTTGCGAACGCTTCCTCGGCGGCCGGGTGGAATTCCGTTCCCACCCGACCCGGGGCACCTGCTTTACGGTCACTCTGCCTTTCGACGGGCCTTGTAGATCAGATTGATCCCGAAGGCGACCAGCGCCAGCGGCCACCAGTCCTGGAGCCAGGCCAGTGAGACATCGAAGTTCAGATCGAGGATGAACAGGATCCCGGCGACGACCAGCACGACCCCGCCAAACATCGAGCCCCCGGCACTGGGCAGCTTGAAATCGTCCGGCAGAGCTTCGGTACCGAGGCCTGCGGCCACCCGGTTGACATGATGCGCCCGCCGGTAGGCGTCGATCATGTTGTAGAGCCAGTAGAAAGCCAGGAACAGGCCCAGGAACGGCTCCAGGCCGAAGAAGATTCCTGAGGACAGGACCGTGATCGTGGTGGCCACGACCAGCATATTGGTGAAGCCCTGCTGGTAATAGCCCACGTAGATCTGGCCCAGTCCCGGCATGCAGCTCAGCACGGTGGCCAGGGCCGGCGATTTGCGGCTGGCAGTGGAAACCTTTGCGGCCGGACGGGCCGGCATCTCGGGCATCCGGTTCGTTTCCGGCTGCTGGTACTGTGTATCATTCATTGCTCGCTCCCTGATTGATTGCTCTGGTCCTGTCATGATCCATTCTCCGTAACGTCGTCGTGCCACCACTGCCGCCAAACCACACCGACGGTGCGCATGCCCGCCAGCAACTCGTAACCGACCCCTCCCAATTCGCGCGCCCGGGCCTGGGCCACCAGATTGTGCCAGTGATTGTCCAGTTCACTCCGGCTGCCGGTGGTGCGCCTGACGCGGGCGGCCAGGGATTCATTGAGATGTTGCCAACGGTTGGCGACCCGGGTCCGGCCGCCATCGACCAGCGCCGCCCCGTGGACATCCACCCAGCCGCTCGTCCGGGCCAGCGCCGGCCCAACGACCGGTGCCGAACCCGGCCCGGCCGTCACGACCTGCAGCGCCCTGTGCGGCAACCCGCGCAGCGGCGAGTACGGCGTCGCAGTCAGCAGCACCAATACGACCGTCGCCGCATAGGCAGCCTGGAGGGCAAACTGCGGCCGCAGAATCCGTCGGCTCCACCAACGCCCCACCCGATCCATCAGACCCGCCGCACCACCCAGGGGGGCATCCGGCCGGGCCACGTGACCGACCTGCGAAGTGCGGGCCAGCACGCCGGCCATAAAATCCGGGCCGGGCTCGAACTCGGCCATCTGCGGCAGCAGAGGGGTCAGCCAACCCATGGTCACCGCCAGGTTGCGGCAGCCCGCACAATGCTCCAGATGGGCCTGCACCAGCTGGCGATCCAGGCCACTGAGCCGGTCGCTCATCAGATCGGCGAGCTGGGCGGTCGCCCGGCCGCAGGCCGCGCCGGTCGTGCGGCTCAGCACGTCGCCGACAAACCGCTCGGCGTCGGGGTTCTCGAAGTCGTGTCGGTCACTCATGACACCGCCTCCGCGCCGGCGCCGCCGTCCAGATCGGTGACGGCCTTGGCCAATTCAAGGCGAGCCCGGCTGGACCGGGATTTCACCGTGCCCAGGGGCAGATCCAGCAGACCGCTGATCTCCTCCAGGGGCAGTCCCTGGATATCCTTCAGCACGATGATCTCGCGGTTGATCTCGCTCAGTTTCTGTAGGGCCCGGTGCACCAGACGTTGCCGCGACGAACGAATCAGGTTGTCCTCGGGCGTGGGGCCGCCGTGGCGCAAATTCACCATCTCGGCGGCGGGAATATCCTGACGGGGCGGCCGGGCCTTGCGCCGGCGCAGGTGGTCCACGCAGGCGTTGCGGGCAATGCGGATCAGCCAGGCCAGGAATTTCTCGGCATCGGTGCAGGTGTGCAGGCGCTGGTAGACCTTGACGAAGATGTCCTGGGCCAGATCAAGCGCTTCGTCCTGCTGGCCCACGTACCCGTAGGCGATGGCGCAGATTCTGCCTTGATGCTGTCTCACAAGCACCTCCCAGGCCAGTTCGTCGCCCTGTTGGCAACGCTCCAGCAGTTCTGTCTGATCCACTTGCATACCTTTGAAGTCTCCCTGAGCCGTGATCTCGAGGACTCTCGTGTCTTGCCATTGCCCCACAGACGCATCCGGCCTGTCAATAGTTCGGTGCGCCGGGAAAATAACTTCCGCCCTGGAACAATTGGCTCTCGGAACCGTACTTTGGCCCGATTGTCGGCAACCCCATGAACCACTCGGAGCCCCTTGATGCCCAGTCGCCGTGCCCTGGCTTTGCTTCCGGTCCTGCTATGTGCTGCAGCCACGGCCTGGTCCCAGACCTATCTGCCCCACTTTGATCCCAACGGCAGCGGTCCCACCTACACCGGGCTGGCCAATGGCACGACCACCGCCGTACCCAGCCTTGCCGCTTTCGCCCTTGAGGGCCGCGCGATCGAGCTGGACGGCGTCCTGGATGATGAAGCCTGGCAGTTGGCCCAGACCGGCTGGGGTTTCCGTCAGTTGGACCCGGACCGCGGTGCGCCCGCTTCAGTGCAGTCGGTATTCAAGGTCGCCTATGACGACGAGGCCATCTACTTCGCCATGGCCTGCTACGAAGACGACATGGCCAACCTGACCAGCCGCCTGAGCCGCCGCGACGAGATCGAGGCCTCCGATGTGGTCAGCATCTACATCGACCCCTATCATGACCGCACCACCGGCTATAATTTCCGGGTCAACGCCGAAGGCGTGCTGCAGGACGCCTACCTGTTCGACAACGGTGACCGCGATGTGGACTGGGACACCGTCTGGGAGGCCGAGGTCTCGCGCGACGAGCACGGCTGGTACGTGGAGATGCGGATTCCGTTCTCGGCCATCCGGTTCAAGCCGGCGGACGACATGACCTGGGGCCTGCAGGCCTACCGCTGGCTGCACGGCCGCGGCGAGGACACGGGCTGGGTGTTGTGGGACCGCAACGCCAGTGGTTTTGTCAGCCGCTGGGGCACCCTGACCGGATTGCGCGAGGTGGCGAACCCCCGCAAGCTGGAGGTTCTGCCCTACTTCGTGACCAAGCACACCGATCCGGCCGCCGAAGGGGACGCGGACCAGTGGCAGAATTCGCAGAACGTGGGCGCGGATTTCAAATACGGAGTGACCTCGAATCTCACCCTGAACGCCACCTTCCAGCCCGACTTCGGTCAGGTCGAGGCCGATCCGGCCGTACTGAATCTGTCGCCGTTCGAGACTTTCTACCAGGAAAAGCGCCCCTTCTTTGTCGAAGGCGCGCGTTTCTTTCAGCATCCCGATTTTCGTCTCTTCTATTACCGGCGCATCGGCACCGGCGACCCCAACTCGCGCATCCGGGGCGCCGCCAAACTGACCGGCAAGATCGGCGGCAATCTGTCACTGGCCGTGCTGGCGGCGGCCACGGACATCGGGCTGGCCGGACGCGCCCACAACCCCTTCGTCGGCGGCACTCAGCAGGCGTTCTACGGCCTCGTCCGGGTAGGCCGGGAGTTCAACCAGGGCAACCACCGGGTCAACCTGATGGGCACGACTGTCACCCGCAACCAGAACAGCTTCCGGGAGGCCGGCGAGCGCCAGCAACGGAACGGGTACACCGGCGGGTTGGACTTCGAACTGAACTTCAAGGACCGCCGCTACCAGGTATCCGGCTCGACGGTCGGCACGCTGGTCGACCCGTTCGCCGACAAGTTCGACCCCGCGCTCAGTGGTGAAGCCAGCTACGGCACGGGTGGACGTCTGCACCTGGCCAAGAACGGCGGCCGCTGGCGTGGCTCGGTGACCGGCCGCTGGGAGAGTGACAAGCTGGACCCCAACGACATGGGCTTCCTCTCGGCGCCGGACGAAAAAATCATTGCCACCGACCTGTCCTACCACTACGACCGGGACGGCAAGGACAGTGCCTTCAACGCGGCCAACGCCAGTCTCACCCTTTTCCGGAGCTGGTTCTACGCCGGCAACAGCGGGCGAGACCTCACTACCGACGCGGAAATCTGGGCGTACGAGGCCGGCCACGACCAGAGCCGAGGCCTGCGCCTCTCAGCCTTTGCCCAGCACAGGAGCTTCCACCAGGGCTGGCTCTTCTTTGCCGCCGACGCCGCCGGCACCGACAAGTACGCCACCCGCACCTTCGACAACCAGCGTGGCCCGCTGATGACCCGTCCCGAGCGCAAGACCATCGCGGCCAGCCTGACGACCGACTGGCGGCGCGCCCTGTCCCTGCGGGGAGAAATCAGCCGGGATTTCGGCGACAGTCGCCGCGGACCCGGTGGTTCGCTCAGGGTGATCTGGCATCAGAACCAGCACTTCCAGCACGAGCTTGGCGTCGGCATCAGCCACAAGGTCACGGACGCCCAGTGGCTGGGCAACTTCGCCAACACAGGCAGCCGTCCAGGCATTGTCGGTATCGGTGGCGTCGACTATGTCTTTGCCGAACTGGACCAGATGACCTGGGATCTGACCCTGCGCTCAAGTGTGCTGTTCGACCGTGACCGCAGCCTGCAGCTGTACGTGCAGCCCTTCCTGACCAGCGGCGACTACACCAACCCCAGGTACCTCGCCACCGCCGACTCGTATGACCTGCGCGAGTACACGGACTTCGCCGCCGGCGACCACGACTTCAACTTCGGCGCCGTGAACCTGAATCTGGTCTACCGCTGGGAATACCGCCCGGGCTCGACGGTGTTCCTGGTCTGGACCCACAGCAAGCAGCGCTACGAGAGCCGCGCCACCGCCGGCGAACCGGACCGATGGGGGAATGATTTCAACGCCGGCTTCCCCTTCGGCGTCGAACCGGGCAATACGTTCCTGCTCAAATTCAACTACTGGTTCAGTATCTAGTTGACCGGCACGGCCATCGCTGGTGCCATGTCTCCATGAACGTCTTCAACCGCATCCGCCAGGCACTGGCCGCAGGGAACGATCCCCGCGGCCCGCGCTTCATCATCAGCCGCAACTACCAGATCGGCATCCCTTTTCCCCAGTACGACCGGCGGCGACCGTTCCGCATCCTGCGGTATCTCGAGCGTCAGCACCTGCTGCAGCGCGGGATGCTGCGGCGGCCGCGACCCATCTCCCTCAAGCGGCTGCGGCAGGTCCATGACCCGGCCTACCTGCAGGCTCTGCAGGAACCGGCCGCCATGGAATCCATCCTCGGCTTCCGGCTGGCCCCTGGGGCCCAGGACGGCTTCCTCGCCTTCCAGCGGCTGATGTGCGGCGGCACCCTGCTGGCCGCCCGCAGCGCCCTGCGGCGACAGGATATTGCCGTCAACCTGGGCGGCGGCCTGCACCACGCCGCCCGGGACCGCGGTTCGGGATTCTGCGTGTTCAACGACGTGGCCCTGGCCATCAGCCACGTGCGCGAACTGGGGCACGACTTTCCCATCCTGGTCGTCGACCTGGACCTGCACGACGGCGATGGCACCCGTGCCATCTTCGCCGACGACCCCACGGTGCACACGTTCTCCATCCACAACCGGGACCTGGGCCCGACCACGGCCACGGCCGCGACCACGGTCGCCCTCGGCGGCGGTGTGGATGACGACAAGTACCTGGCGGCCGTGCGCACCCTGCTGCCGCCGGTCATGGCGCGGGTGCAGCCGGGCCTGGTCTTCTACCTGGCCGGCAGCGATCCCTGTGTGGATGATCGTCTCGGCGACTGGCGCATCACCAGTGAGGGCATGGCCCGGCGCGACCAGTTGGTCATCAACCTGGTCCGACCCCGACCCGACACCGTGACCGTGCCGACGGTGATCCTGCTGGCCGGCGGCTATGGGCCCACGGCCTGGCGCCACGGCGCCGCCTTCTTCTCGTGGCTGCTGACCGGCGACAGCCGCCTGAACATCCCCCTGGAGATGGAACTGCCGGTGGACCACTACCGACGACTGGCCCGCTTGATGAAGCACCCCGGACTGCTGCCCCGCGAGGAGGCCGCCGCCCGCCAGGAGAAAACCGCGCCGGACGACTGGGGGCTGACCGAGGCGGATCTGGGCGGTGCCGTGGCGGCCGGTCCGGCCAGCGGCGCCGGGCTCTTCCTGGGAATCTTCAGCCGCCACGGCCTGGAAATGATGCTGGAGGAAACCGGCCTGCTGGAGCGGCTGCGCCAGCGCGGGTTCAAGCAACTGGCCCTGGAACTGGGCCTGGACGACCCCCTGGGCCACACTCTGCGCATCGTCTCGGGCCACCGGTCACCCGTCGTCGTGATGGAGCTGAAACTGCGCATCGTGCGCGAGGCCCAGACCGGCGGCCACGACCTGCTGGTCGTCGAATGGCTGCTGCTGCAGGACGCGCGGCCGGACGAGAAATCCGCCGGGCGGCCGCTCTTGCCGGGCCAGTCCCACCCCGGCATGGGGCTGCTGCGGGACATGGCCGCGGTGTTGATCGTGGCCACCGAGCGCCTGGGCCTGGACGGCATGGCTTTCACGCCGAGCCACTACCATCTGGCCCGGCTGGCGCGCCCCCAGGGCCGCTTCCCCGATCCCGCCGACGAGGCCCGCTATCTGGCCATCGAAAAAGCGGTCGCGGGGCTGCCCCTGCGCGAGGCCTCCAGTCTCGTCGCCGCCGGCCGGATCACCGACGCGGACAGCGGGGCTCCCGTGCTGTGGCATCCCCGCCAAATGATCATCCCCGTGGCTCCGGCGCTGCGCGAGGAACTCCACGGGGATGATTTCAGGGCCGCGGTCACCCGCGCCGGCCGGAAGCTCTCCTTCCGGCTTGTCGATTGAATCGGTCTAGGCCAGCCAGGTTCCGGTCAGGTACAAGCCCGACAGCACGAACGACAGCGCCATGAACTTGTGGACCGGCGAGCGCAGGTAGGCCCGTGCGCCACCCAGCGCCCGGTTGACCGGATGCAGACGCGACAGGTCGGCCACCACCGGCGGCCGCTCCTGATCGTACAGGGCGAATCCTTGCTGCACCCGCGGATCCCGCGGGGCCAGATGTTTGGCCTTCATCAGGTAGCGGTAGCCTTCCTCCAGGCGCGCGCCCTTCAGGTTGATGTAGCCCAGGGCGATGTAGCCGGCGGCCGATTTGCGGGAAATGCGAATTGCCCGCTGTGCCATCTTTTCGGCTGTCATGAACTTGCCGCCATCCTCGGCCACGCACACGGCCAGACCCGCAATGGCCTCGTGATCCATGCTGTTTTCCTGCAGAATGCGGCGGAAGCGCTGTTCGGCTGAACGGTGATCGCCCTCCAGGAGGACTTTGTAAGCGTTGCAGACGGAAGGACTTGCGAACATGTCGCTACGGAACTGGCCATTCCGGAACTCGAGCAGATGTTTCAGGTCACTCATGGTTTTTCCTCATCGGGCAATTTCCCCGGCCGCGATTTGCGGTGTGCCGTTTTGCCCGGCCCCCTGCTGCCTGTTGTTTCCCGTCGGGTCTGTACGGGTCTTCGCTGTTTAATATTGCAGGAGCGGTGCCGGGGCTGGTTTTTTGACGGTCGGAGTGCCATACTGCCGCTGTTGTCAGCCACACCGAAGGGAGTATCGGGCATGATCGAGCGCAAGCCCCTGCGCGCGCAGGTGCAAAAGGAAATCCTCACCCGCATCGCTGACCACCGGCTGCCGCCGGGTACCCGTATCAACGAATCGCATCTGTCGGTGGACCTGGGTATCAGCCGCACGCCCCTGCGCGAGGCCATGCTCGGCCTCGAAGCGGTCGGCTTTCTGCGCAGTGATCTGGGCCGGGGCTTCGTGGTGCCGCCAATCTCCGGGGACGAGTTCCGCCAGACCCAGGCCATGCTGGCCAGGATGGCTCCCTACGCCCTGTCGATGGCCCAACCCCTGCCCGGCGGACGCGTCATGGAACTGAACAACCTGCTGGGCCGCTCGCGGCTGCGGGTCAGCCAGCCGGGACCGGACCGGGGCGGCGCCGTGGCCGACCTGATCTACCGCTGGAGCGCCCTGTGCGTTGCCGGCTGTTCAAACCAGATGCTGGTGGCGGAAATCGGCCGCCTTGAGGCCCTCTCACGACGTTGCTGGCAGGAAGCGGTTATTCTTGGCTTTGAGCCGGGCGGCCTCCTGGCCGGGTACGATGAATTGTATGAATTGCTGCGCACGGATCATCCGGCCGAAGCCGTCGTGAACTGGGAAAACCTGATCGGACGCTTCGCCGCAGAGGCGGCCCGGCACCTGCCGGCACCTCCGGTCGGAACTTAGAGCAACTATAAGGCATCACTGGAATTGCAAACTTATCCACTCTTGTCACGTATGTGTTTTGTGCTATAATCAGGCACGGAGGCGAGCCTTGAATCTGGGTCTGAAAATCAACAAAATCCCGCTTGAGCTGGGCGCTGCGGTCTCACCCGAGATCCTCGGCCACAAGTCATTCCGCCGGAACGGGGTCCTGCGTCGGCTCCTGTCGCGGCACGCGGCCGGCCACACGGTCTATGACGGCGAGAACTGTGAACTCGAAGGCCTTGACGACAACCTCCACATCTACCCCTGCACGCACAGCTACCTCGATCGCGATCGCCGCTGGTGTACCCGTGTCACGTTGTTCATCAAGAATGATCGTCTGCAGCGCATCCTGTTCCAGGTGATCGAAGGCCAGACCGCCGCCCTGAATTTTGTCGAACGGTTCACCAACGCCGCCACCGCAGCCATCGGCCAGCCCAGCCACACCGACCGCTATATCACTCGCTGGCAGAAGAACGGAGCCCACATCGAGGCCAAGCTCCACCCCAATCGTATCAACGCCGATTTCGATATCGTGCTGGCCGACTGACTACTGTCGATCCCGGGCCGCGATAATGCTCTTGGCCAGGGCGATACCTTCAACCCGGCTGCTGATCGCACCGGCCACCTGGGCTTCGTAGACCTTGTCGAGAATCGCCTTGAAGCCGACCCCGGGCTCCTCGCCCAGGGCAATCAGGTCCCGGCCCCTGACCAGGGGCACCGGCGGTGCCGCCAGGACCGACAGGTCGGCGGCCTGGGTCAGCAACCACTCGCCGGCCGGAAAGCTGTCGCTCGGCAAGGGCGGTCGGCCGAAGTTGTCGGCCCGCGCCACCCGCACCAGCCGATCGATGCGGCCGACCCGCGTCGCCAGGCGCCGAATCGCCGCGGCGCCCGACTTCCCCTGAAAGAGCTGCGTCGGCCGCATGTGTTCGGCCACCAGCGGCGTCACCGCGGCCAGCAGTTTGCGGTTGCTGGTCATGGCCCCCAGGAAGCTCTCGGTCAGCCGGACAGACTCCGCTTCGTGCCCCAGGGCTCGAATCCGGCCGTCGCTTGCGGTCGTGGTCGTATCCGGCTTGCCCAGATCATGGCACAGCACCGCGCACCCCACGACAAGGTCCTCCCAGTGGTCGCCGGTCCGCTCATCCGCAAAAGCATCCAGGCAGTGCAGGGTGTGGGTCCACACATCG
>JAJRWA010000001.1 GCA_024277025.1 Candidatus Krumholzibacteriota bacterium | reverse complement strand
TGGCTGAACCAGATCAGGAAGTTGACCCCCTCCAGCTCCGGGTCGTCCTTCATGCCGGCGATCACGGCCTCCAGCTCGTCGCACACCTCGACCGTATTGGCTTTCGATTCCTGGGACACCGTCACGCCCACGGCGAAGTGACCATCCAGGTGGCGGCCGTACTCCAGGGGTGGCTCCTCGTAGACGACATCCGCCACGTCGGAGACCCGCAGGCCATCGGCGCGCAGGGGCAGATTCTGAATCTGGGCCACGTCGGCAAACGTGCCCACGGTGCGCAGTACATAGCGCGCGTCACCGGTCGTGATGTGACCAAGGCTCTGATCGAAGTTGCCGGTGCGCAGAGCCTGGGCCACATCCCGCACGTCGACACGGTGCAGCTCCAGATCGGCCACCCGCAGGTTGACCCGCACCTCGCGCGGGCTGACCCCGTCCAGGCGCACCTGGGCCACGCCCGGAATACGTTCCAGGGGGCGGATGATCTTGCGGTCGATCAGGTCGTAGCTTGCACTCAGGTCCCGCGGCGAACTGAGCCGCCCCTCCATGATCGGCTGATCGGCGTCGCGCGAATCCCAGTTGGTGGTGACCTGGATGTCCCCCAGGTCAGCGGGCAGGTCACCACGGATGCGGTCCAGGCGTTCCCACACTTCGGTGCGGGCCATGTGCATGTTGATCGACCAGTCGAAGCCCAGCCGCACCCGGCCGCCGTCGGTGCTGCAGCGCGACCACATGGTCTTCAGGCCGCGCACCGAACCGAGGGCGTCCTCGACCGGCCGGACGATCATCCGTTCGACCTGCTCGGGCGAGGCGTTGTCATAGGGCAGGTGGACAAAGAGCTCGGGTTCGACAAAATCCGGCATGAAGGCCAAAGGCAGGCGGGCCAGGGCGACCAGGCCCAGCACAATGATACTCACCAGCACCATCAGGATGGTCACCGGGCGCTTGATGGCAAGTTCAGGCAGGGTCATGCCGTTTGCTCCGTCTTGCTGTTCATTCGGCTTCGACCGCCACTTCGGCCTGCACGCGGGACGGCACCAGCCAGTACGCGGCCGGGATCACGACCAGGGTCAACAACGTACTGAAGATCAGGCCGCTGGCCACGGTGATCGCCAGCGGCGCCCGCAGTTCGGCCCCCTCGCCCCAGCTGAGGGCCATGGGCAACAAACCCAGCACCGTCGTCAGGGTCGTCATCAGGATTGGCCGCAGGCGCAGGTGGCCCGCCTTGACCACGGCCTCGCGCTTGGGCAGACCCGCCCGGCGCAGCCGATTGATCGCGTCGATCAGGACGATGGCGTTGTTGACCACGATCCCGACCAGCATGATCGCCCCGATCAGCACGATCACGGTGATATCGGTGCCCGTCAGCAGCAGTCCGGCCACGACTCCGATCAAGGCCAGGGGAATCGTGAACAGCACCAGCAGCGGGTGCAGGAAACTCTCGAAGGTCGCCGCCATCACCAGGTAGACCAGGAACACCGCCAGGATCATGGCGAAGCGCAGACTGTTGAAACTGACCTGCATCTCCTTGTTCTGCCCGCCCAGTTCGGTGGTCAGCCCCGCGACGGACGGCACACCGGCCACCGCCAGTTGCACGTCGGCCACGGCCGCCCCCAGGCTGCGGCCCTCCAGGTTGGCCGAGACAACCGCTGCCCGTTGCTGCTGCAGGCGGTGGATCTCCGCCGGTCCCCGCGCTTCGGTCACCGTCGCCACGCTCATCAGCCGGATGGGCGTGCCGCCGTTGCCGGGCAGAATGAGGTTGCGCACGTCCTTGACCGACTGCCGGTCCTGCTCGCGGTTGCGGATGCGGATATCGATCTGGCGGTCCTGTTCCTTGAAGCGGGTCGGCACAACACCGAGCACCCGGTTCTTGAGGGTCTCCGAAAGCGTGCCCATGTCCAGGCCCAGTGAAGCCAGGCGCTGCCGGTCGAACACGACCTGCAGTTCGGGGTTGCCCGCCTCCAGGGATGACCGCACATCCACCAGCCCGGGCACGCCGGACAGGGCCTGCGCCACCTCCAGCGAGTAGTTGCGCAGCTCGTTGAGATCTTCCCCGTAGACGATCACTTCCACCGGCGTCTTGAGACTGAAGTACGAAGGACGGCCGAACTTGACCTCGAGGTCGGGCAGGTCAACGAAGGCTGCCCGCAGCGAATCGGCGACGGCCATTTCCAGGGCCTCATCCTGCCGGTTCTTCATGATGATGTTCAACTGGGCCAGATTCTCGGCCTTGGTGTTGACCGACAAGCCGCCCGAAATGAGGCGGCTGCCGACGGTGGCGTAGTAGCTGGCGATGTCGGTCTGCTGGCCGGCCGCCCGTTCCATGATCTGTACCGTGCGGTCGGTCGCCGCCAGCGAGGCGCCCTCGGGCAGCTTCACCTCGAAAAAGAACTCGCCCTCACTGAGCTGGGGAATCAACTCGGTGCCCACGCCGCCAAGGGCCCAGATGGCCACGAAGAACAAGCCGAAGGCCGTCACCAGGGTCAGGGCCGACCGCTTGATCGCCCCGTCCAGGAAGCGGTCGTACAGGGCCGAGAACCAGCCAAGGGTGAACTGCACCGGGCCGGTATCCATCCGGCTGACAGGTTCAGCCTTGGCTGCGGTCCCGCGCTCGTGCAGCAGCGGCAAAGGCTCGCCGACCGCGCTCAGCATGGGGATCAGCGTGATCGCCACCACCAGCGAAGCCAACAGGGAGACCGTCACGGTCAGGGCCTGGTCATGAAAGAGCTGTCCGGCCACCCCTTCGACAAAGACGATGGGCAGAAAGACCGCCACCGTGGTCATGGTCGAAGCCATGACGGCGGCCCCCACTTCGCTGGTGCCGTCGATCGCCGCCCGAAAGCGCGAGGCGCCCAGCTGTCGCTGGCGGAAAATGGATTCCAGTACCACGATCGAGTTGTCCACCAGCATGCCGATGCCCAGGGTCAACCCGCCGAGCGACATGATGTTCAGCGAGATATCCAGCTTGTACATGGCGATGAACGTGGCAATGACCGAGATGGGCATGCTCGTGGCGATGATCAGGGTGCTGCGCCCGTCACGCAGGAAGACCAGCAACACCAGCACCGCCAGCACACCGCCGATCACCGCGGCATTGCGCACCTCTTCGATCGACTGCTGGATGAAATGGGACTGGTCAAACAGCACGGTCAGCGTGTGGCCGGCCGGCAACTTGCCTGCCTGCCAGGCGGCCAGGCGCTCCTTCAGCGCACGGGCCACCGCCACGGTATTGGCATCGCCTTCCTTGAAGATCGAGATCTCGACCGACTCGCTGCCGCCGACGCGCGTGATCTCCTGCCGCTCCTTGCTGCCCCACACCACGTCCGCCACATCACCCAGCCGCACGGTCGCGCTGCCGTCCTGCCGGATGATCAGGTCCGCGATCTCGGCTGTGTCCTGGAACTCGTTGATCGTGCGGATGAGAAATTGGCTGTCCCGTCCGCGCAGGGCCCCGCCGGGCAGGTTCACATTGCTGACGCCGACCACCTGCCGTACCTGGTCGACCGTGATGCCGAGGGCCGCCAGCCGATCCTGATCCAGGTTGATCTGAATTTCCTCTTCCAGGCCGCCCTTGATCTGGGCCGCCGCCACTCCCTTGACCGTCTCGAAGTCCTGCTTGATCTGCTTCTCGGCCAGGCGCCGCATGGCCTGCAGATCCTCGCTGCCCTTCGGCCCGGACAGGGCCAGCCGGATGATCGGGTCCAGGCTAGGGTCGAACCGCAGCACCACCGGATCGGTGGTTTCCTGGGGCAGAATCAGCCGGTCCAGCTTCTCGCGCACCTCCATGGCCAGCTGATCCATGTCCGAACCCCAGGCGAATTCCAGGGTGACTTCGGAGACGCCCGCCCGCGAGACCGAATGGATCGTCTGCAGTCCGCGCAACACACCGACCGCTTCCTCGACCGGACGGGTCACCAGGTTTTCGACTTCCTGGGGAGCGGTATCCGGGAACTCCGTCTGGACCGTGATGCTGGGATAGGTGATGTCCGGAAACAGCTCTAGGCCCAGACGATTGTAGCCCACAACGCCAAACGCGATGACCGCCAGGGCAGCCATGACCACGCTCACGCGCCGGCGCACGGCCAAATCAACGAGGTTCCGCATCAGGGCGCCGCGCTTTCGCCGGCACCTTCACTGGTCAACACCTTCAGGGCGGTGCCATGCTTGAGCGAGCGCTGGCCCTTGACGACCACCGATTCGCCAACCGCCACGCCGTCGATGATCTGCGCGTTCTGATCGTCGGTGAAACCCACGGTCACCACCCGGCGCTCGGCTTGATCCGCACCCGCGACCGGGGCGGCCACAAAGACCACGGTCTCACCCTTGTCGGTGATCACCGCCGCGCGTGGCACCAGCACGACATTGTCCCGGCGTTCGGTCACGATTTGCACCTCGGCAAAATCGCCCGGCCGGGTCCCGGCCGGATACTCGTTCACCTCCACGGTGATCTTGATCGTGCCGCTGCTCGGATCGATAACCGGGCTGATCAACGTGATGCGCCCCTTGAGCCGCGTCCCGTTGCTGTCGAGCACCAGGTCAACCAGTTGATCCCGGCGCAGCTTCTTGAACTCGCGAATCGGCACATGGACCCGGGCCAGCAGGGGCTCGAAATCCGCAATCACGAACAAGGGCGTGTTCAGGGCCAGGTTCTGGCCCAGATTGACGAGACGGGAAGTGATCCGGCCGGTAAAAGGGGCCCGCACCATGGTGTAGGACAAACTCAGGCGCGCCAGACTCTCGTCGGCTTCGGCACTGGCCAGCTCGCTGCGCGCCGCCTCGAACTCCTCCTGGGTCGACAGCTCCTCGGCAATCATGGCCTCCAGGCGATTGAACTTCGACCGCAGGTTGGCCGTGCGGGCCTCGGCCTGCTTCAGGCGCAGGCGGTACTCATCGTTGTCGATCGTCAGCAACGGCGCGCCGGCAACCACGAAATCACCCTCCTCGACGGCAATCGCCTCGACCAGGCCGGAGGCCCGCGCCAGCACCTGGGCCTCCTTTTCAGCCTCCAGGGTCGCCGTAGCCTTGTAGTAACTGGCAATCGCGCCCTGGGTTGCGGGTTGGACCGCCACGGGGATGGCTGGTCGCGGCTCGCCACCACGCCCCCGCTGGCCGCCAGCCGGACGCCCCTGGGCCTGCCCCTGGCCGGGCCCCTTGACCGGACCATCTTCCTTGCCGCAGCCGGCAACGGCCAACGCCAGCACAACCACACACACGTACACATACCGCAGTCGGATCATTTCTGGTCCCTTTCGGGGAGCGCATTCACTTCAAAACCGGAGAGATTGTCCAATATAGCAGAATCCGCTTCCCAAACGAACCCCGGAAGAATTAGTTTCCTGAATATGGAATTTTCACCATTCAAGATCACGCCTGAAGGCACCCGCCCGCCCAAGCCCCGCAAGCTGGGCACGGCCGCCGGCCTTGGCGACCGGATGCGGACCGCCGCCTTCGCCGAACTGCAGGCCATCACCGCCTTCGACTGGGCTGCCACAACCTACGCTGACGCCCCGCCGGCTCTGCGGCGTGCCTGGCGGGACCAGATTCCCGAAGAACAGCTCCACTATGACCTGATCGTCGGCCGCATGGCCGAACTGGGTTTCGACCTGGCCGAACGGCCCGTCTCCCGCGGCCTGTGGGACTCGTTGTCCGTGTGTACAACAGCCGAGGAATTCTGTATCAAGATAGCAGGCGCCGAGGAACGCGGACGCCAGGCTGCCTTGCGCCTGATCGACTTCCTGGCCGCTACGGATCCGAACACCGCCGCGATCTTTCGCCGCATTGCCGCCGACGAGGTCGCTCATGTGGCACTGGCCGAGACCCATTTCGGCTGGAAACCGGAGAAAGGAAACCCATGACTCGAGCCCGCCATCACGGCCTCGGCGCCTTGGCGCTGAACCTGATCCTGCTGGTGGCTGCCTGCTCGTCCGACAATCCCACCGCGCCAAGACCCGACACGCCGCCCCCGCCACCGGGCTTCGCGCTCATTCCGGCAGGGTCGTTCACCATGGGCAGTCCCGTCGCGGAACCCGGCCGCACCGATATCGAAGTCCAGCACACGGTCACGCTGACCCGTCCCTTCTGGATGCAGACCACCGAAGTGACAAACACGCAGTTTCGCCGGCTGGCCCAGTGGGCCCTGGACAACGACCTGGCCACGTTGTCCCAGGAGGCCGATCTCGTCCTCCGGGACCAGAACGGCAACCAGGACTATTTCTATGTGTTCCGGGCCGAGATGGAGATAGGCTACGATGCCACGGGTGATTCACTTTTTCTGCGCGACGCGGGCCACGGCCTGAATCCGGACAACCCGGTGGTGGGCCTCACCTGGTGGGGCGCCGCCGCCTACTGCAACTGGCTCAGTCTGCGGGAAGGCCGCCGGCCGGCCTACGACCACACCACCTGGCTCGCCCAGCTCGATGGCGAAGGCTATCGCCTGCCGACCGAGGCGGAATGGGAATACGCCGCCCGCGCCGGCAGCGGCACCGCCTTTGCCGGCAGCCAGATCGCCGATATGGACTGTGGTCCGGACAGTCTCGGTTTCCAGGCCTGGTACTGCGCCAACGCCCCGGACTGGACCCGCCCGGTGGCCCAGCTGTGGCCCAACAACTTTGGTTTGTACGATGTGCACGGCAATGTCTGGGAATTCTGCAACGACTGGTTCGACCCGGAATACTACACCGTCAGTCCGGACACCAATCCACCGGGGCCGGACAGCGGTGATTTCCGCATCGCCCGGGGCGGCGCCTGGAGCCGCACGCCGCGTTTCTGCCGCTCAGCCATCCGCGGCATACACTTTCCGGGCATGATCTCGAATCTGGAAGGCTTGCGGCCGGTCCTGCCGGCACCACCTCAATAGTCAAGTGCCAGCGCTAGCGGACGATAGGACACCGGAAGACCTGACCTGTCTGTTTCCGGGGAGATTGATCTTGTCCAGCGCCGATGCCCGCAAAGCCATCCTCGAGGTCCTTGACCAGTTGCCGCCTCTGCATCAGGTGGCCCAGAAACTGATCGCCGCCATGAACGACGACCGGTCCTCGGCGCGCGATCTGGACAAGCTGATCCGCAACGACCAGGCGCTGACGGCCCGGGTCCTGAAGCTGGCCAACTCTTCGGCCTACGGCAAATCCCGCGACATATTCCAGCTTGCCGAAGCCGTGGTACTGCTCGGACACACGACTCTGACCAATATGGTTCTGGGCGTGACGGTGGCCGAGGTCATCGCCGACAGCGACGGCGAGTTCACCAACCGCGCCTGGGAACACTCCCTGGACTGCGCCGCGGTGGCCCAGGCCCTGGCCGAGCTGACCGGTTGTGTGGCGCCCGAGAACGCCTTCGTGGCCGGCCTGATGCATGATATCGGCCTGCTCATCCAGGCCCAGGCGGTACCCGAAATCGTCGACCAGGTGATCGCCTCGGGCCCGGCTGATCCCCTGGCGGCCGAACGCGAGGCCATGGGCCTGAACCACGCCCAGGTCGGCATGAAGCTGCTGGACCGCTGGTGTCTGCCGGTCAGCCTGTGCGAGGCCGTACGCTTCCACCACACGCCCAATCGCAAGTATCAACGCACCAACCCCTTGGTCAACATCGTCGCCCTGGCCGATCAGCTGACCCTGGTCGTGGGCACGACGCCCTACCCGCACCGGCAGGGAGCAGACATCTTCCAGCAGCTGCGCCTCCTGGGCATTGAGCCCGATCGTTTCGGCCACCTGTTCGCAGCGCTCGCGCGCAGCCGGGAGAATGCCCGTTGCCTGCGTCGGGAAGTCAGTGAAGAAACCGCGCCGTCCGGAGCGCCGGCGCCTGATGGCGCGGAGCTGCCCCCGGTGGCCCTGATCGTCGCCGACGCCAGACGCCGCACCTGGTATGAATCTGTGCTGAAGTTCATGGAGATTGAACTCCTGCCCGGCCCGGCGTCCGACGCGGATTCCGCGCCCGAATCAGGCGCGCCAACGATCATCGTGGATTTCCACGGTGCCACGCCCACCGAGCGAGGCGACCTGGATCGAACCGTGCGGGCTCTGGACGCCGCACCGATCGTCGTTGGTGATAGCCGCCACACACCCACCGGAGCCATCTGGCAGGCTGCACCTCATCTGCCGGAGTTGTTCACGCGCGAGGCCCTCGCCGCCTTGCTCGCGTCACCGAGCCCGGCGACCGCCCCCTCCCTGTAGTTTGACAGCCGTTCTTGGCATCGGCCCCGCCGAAGTCATATCTTGCAGGGCAAGCAGGCTGCTCCGTAACCCCTGTCCGCCAATAGGGTGACAACATGCGCTACATTCCGTTGGTTCTGATGTCCCTGATCCTCGCTACCCACCATTCCCGCGGGGGTGAGCCCGGCCTGACCGCGTTGTGGATCACCCTGCCGGCGGTACTGTTCTGGCGTCGCCGCTGGGTTGACAGGGCGCTCCAGCTACTGCTGCTGGCCGGTGCAGCCGAGTGGGTGATCACGATCACGAACCTGGTCGGGATCCGGCGCAACTACGATCTGCCCTACGTGCGGCTGGTCCTCATCCTGGGCGTGGTCGCCCTGCTGACGGCCCTGTCCGGCCTGATTCTGCAGACGCGCGGCCGGCGTGACCGACTGCCTGCGGCGGATCCGGTCTGGCCCGGGCTCGGGGCTTTTCTGCTGACACTCTTGCTGCTGGTGCCCGTACAGCTGACCATGGACCCGGCAGGCCTGCTGCTTGAGCGGTTCCTGCCTGCCGGTGGCTGGTGGGAAGCCGTGGGATTGGCTTTTTACGCCGGCTGGCTGAGTGACCGGTTGCAGGACGCCCGGCAGATTCGTCGCTTGCGGCCGCGAGTGTGGCTGGTCTTCTCGGTGATCTTCTTCACGCAGCTGG
Source organism: Candidatus Krumholzibacteriota bacterium (assembly GCA_024277025.1). Lineage (GTDB taxonomy): Bacteria > Krumholzibacteriota > Krumholzibacteriia > LZORAL124-64-63 > LZORAL124-64-63 > JAGRNP01. Next base: position 19,666 of record JAJRWA010000001.1, on the reverse strand, counting down.
TACTCGGCGTACTGGGCCTGGACAAGTTGCTGATGACCGGCAAGCTGCACCTGCCGGTGCCCGCGCTCATTGCCGCCGGACCGATTTTTCGCGGCAGCGGTTTTTTCATGGCGATCCTGTTCACCGCGTCGGTGCTGCTGGTGGGTCCGGCCTGGTGTTCCTGGCTCTGTTATATCGGTGCCTGGGATGATCGGTTTGCCCGCGCCCGCCGCAACCCGGGCAGCCTGCCGCCCTGGCGCAACAAGATGCGGGTGGCCGTGCTGGTGGTCGTGATGGCCACGGCCTTTGGTCTCGGACGACTGGGCGTCGGCACGTTCACTGCGGGCTGGCTGGCGGCTTCCTTCGGTCTGGTCGGTGTCGGCCTGATGGTGTTCTGGTCCCGGCGCAGCGGCCAGATGACCCACTGCACGGCCTGGTGCCCCATGGGATGGGTGGCCACTCGTCTGGGCAGGGTCAGCCCCTGGCGTCTGAAAATCACGCCGTCATGCACCGACTGCGGCGCCTGCACTCCCGCCTGCCGCTACGACGCGCTCTACCCCGAAGACGTCCTGCGGCGCGTACCGGGCGAAGCTTGCACCCTGTGCGGCGATTGCCTGAGCAACTGCCCGACCGGCAGCATCGGCATTACCTTTCCCGGTCTGTCGCCGTCGCGGGCGCGCCTGGTCTTCCTGATGATGGTGGCCGCCATGCACGCGGCCTGGATCGGCGTGGCGCGGTTGTAGCGCCGCGTCGGCCCTGTCCGCTAATCCAGCACCCCACGGCGCGCCATGGCCCGTGCATACAGCCAGAGGGCCACCGATATGGCGAAAATCACAGCGGTGAAGATGAGCGGAAATGCACCACCCATGACCTCCAGGCCGTTGGCCAGGCCGTAGTTGCGGATCGCCGTCAGCACCATGGTCACCAGGGCGACCAGAAACACCGGCGCCGCCAGCCGCTTGCGCAACAGGAGCAGCACCGACCCCAGCACAGCGCCCCAGACGCCAATGGCCCAGGCCGCATCCGCTCAGCGATACAAACTCTTGACGCCCCCCCAGCTGAGACTTTCGACCGCCACCGCGCCGGTGTTGATCACCGCGACCCCGGTGATGTCCATGCCACTGGCCTCGCCGGTCGTGGGATACGGATCAGCCACCGGCCGGCCGAGGAAGTCCTGGGTCGCGTTGCCGGCCAGATCACCGATCACGTCCACCACCCGCACGAACAGAATGTGGTTCAGGTCCACCAAGCCACTGGCCACCAGCGCGTCGCCCGCGGTGACCAGATCCTCCAGATCAAAACCGGTGCCGCCGACGTAGTTGCCGGCCAGGTTGTAGAACAGGGCCGGATCGGAGGTGTCCCAGGGCCCGACCACCGAGTCCTGGCGACAGAAGGCGGGCAGCCGGGCAAAGTCACTGCCGTTGCTGCTGACTTCGACGAAACCCAGTTCCATATAGACGCCGTTCCAGGCGAAACCGTTTTCAAAGACGACGAAATCGTCACCGCTCCCGTTGGCAATCTCCAGGTCGAAGGCCACGGTGATCGAGCCGCCGTCGCCCAGGCTGAAAGGCGTGCCATTGGCGCCCAGGATATCGGTCCCGGTGCCAAAGGCGGCCAGCCCCAGCTCGGGCAACTGGTAGTCCTGAGGCCCCCGCACTGAACTGATGACCTGACTCGCCCAGCCGACCAGGGCCCCGTCGCTACGGGCGTACTCCTGGTTCACCTGGCCGGTGTCGGCCATTTGGGCCAGGGCTGGTGTGGTGGGAATCAAGGCCAGAACCAGAATCACGATCGTTTTCCTGAGCATGATGCTTCTCCTTTGGTTGTAGTAAGACAACAACACTACTTGACGAGAGTGATGGAACGCGCGGCAAAACCCGTTCCGCTTTGGGCCACAACACGATAGACGCCAGCCGGCAGGCTTCGCCCACGGCTGTCCAGTCCCGTAAAAAGCCAATTGGCCGTACCATCGGCGGCCAGGATAGTGGCCTCGACCAGCAGGCGCCGGCCGGCCAGATCAAAGATCGAGACCCTCACCGCAGCCCCGGGCCGCCCACTGAGAACCACCTCCGCCCGGGGATTGCAGGGATTGGGAAATGGCGGAGCCAGGGTCAGCTCTCCCAGCCCGGCCACCGGCGGAACCGGCGACAAGTCCGGCGCCCCCGGCAACACGATCATGAACGGCGGCAACCCGGTGGCCAGCACACTGCCGGTCAGTTCCGTGCCACTGCTGATGTCATACACGCGCAGACCCGAAGCCGCCGGCGTCCGGTCCGCGACATAGAGCTGAAAGCCGCCGTCGAAAGCCACGTCGGCATGCACGTAGCCACCACCTGTCGCCAGCACCGTCAGTCGGTCGGTCGCCTGATCGTAACGCCGCAAACTCGTCACAAACGCGGGGTCACTGATCAACACGTGGATCACGCCGGTACCGGTGGTCACAAAGGCCGTCACGTCACCGCCCAGGGCCGCTTCCGTCACGATGTAGCCCAGACTCGATCCCGCCGCCGGGTCGATCTCTTCGATACCGCCGTCAGCCACGCCGAAGAAGCCGGCACACCCCACGCGCAATAGGCCGTCGGCCTGGACTTCGATCTGCGTGTACGGATCAGCGCCCACCAGATCGATCGGCGCCAGGAAAGTCTCGTCCGCCATGTCGAACACGAGCAGTTGGCCGGGTCCGGTCGGTGCATACCAGTTGTTGCGATCCAGTTTCTGACAGGTGAGGTACAGCTTGTCGCCCTGCGCCACACACCAGCTCGTTTCCGGAATCCCGTCAGCATCAGCGTAGGCCGCGGTGGAATACGTACCGAGGATCGTCTCGGCCGTCACATCCACCCGCAGCAGGACCGCCTGGTCATAGCAGCTGATGTAGGCTTCCCCGCTTCGGTCGAACGCGATGTCCTGGGGATTGAGTCCGCTGCCAAGGCTGAATTCCCGGACCAGCGCGAAACCAGCCGCCGGATCATAGACCTGCAGCAGGTTCGCCCCGCCGCGCCCGACCACATAGACCAGACCGGCGTGGTACCGAGCCACCGCATCACCCGGAATCGTCGCCAGGTCACCGCTGACTGACCAGGGCTGAACCTGATCAAAGGCTCGCACACGACCGAAACCCGAGTAGTCGGTTGTCACCACCCAGGCCGCCCCGGCACCGTATGCCAGGCCGGCCCGGACAACCATTATCAACAACGCCCACAGCAAGTTACGCACACTATCTCCTCAGTCTGACGGCCAGTTGCCAGGAGCGTCCCGGCAGGGGGAAGCCCTCCACATCGTACACCGCGTTGTCAGTCAGATTGATCACCGCGCCGCTCAGCGAACAAACCCCGGCGGGACCGAGCCACGGCGGATACCAGTTCCGACTCAGGCCCAGATTCCAGCGCGTGCGCGCCGGGGCCCGGTCCAGTTCGGTGTTGGCCCGATCGCGGTAGTTCCCACTCATGTAGCCGACCGCCAACCAGGGATGCCAGTCGGCCAGCCGCCCGGTCAGCCGACCCTGCGCTTCGACATCCGGCAAGAAGGGCAGGCTGTTGTCGTAGTACGCCGGATCCGCGCCACGGTCGGTGACCCGCTGCACCGTCAGGTTGCCGCTCAGATCCATCTGCAGCGGCAGGTCAGCCACCAGTTCCAACTCCACTCCCCGCGCCACCGTGCGCCCAAGATTGATCGCCTTGCTCGTGCGCTGACTGTTCTGAACAAAGATGATCCGGTCGTCGGTTGCGGCAAAAAACACGGCCAGACGGCCGGCGAGCGGCCCCAGCCGGCGCGCGCTGAAGGCCAGGTCGGCTGAGCCTATTTCTTCGGGTTGCAAAGCGGGATTGCCGTCGACGCCGCCACGATGGCCAAAGAGCTCGACCCAGGTCGGCACCCGCACCGTACGGGCCGCATGGCCTTCGACGAAGAAGCGGTCCGGCTGTACGGTCCAGACGGCCCCCAGTGAGGGTGAAATGTCATCGCGGGTATTCCCGGACCCGGTCTGCAACCAGGGGATCGGCGTCAACGGGAAGTTGTCGCGATTGTGCTGCCAGCGCCAGGTCGGCACGACACGCAGACGGTCACCAAAGAAGTCGATGACCACCGCGGCGAAGGCCGACGTCGTGCGCCGCGACCGTTGCGGCTCACTGCGGCCGGCTATCTGCTCGTCCTGCCACTGGCCACGCCAATCCAGGCCCGCCTCAAGCGACAGCAGGCCGTCAACCAGGGTCGGCGACCAGGCCAGCCGGCCGTACAGGTCATCGCTTGCGGTGTGGGTCGTGCCGGGCGGCAGAAAGCCGACTTCGCCGGCCACCGGATGAAAGAGATACTCGTTGTCGCGGCCACCCGACAGGTCGGCCCTGACCAGACCGTCGGCCCAGTCCAGATGGCCCTGGGCATCCATCCTGTCGTAGCGCACGCTGGCATTCGGACTCTCATAGCCAAGCGGGCCCGGCCGCCCACCATCGCGCCGGGTGTACCCCAGGCTGCCCCGGGCCGACAGGCGGCCACGCTGCCAGCGACCGCTGCCCCAGGCTCCATATTCCTCGAGCCAGGCGTTCTCGCGCGTGCGCACGGTATCGTCATCACTGCGATGGAAAGTCTGGTTGTGGTCCAGGAATTCGAAATCGTTGTCGGCCCGATGGCCATGCAGTCCGATCAGGCCGGAGCGCGAGTTGTCCGCCGCCGTCCCGCCGACGGTGATCCGGCCGCCCCGTTCACCGAACGAGCCCGCCATCACGCTGGCGTCAACGCCGTCGGCCACGTCACGGGTGATGAAATTGATCGCCCCCGCCCCGCCACCCCCGCCAAGACCGGCCGGCACCACGCCGCGGTAGACCTCCACCGCCTGCAAGCGATCCAACGGCACCCGCTCAAACGCAGCCAGCCCGGTCTGGGCCTCGGGCAACGGCATCCCGTCGACAAAGAAACGAATCTGGGCCGCGCTTGAACCGCGCAACGACGGCACCGCCGAAGCCCCCCAGCCACCGAGCCGGGCCAACTGCAGACCGGCCACCCGGGCCAGCAGATCGCTGATGTCCGTCACGCCCGGCGTGTCCTCGATCTCGAGCCGTGTGACCAGGCTGGCGGTCGCCGGCCCGGCCGGCCCCACCGCCACGCCGGCCGCCACGAGCAGCGTATCGGCGTAGACCACAGCCGTCGCCGCCACCTCGGCCGCAACCGCTGGGCACGGCAAAGCAGCGGTCAGCTCCAGAGCTGCCGCCAGCGCGAATGCACGCCAAAAATCGCTGCGGGAAAATCCCCTGCCGGGACCGAACGCCAAAGCCATACCTCGCCCACGAAGGTGGTGGCAGGCCGTGAACCGGTCTCCTGGCTTACGGGTCGTCCTACTCCCTGCGCCTTCCCGATCCGGACATCCTGTCCTTCGATCAGTGGCATTTCTGCAGGTTTCGTCACCGCTTACAGTGGCGGGGCCGCGCCGGATTCGCACCGGACTTCCGCTGGTTCAATGGCCGCAAGAATTCGAAATGTATCCGCACGGGGTCCACCCCGGCGGCGAAAGGCAGACTAGTCGGTGGGGTAGTCCGTGTCAAGAACTCTGCGCCAGATGAGCTCGTGATCCGCCTCGTCACTGCTGGCGAGCAAGGCCGCATCGCCGTCTCCGGTGCGACTCGGATTGCGCGACTGCATCAGCGAATCAGGCCATTGGGCCGTGTGTTCGGCTTTCGTCCAGGGGTGGTAGCGGTGCCAGAATTTCAGGTGCCACAAAAAGAACCGCTGCACCCGCCCGAGCCCCTTCTCGTCGTCGCCGAAATGCTCACAAGCCAGTTCGAAGTAGCGGCGCATGATCGCCCAGCGGGCCGGCACATCCGGATAGATGGGTTGCCCCGTGGCGAACTCCTCGAATATCCAGGGCTTCTTCAACGCCCCGCGCGCCACCAGGAACGAGCGCACACAGGTTTCCTCACGCCGCTTCTGCAGGTCCCATACCGTCAGCAGGTCGCCGTTGCCCAGGATCGGCATCCCGACCGCGCGCTGGGTTTCGTCGATCAGATCCCAGCGCGCACTGCGGCTGTACCGCTGGTTGCGCGTGCGGCCGTGAATGGCCGCCGCGTCGGCGCCAGCGTCCTCCACCCTACGGGCCAGATCCACGACGTTCAACTTTTTCTCGGCATAGCCCAGTCGCAGCTTCACCGACAGCGGCACCGCGACCGCCGCCCGCACCGCAGCCACGACTTCCGCCAGCTTGGCCGGACGCTTGAGCAATGCCGCGCCCGAGCCGCGCCGCACGACCACGTCGATGGGACAGCCGAAGTTCAGGTCAATGAATCGGGCGCCGCTTTCGACCGCGATCAGGGCCGCCTCGGCCATGACCTCGGGACGCTTGCCGGCCAGTTGGACGCCAAAATCGGTTTCGTCGGGATGGTGCCGGATCAGCGGCCGCTCGCCCCCCTTGACCAGCTTGTGGGCCAGCACCATCTCGCTGCAGGTGCGCACGGCACCGTACTGGCGGCACAGGCGTCGATAAGGCAAATTACCCCCCATGGCCATCGGGGCCAGGGGGGTAATATCGCGGAAGAAATCGCGGGCAGCGGTCCGATCCAAGTCTAGCCACCATCCAGCATGGCATTGCCGTCGAAACCGGCGAAGCCCTCGGGGTCGGCCATGTAGTCGTAGGTGTTTTTCAGCAGCGTGAAGTGGTTCTGCTCCTCGACCGCCAAATGCCCGAAAAGATCCTTGGCCTTGGGCGTCGTCACGGCTGCCGCCGCCTGGCTGTACATTTCGTAACCACGGCGTTCGACGTCCATGGCGCCCTTGATGATCTCCAGCTCTTCCAGTTCGAAATTGTACGGATCATGCACATCGGCCAAGGCACCGGTGAAAATGGCCCGCACATCCATGACGTGATCATCGGTCACGTCGGGCAGGGCCGTCAGGCTGTTTTCGCGCAGGATGTCCTCGCGCAACTGGACCAGGTGGGCCTTGTGGCCGGCCTCATCCTTGGCCAGGGAATTGAAGAGATTGCGCTCCAGGACCGAAGGCGCGTTCTGGGCGCGGTCCTTAAAGAAAGCCATGCCCTCTTCCTCGAAGACGATCGCCTTCTCCAGGATCTCCACGCAGAGTTTCACTTCGTCAGACATGATGTCCTCCAGTGATCAACCGGTTGAATGTGACCGGTCAATGGTAATAGGCATCGGTCCGATTTACACGGAAAAAACCGGCCGACCGCAGGAGATGGTTGAAATCCCCATTCGCAGTGGTTAAGTTGGCAACAGGCAGAATGGTGTCGCCACAAGTGCAAACAACTCCTGTTTTTATGGGATTTGCGCGAGCGACAATAAACCCTGAAGGAGGGCGTCATGGCCAAGCTCCAGAATGCACTCGCCAAAAACATTCCCGTGTGGCGCGATGAGATCCGTACCCTGGTCAAGAAAAATGGCGGCAAGAAAATCAGCGATGTCACCATTCTCCAGGCCTACGGCGGCATGCGTGGCGTCAAGGGCATGGTCTGCGACACATCCGAAGTACCGCCCGACAAGGGCCTGCTGATCCGTGGCATTCCCGTGGGAGATCTGGTCAACAAGACGCCCGAAGACACCTTCTACCTGCTTTGCACCGGGTCGCTGCCCAACGCCAAGGACCGCCGGGCGCTGACCGAAGAGCTGAGCAGCCGGGCGAGGGTACCGAGCTACGTGTGGAAGGTTCTGGAAGCCATGCCCAGGAACTCGCACCCCATGTGCATGCTCGACACCGCGGTGCTGGTCATGCAGCGCGAGAGCAAATTCGCCAAGGCGTACGCCGACGGCATGAACAAGATGGACTACTGGAAGCCGACCCTGGAGGACAGCATGGATCTGCTGGCCCGCATGCCGGCCATCGCCGCGGGCATCTACCGCATGCGATTCAACAAGGGCAAGCGCATTGCGCCGAAGAAGGGCCTGACCTGGGCCGAAAATTATGCCCACATGCTGGGTGTGCCCGACAAGAGCGGCGAGTTCGCCGACTGCATGCGCCTGTATCTGGTGCTGCACAGCGACCACGAGGGCGGCAACGTCTCGGCCCATACCTGCCACCTGGTGGGCTCGGCCCTGAGCGATCCCTACTACTCGGTCTCCGCGGGCCTGAACGGCCTGGCCGGTCCGCTGCACGGCCTGGCCAACCAGGAGTGCCTGAAGTGGGTCCTGGAGCTGAAGAAGAAGTTCAAGGGTGTGCCGACGGACGAGCAACTGACCCAGTACGCCTGGGACACGCTCAATGGTGGCAAAGTGATCCCGGGTTACGGCCACGCCGTGCTGCGCGTGAGCGATCCCCGCTACGTCGCCTTCCGCGAATTCGGCATGAAGCACTTCCCGGATGATCCGGTGATGGCCCTGGTCAACAAGATCTTCGAGATCGTACCGGGTGTGCTCAAGGAACACGGCAAGGCCAAGAACCCCTGGCCCAACGTCGACGCCGGCAGCGGTGCCCTGCTGCACCACTACGGCCTGCGCGAGTTCAGCTACTACACGGTGCTGTTCTCGGTCAGCCGGGCCATGGGCATGCTCAGCCAGCTGGTCATCAACCGCGCCATGGGCTCGCCGATCGAGCGACCCAAGAGCGTGACGACGAAATGGCTGCAGGGGCAGGTCAAGTAGACGGCTGCTGAGGGTCAGACAAACAAGGGAGTCCCGGCTGTCCCCGGCGCTGCGTGCCTGTGGACAGCCGGGACTCCTTCGTTTGTCTGACCCTCATTGCCCATTGAGGGGTAACAGTGTCTGGGATTGACTGGGGAAAAACACCCAGAACACGCCGTGCCTCTGTTTATATATGTTCTTTTTTGTTGTTTTGTGCTTTTTGGGCGACAATACTTGTGGTAGAATCAAGCAAAGCCAATTGAGGGCCACGGGGCCCGCTTCGCCTGTTGCAAAGATGAGGGTCACGCGTGAACAACGAGCAAGTCTTTCCCGTACAGTTGCATACTGCCGACTATTTTCAGAAAACCCGGGCCGTGCAGGAAAGATCAGGCCGGGCCAGGCCCCGCTGGACGTGGCTCCTGGGGACCGCTCTGCTGATTGGACTGGCGCTGGCCGCGCCGCGACCGGCACAGGCAGCCCAGCAGTACCGGTTCGATGTCACGGTCGAATCCGGATCCGCGGCACGGGTGGACCTGCCCGTGGAGGCCCCGCTCGATCTGACAGCCTTTCTGGCCGGCGTGACCGGTACCCTGGACCCTGCGGCGTTCCAGGTGGTCGAAGTGGATACTGCCGGAGCCATCGTGAACAACGCGATCCTGTTCCAGTTCGACGCCGCGCCGGGATTCGATGCGACGAGCTTCGCTGCCGGTGACCTCGTTTTTGTCATGAACGACACAACGCCGGCCCTGGGCACACGCCACTTCCGGGTTCTTTTCGACGTGGTCAGCGCCTGCGGCGACTGCCCGCCGGCGCCCGCTGTTCCGGCACCGGTCTCGGTCGACAGCCTGATGTACGAAAACCAGATGACCTATCTGGTGAGCACCCCCCGCGCCGACTACTACTACCACCGGGCGGGCGGCGGCCTGGCCAGCATCGTCGACAACGACGGCCAGGACTGGATCGGCTTCCACGACATCTCCGGCAGCAAGACGGCGGGCGAGTACCGGGGGATTCCCAACCTCGTCTTCACCGCCGGTGACGCCGACGCCAGCTTCTTCCACCCGGGATTAGACAACGCCACCACGACCCTGGTCAACGCCGGCCCCCTCAAGGTGACCGTCCGCTCGGTGACCAACGATCCGGCCAACGAGTGGATTCTGCTGTGGGAATTCTACCAGACGTTTGCCCGCCTGACCGTCGAGCAGGTCGGCGCCAGCAACGACGGTTCGTATTGGTTCCTGTACGAGGGCACACCCGGCGGCCAGTTGGACGCAGGCGACGTGGTGGTCCGCTCAGACGGTACCACGACCGGTGCCATGGACAACGCCGACAAGTGGGAAACGGCCCTCGCCGATCCCCAGTGGCTCTATTTCCACGACACGGCCGGCTCACGTTATCTCTACCTGAGCGATGACGCCGGCGATGTTGATCCGGATTCCTACCGCAGCCAGGGTCAGACCAGCACCTCGACGCCCGAGATGACTGTCTTCGGCTACGGTCGGGTGATGAACACGTCGGCCAACTCGCTGGTACCGAGAATGTCCGGAGCCGGGCGCACCTTCACATTGGGCCTGGGTGAAGACAATGCCGCAGCCGAAGCTGAAATCGCCGGCACGCGCACACCGGTTCTGGTCGTGGTTGGCGAACCGACCGGCAGCGTCAGCGCCGTTGGCGACTTGGCCGCCCGGCAACCGGTCCTGGACCAGAACTATCCGAACCCCTTCAATCCGGCAACGACGATCCGGTTTGCCCTGCCGGCCCGCAGCGCGGTGAACCTGGCGGTGTACGATACCGCCGGCCGGCTCGTGCGGACACTGGTCAACAGCGACCTGCCCGCCGGCACGCACACCTTCCGCTGGGCAGGGCTGGACCAGAACGGCCGGCCGGCGCCGTCAGGCATCTACCTGTACCGGCTGACCACTCCCGGACAGGTATTGAGGGGCAAAATGACGCTGATCGAATAGCCGGCGCACGATTCAGGAAAGCCGACCAGCGGCCCGCCACCCCTACCGGTCGGCGGGCCGTTGTGATACCATGTGGTCAGTACTCGGATTCAATACCAGAACTTCAGCCCAGAGGACTGATCGTGCCAAGACTCAACCACCACCGGCAAGCAGCTGTCATGAGGCTGGCCCTGGTCGGCCTGCTGATCACGACAGCTGCCGCCGTTTCCGCAGGCGAAACCGCCAGCAAGGAGGCCGGTGTGCCGATTCTCTTTATCGACCATTCCTGCGGTGGCCAGTTGCTCGCACCGGCGGGGCCCCAGGTGCCGGTGGCCGGCCTGCCCACTTCCCAGTGCATCTATACTTCCCACCCCAACGGCGGTGGCCTGCGCGATCTGCTCAGCCAGAGCGGCTACGAAGTCCACGAAGCATCCTACGGTTCCCTCGTGGGCCAGGACACGGACATCCACGACTGGCACGCCAAGTTCAGGGATCAGATGGAACGGATTCTCAGGACCCGGCAGCAGGATGAGCTTCTGCCGGACGGCCGGACCAACCGCATCGTCGCCTTCAAGTCCTGCTTCCCCAACAATGACTTCAAGAGCGCCGGCACCGAACCCGGCGATCCGGACGCGACCGAGCTGACGGTGGCCAACGCCAAGGCCGCCTACCGCTCACTGCTGCCCTACTTTGCCGAGCAGCCCGAGGTGCTCTTCATCGCCATGACAGCGCCGCCCCTGGTCAAGCCGCAGCCCAGGGGCTTGTCCCAGAAAGTGAAAGGCTGGTTCTCGGGGTCAGGGCCGGACGCCAGCCTGGCCCGGCAGTTCAACGCCTGGTTGAGCGACTCACAGAACGGCTGGCTGGCCGACTACGAGGGCCACAACGTGCAGGTGTTCGACTACTACAACATCCTGACCGACGGCAATGAGAGTGGCTGGTCGGCCTACCCGACCAAGGACGGCCGCAACAGCCACCCCAGCAGCGAGGGCAACACGCAGGCGGCCAAGGCCTTCATTTCATTTCTGAAAGAGGCCCTGGCCACAGCCGGCAACCGGTAGTTGTGCGACACCCCGCTAGTGCGACACCTCGTCCACTGGTTTGAGCAACACGGGCCCCAGATGCAGCGGGGCGGTGGTCGAACGCTTGCGCTCGATATCCCGGAATACCCGCTCCACCTGAACCTCGGTCAGTTCCAGCACCGGCGCTGCCTCGGCCGCGCTCACACCGTGATTGTGGGCCCAGAGCAGCAAGTCCATCTGCGGGTAGGGCAGGACAAAGTAGAACTCGTCCTGGCCCTGTTCCATGCTGTAGGTATCGGTCGTGGGCACGACATTGCACAGCACCTCGGGCAGCCCCAGATGGCGGGCCATGGCGTAGACCTGTGTCTTGTAGAGGTGGGCGATCGGCTTGATGTCCGCGGCGCCGTCGCCGTTCTTGACGAAGAATCCCTGATCATACTCCAGACGGTTCGGTGTGCCGGCCACCGCAAAGTGCAGCCGGTCCGCGTGGTAGTATTCGATGTTCTTGCGGATGCGCTGTTTGAAATTGGTGGCCGCCACCAGATCCAGGTAAACCCGCGGCGGCAGCCGGACCGAGGACTGGTTGCCGTCCGGATCGCTGACGACCAGGCGGAAGAAGTTCACGCGGTCCGAGTCCAGCAGGTTCTCCGGCAGCACGATCTTGCTCTGCCAGCCCGGACCGTAGTCCGGCACCACTCCGCGCACAGCCGTGTCGAACCGCTCGTAGCAACCGATGGCGCGCAGGGTCGGCTCGATGCTCTCGACCACGAAGTCGACACCCAGGTGTTCGGCCAGCAGCGTGCCCAGTTCGGTGCTCTTGTCGTTCGAGTCACGCTCGGGCATGAGGATACCGAAGACCCGTTCCTTGCCGAGGGCCCGCACCGCCAGGGCACAGGTTACCGAGCTGTCGATGCCGCCGCTGAGGCCAAGCACGACACCGCGACGACGGACACGATCGCTGACGGCCGCGCGCAGCGCGGCGCCGATTTCGTCGGCCTCGCGGGCCAGATCGAGAGTCAGGACTTCACTGTTGAACACGGATTTCTCCTACCTGTTTGGGCTGTCGGAAAGCGGGCTCGACCATATCACAGCCGGGCAGTCACCACACGCACGGTTCCGGCGGCATCGCACACGCCGTCGATCTCGCGGAAAGGCGATCTTGCGCGCAGCCGCTTGATCACGGCCTCGCCCTGGCCCGCCCCCACCTCGAAGACGAGCCAGCCGCCGGGCACCAGGTACTGCGGCGCCTCGGCCACAAGGCGTCGCAGGATGGCCATGCCGCCGAAGCCGCCGTCAAACGCCGCAGGCGGCTCGTGACCGGAGATCTCCGCTGCCATCTGCGGCACATTCGTCGAGGAAACATAGGGTGGGTTGCAAGTGATCAGATCGTACCGCTGATGGTGTTCCGCCGCGGCAAAAGGTTCAAAGAGATCGCCGACGAACAGGCCCAGATCGTTTTCCAGGCCGTGCAGGGTGGCGTTCTCACGGGCCACTTCGACCGCCTCTTCGCAAAGATCACTGGCCAGGAAGCGGGCCGCCGGCCACTGGATCGCCAGAGCGATCGCCAGGTTGCCACAACCGGTGCAGACATCCAGGCACCGGACCACCGGCTGCTCCGGGTACCCGCGCAGAACAGCCAGGGCCGCCTCACCCAGCAACTCGGTTTCACGCCGAGGTATGAGCGCCCCCGGCCGCACCACGAAATCGACGCCCATGAAACTCTGGCGACCGGTGATGTAGGCCAACGGCCGGCCGGCCAGTCTCTCGCCGACCCACGTCTCGAGCTGCCGGTGCTGACCGTCGGTCAGCGGTGGCAGTTCGTGTTTTCCGGCCGCGTCCGCGGACATCGGCCGGTCCGCCGCCGCCAGCCACAAGGCGCGCAGAGTGCTCTCGTAGTCCTCGTCCGGCTTGTCCGGCGGCAGCTCCAAGTGCGCCTGCAGCCTGGCCAGCAACTCACCGTAGTTCCGCCTATCCATCCTCATTGCTCCATGCGACCAGCAGCTTCTTGTCGATCTTGTTGTTGCCCGTCCGGGGCAGGGCCTCGACGAAGACGATCGACTGGGGCACCATGAAATTCTCCAGGTGCGCCGCGCAATGGCGCCGCAACGCCGCCTCGGTCAGTTCAGCGCCGGCGCTCCGCACCACATAGGCCCGGATCTGCTCGCCGAGGTGCTCATCCGGCAACCCGATCACCGCCGCTTCGGCCACTGCATCCAGCCGGCAGAGTACATTCTCGACTTCCACCGGACTGACCTTTTCACCGCGCGTCTTGATGATGTCGTCGCTCCGTCCCACGAAGTAGAGCAGGCCGTCCTCGTCCTGGGTGAACAGGTCCTGGGCCACCAGCACCCGCTCGCCGGTCTCGGCATCGATCCGCAGCATCCGTGCCGTCGCCTCGGGCCGATTCCAATAGCCGATCATGATGTGCGGGCCATGGACGTGCAGGATACCCGGCTCGCCCGGCCTGGTCGGTGAGCCATCCGCATTGTGCAGGGAGACCCACGTACCCGGAATGGCCACGCCCACCGAGCTGGGGTGGTCGGCCAAAAGGTCGGGGTCCAGATACGAGACACGCTTGCATTCGGTCAACCCGTACATCTTGCAGATTCTGGCGTTGGGAAACAGCTCACCCAGCGCCGGCAGCAGCGACGGGTAAAGCGCCGCCGCGGTGTTGGTGACCAGCCGGACGTCCGGAAATTCCAGGGCAGCCTTGCGCAGCGACGCCTGCATCGTGGCAAAAACCGTGGGCACGCCCGGCACCACGGTCACGCGCTGCTGCTTCATCACCTCGTAGATCTGCCCCGGGAAGGCGAATGACCGTTCGACGACCAGAGTCGCGCCCTTGAAGACGGACATCAGCAACTGGTAGAGGCCGTAGTCGAAAGCCATGGGCAGGACGACGAGAATGCGGTCCTCGGTCGCCAGCTGCAGGTACTCGATGATGCTGTGGGCCGCAAAAACCATCGAGCCCTGGCTTTGCATGACACCCTTGGGTTCACCCGTACTGCCGGAAGTGTAGATCAGGGCGGCCAGGTCGGCGGGTTCACGGGGCACCGGCCTGGTCAGCGGCGCCTCGTCAGCCAGCACCCGGCCGGCATCGACGACCAGCGGCTGCTCACCGGTTGCGGCGCCCGTACCGAAGGACATGATGGTCCGCAGGGCCGGCAGGTCGGCGACCGCCGGTTCGTATTGCCGCGCCAGATGCCGGTCCGTGATCAGGCCCACCGCACCGCAATCCGCCAGCATGAAGTGCAGCTTGTCGGTCTTGGTCTGGGGATTGATCACGACGAACACGCCGCCGGCCAGCAGCACACCATAGACCGCAGCGGCGCATTGCCAGCCGTTGTCCAGATAGACCGCCACCCGGTCCCCGGGCGCCACACCCCTGGCCACCAGGTACGCCGCCAGGCGCGCCGCACGATCCCCCAACTGCTCATAGGTGCAGGTTTCGGCGCCGGCGATGATCGCGGCCTTGTCCGGCGTTGCCGCCGCCGCGCGCAGCAGGCCGTCAACCAGAAGGCGCGGTGTGGTCATGACTGCCCCTGCCGGCTCTCGACGTAGCGCACCAGGTTGTCCACGGAATCGAGGTTGTCCGGAATCAGGTCGGTGTCCGGCACTTCGATCGCCAGATCGTCCTCAAGGAAGCCCACCAATTCCATGACACCGATCGAATCCATGACCCCGCTGTCGAGCAGCGAAACGGAATCGCTCTCCAGGCCCGACGCATCACCGAAAAGGAAATTCCGCACGACGAATTCCCGCACAAGTGTTCTGGTATCCGACATCTTGCTAGACCCTCCATTCAATCTGTCCGGGCCGCAGGGCCAGGGCAGTGACTCGCTGTTCGAAATCGCGGCCGAAATCCGCCTGCAGCATACGGCCCCCGAGAACCGCCAGGAATGACTGGTCATCCCGCGTGCTGCTGAGGCGACCGGCGCGCCACTTGTCCACCAGGGCCAGGACCTTGCTGCGTTGCCACAGATCCCAGCCGCTCTCGTCGTCAATCAGGAATTCCTGGACCATCTGCGCCCCCTGGTCCGTGCTGAAGCTGCCATTGCCCGGCGCCCGGTACGGGAACTTGGGCCGGGCAATGATTTCCGCGGGGACCAGATCCCGCACGCTGTCCTTGAACAGGGCCTTCTCGCGCAGGGACTGGAGTTTGACCGAGGCCGGAATACCGGCGGCGTATTCCGCCAACTCGTGGTCCAGATAGGGGAACCGACCCTCGACCGAGTTGGCCATCAGCATGCGGTCGCCCTGCGAGCTGAGCAGGTAGCCCGACATGAAAATCGTCATTTCCAGGTACTGGGCGCGGGCCACCGGTCCCCAGGTGGCAAACTCGTCCGGCAGCGAAGCCAGCAGACGCTCCTCCGAACCACCGGCCGCAAACGCCGCCCGGGCTTCGGCGCTGAGGAAACCTGCCGCCGACATGTTGCGCCACCGCGGGCGGTGCGAATAGAGCGGATCGGCGATATCGTCGAGGCCCTTGCCGTAGAAGCTGCGCAGGAATCCCAGTGGCGGCTTTTCGGCGTGCGGATACAAGCGCGTGAACAGCTCCGGTCGTCGGGTGGAATCCGGATCCCGCTGCCAGAAACGCCGCACCTTGGCCTCACGAAAGATGTTGTAGCCGACCAGGACCTCGTCAGCCCCTTCGCCGGTCAAGACCACCTTGCAGCCGCTGTCGTGAACCCGCCGGCTCAGGGCGCTCAGCGGGGCCGGCGCCGACCGCGACAGGGGCGCTTCGGTGTGCCAGAATATTTCGCGAAAACGCGAGGACAATTCATCGCCGTCGATATCGACCGTGTTGAGCCGGATCCCGAGCCGGCTCGACATCATCTCCTGCCAGCGGCGCTCATCGAAACTCGCCTCGGCGAAACCCAGCCCGTAGGAGCTCAGTTTACCGGACGCGATGCCGTGGGCGATGGCCGTCACCACGGACGAGTCCAGGCCGCCGGAAAGATAGGTGCCCACCGGCACGTCGGCCCGCAGGCGCAGCGAAGTGGCCCGGTCCAGCTTCTCGCGCAGGCCCTCCGCCATTTCCCGGCGCTCGCCTTCCGGCACGTGGCGGCAGTCGCGGTCCGCCGGCAAAAACTGGGGAGTCCAGTAGCGCTGCACGTCCAGGCAGTCGGGCAAGCCATGGGCCGCCGCCGCGCCGCGGCGCTGCCGCCGCACCACCGCGTAGTGGCCGGCCGGCAACTGGGTCACGCCGCTGAAGCAGGTGCCCGGTGCCGGATTCGCCCAGTAGGAGAGAACTTCAGCCATCCCGGCGGGATCCAATGTGAAATCCGTGCCCGGATAGGCCTTGAGCGATTTGATCTCCGAGGCGAACAGAAGATTGTTGTCATGAACGGCGACAAAAAGCGGACAGATCCCGAAGCGATCCCGTGCCATGAAGAGTGTCTGTTCCCTTTCGTCCCACAGGGCAAAGGCGAACTGCCCGTTGAAGTGGTCGACACACCGGGGTCCCCACTCCAGATAGGCCTGGACGATGACTTCGGTGTCGCTGCGCGTCCGGAAGACATGTCCCAGCTTTTCCAGCTCGGCCGCCAGTTCGATGTAGTTGAAGACTTCACCGTTGTACGTGATGTGGCAGCGTCCGTCGCCGCTGGACAGGGGTTGCTGACCGCCTTGCGGGTCGATGATGCTCAGACGGGCATGGCCCATAAATATCGAGTCGCCGCACCAGCCGCCGAACTCATCGGGTCCCCGGTGCCGGATGACCCCGATCATCCGTTCGGCGGCACGGGGAGGCAGGCGCAGCGATCCAGCCAACGCCAGTACTCCACATATACCGCACATACCTCACTCCTTGCCGCATCAGTAATAAACATCAGCAGTTGAAGCGCACGCAAAAGCCACCGCCGCGAACGGATCAACCGGTTCAGGACTACTATTATATAATGCTATCGACCTTTCAATCAGTTAGTTAATCAATTCTTCACACCATGCATCACTTCATGAGGTCGCCGACAGAACGGGTGCCGCCGCAGGGGCCCGAATAGTGCCCGGCAATGCACTCTGGTACGATTGTTGCTTTTAGCCGGCGAAAGATCTATGATGATCAGGGCATAACAAATGGGGGAGGCTCGTGGCTGGCTTCATCAAGAGAGTCTACTGGGACCTGAAGGATCCCTACGGGCGTTTTGCGTACCTGAACGCAATCTGGTCCCGTTGGCCCGGCGCCGCAGGCGAGGAACTCAGGCGAAAGCGAATCCCCCGCTACTTTGCCGCCGCCGGCACAAACCTTCTGATCCAGGAGGGAGTCCATTTCCGCGGCATCCACAAACTTAGGGTCGGAGACGACTGCGGCCTGGGCCTGGGCAGTTTTCTGCAGGCCTCCGGCGGCATCACCCTCGGCAATCGCGTGCTGCTCGGACCCGATGTCAAGATCTGGTCGATCAACCACATCACCAGCGACCCCGATACTCCCATCATCGAGCAGGGCTACGAACGCGAGGAAGTCGTCATTGAGGATGACTGCTGGCTCGGCACCTCGGTAATCATCCTGCCCGGAGTGCACCTGCCCCGCGGTTGCGTCGTGTCCGCCGGCAGTGTGGTCGGCAAGAAATCCTACCCCCCCTGGTCCGTGCTGGCCGGATATCCGGCGCGCGTGATCGGCAGTCGCCGCCCCGAACCGGCCGGTATCCACCAGACCGGTTGACCCCGTATCGTCCACTGGCGTTCACTCGGCAGGCACCGACGGCCGGGCGGTTCCGGCCTCTTCCCTGGCGATGGCCGCCCCCACGGTCTCGGCCACGATTCGGTTGCCGAGCGAAGTATAGTGGCCCGCAAACACCGCGGCGACTCCCTGTTCCATGATGGCCGAGAGCAAGCGGTCACCCGGATCCGCGACATCGTACTGATCCTTCAGGGCCCCAAGGAACGCCTGGTAGGGCCAACGGCCCGCCCGCTGCCTGACCTCCAGGTCGCCGACCGTGGGCAGATGCACAATCATGAACCCGGCTCCGTTGGCCTCCACCTCTTGGGCAAAACTCCGGATCACGGCCCAGCCCAGCCGTTGCGCCTCACTGCCATCCCGGTAGAGCACACGCTTGAGCAGGTAGCTCTCATCGGGCCCCGCTCCCAGGTCGGCCAGCGTGGCCAGCAGCCGACTGTACCGCCACCAGACCCGGCGGTAGTCGGCCGCATCATAGAAGTACTCGTGAGGCAGCAATTCCCAGTGGTCCAGGTCGCGCAAGACCCCGGCCACCTGATCCGGCGGCAGCACCGGCACATTGATCAGGCTGATCCCATCGCCCTCGAAGATGAATCGTGGTTTGGCGAAGGGCAGCCTGGTGCGGGGGTCATACAGGGGCCGCAGCAGGTTCAGGTTCCGTTTGAGGTCCTCCGGCTGAAATCCCAGCACGACCAGGTCCGGCTTCAGTGCCCGTCCCTGAACCAAGTAGCGCAGCATGGCCTGATCGATTCCGTAGCCGCCGACACCGAAGTTCAGCACCTCGGCGCGGACCCCGGCCGTACGCAGACCGGCTTCCAGCCGCGCGCCGAACGAGTCTTCGTAGACGACGTCGTCGCTGTGGGTGAACGAGTCGCCAAACAGGGCGATGCGCAGCACCCCGGAGTCGGGTCGGTCCGCGTAGGCCGGCACCGGGGAACGAATGCCCTGGCTGTTGAATTGGTAGAGTCCGTCGCGCGACCGGCTGCCCGGTCGATGGGTCCAGCCCAGATACTCGTCATACATGATGACCGAGGTCGAGCTTGCCTGCAGTTCGCGCACCGACGCCGCCACCTCCCGCCAGGGCAGGTTGTGGGGCTTGATGATCCGGTTCTTGAAGACGAAGTTCCCCGCCGAGTCGACTGACCCGATCGCCCGGACCACGACCTCGCCGAAGCCCAGTCCCAACGCCAGCGTGGCCACCAACAGCAGTATCTTTTGCGGCAGAGATTTAATGGCAACAGTCTAATCCCTGGGGCGTCGGGCACAACCTCGAAATCGCCTTCACAGAAACCGCGGTCCCGGCACATGCCAGGACCGCGGCGCAACTCGTCAATGGCACTTGATCACTTGAGCAGTATCATTTTCTTGACCGCGGTCAGGCCGCCCGCATCCAGTCGATAGAAGTACTGCCCGCTGGCCACGGCCTGTCCGGCGGCATCCCGGCCATCCCAGTACAGGCTATGCGCGCCGGCAGCCAGATTCTCCGCCAGCAGGGTC
>JAJRWA010000105.1 GCA_024277025.1 Candidatus Krumholzibacteriota bacterium | reverse complement strand
GGAACATAGAGACGCCAACTTCGGTTGGCGGAAAAACCGGACAGACTGAAGCGGTTGGCATTACCTCGATAGCGGGCCACGGCAAAGAACATTCCTTCAGCTTCCGCCCAGTAGCCGGGCACGACCAGTTTGCATCGCCCCGAGCTGTCCGACGCGGCCTTGGCAAGAATGGCATCCGGCTGTCCGGGCGCCGAGCGGTAGGCCAGCGAAACGGTAGCCCCTTCCAAAAGCTTGCCGTGGGCGTCCTTGGCGCGAACGGTGAACGTCAACGTAAGCTTGCCGGTAAGCTTGCCGGGTGGCTCGGGCGGTCGACGGGTTAGACCTGGCCGTTCGACGCGAGCCAACTCGAAAACGCCCACCACGTCCGGACCGATGCGGCGGACCGGCGTCTGGCGAACGGTCATGTTTCGGGCCTGGTCGGGTACCTTGTGCCAGAGGTATTTATAGATTTCGTCCGAGTCGACCAGGCCGTTGCGGTCCTTGTCGGCCGCGCCGCGGAGTCCCTCGGCCAGGAAATACGTAAACACGCCGTGTCCCTTTTCGGGCCATTCGTACGATTGCTGTGTCTGGTTGCAGCTTGCCAGCGTGATCAGCCCCTTGGCCTTTTGGAACGTCTGGCCGATCTCTTCGCTCGAGCTGCCCACCGGATCGACGCCCTTTCCGCCGGCATGACAGCAGTCCAAGACCAGCATCTTGCGTCCCGCCTTGCAGCGGCGGAGCCAATTGATCAGTTCGTCGCACCGAAGCGCGTAAAGCCCCAAGTTCTTCCGCTGGCAATCGCGCGGGGCCAGATAAGTCTGGCCCTCGTCATCGACGAAGCCGTGACCGGAGAAGAAGATCAGCACGGTGTCGTTCGGTCCGGCCTTGGCCAGCCATTCGGGAATCTCCTGGATCAGGTTGAGGCGGCCCGGTTGCAGGATGTCGCGCCGCTGGTCGGTCATCACCAGGACGTTGTCCTTGGGATACCCGCACTTCTCGACCAGCGTTTTGGCGACCAGTTCGGCGTCGGCCACCGCGTAACGCAGGCTGGCGATGGATCGATCCAGGTAGCGGTTCACGCCGACAACGACCGCCCACTTGCCGGCATCGCCACCCGCCGCCGCACCGGCCGATTGGACGTCGATCGCCTTCTTCTGCGTATCGGCGGCATTCGGCCCCGGTGGATCGGCCGAAGCGCCGCAGCCGAAGATGGAGACCAGGCCGATCGTCAAAATGATTCGCAATCGAAACGTTCGCACCATGTGGTCCTCCGATACTTGGAACCGCCGTATGCTCTTCTCCCCGGGCATCGGCCGCCGACCGGGAACCCCGGCGGACCAACATGCCTCCTGCCTACGATTTATCAATTGTAGCCACTCTGATGGCAGATGCAATTTGCACACGAAAGCGTCTCTTTGGAGTGCGGCGACTTGTCGCCGCTTTTTTCTTCTCGGCTGTTGCCGGTTGTTGGTCCTAGTCGATGGCCGGTTGAAGGGTTGAGGAGCGTCATCGATTGAGAAGGGGTGTGAAACGCAAAGCGGCGACAAGTCGCCGCACTCCAAAAGATCTCCTACTTGGTGTCGATATAGAACGTCGTCATATCCTGGGCGAAGGGGCCGAGGAGGTCTTGGGGTTTGCGACAGCCGAGCTGTTGGGAGGCCAACTGGGTTTGCTTCTGCGACAGAAGCTGCTGGACCTGCCCGCGTTGGGTTGGGTGCCAGCGGAATTGGACCGGTCGGGCTTGTCTCTGTTGCTGCGACTGTTGCCGTGTTTCCAACGAGCCGGAAAAGGCCAGCGGCCGGGAGGTGACCAGGGTCTTCACCCGGACAATACCCGCCGGGCCGACGACCGGGAATCCATCGGCCGCGCCGTTCGGCTTGACCTCGACCAGTCGGCCGCCGGGGATCCGGTTATCCTCGCCGGCCGTGGGATACAACAGCGACGGCGTGCCGTGTGAATCGACCTGGATCAGGTACAGGTAGCCGGGCTTCTCGCTGTTGACCCGCATGAAGAACGTCTGGCCCGGCTTGTAGCTGGCGCCGTCGAACCGGTCGATGGTGGCGTCCAGCTCGAACGATGACGTCTTGTTGGCGATCAGCGCGACCAGCTCGATCGGCGAAACCACGACCGGGCCGGTCGACGGCTGAGCGTTCGGCGGCGTGACTGGCGTGGCTGGTGGCGCAACCGGTGGTGTAACCGGTGTAACCGGTGGTGTCGGTGGTGTAACCGGTGGTGTAACCGGTGGTGTCGGTGGTGTCGGTTGGCCCTGGCCTACCAGCTTCCGCACTTTCGGATACTTCACTTCCGGGTTGGCCGCCACCGCCTTGAACGGATACCAGGCGAAGTCGGGATGGTCCTTCTTGCTGCGACCGACCCATTGGCCGCTGCCCGAGACGACGTTGCCGCCGCGCATCTTGAAGGTGAATTGGCAAGTTTGCTTGCGCGGCTTGGTGCCGCGGTAGGTGGGCTGGACCGCGTCGTCGGCCATCAGCAACGTCAGGTCGGCCAGGTATTGGCCGCCACGGGCCGGGCGGTAGCGAATCTCGTACTGGTAGACGGGGTAGTTCCATACCTGCCTGCCCGCCTCGACGTCGAGCACCAGGGGCACGCCCTGTTGTTTCAAGTGCAGCTTCAACAGCCGCCAAAGGCGGTCGGGTCGCAGGTCTTGCGGGTCTTCGCTCCCTTGGCCGTCGCCAAAACGGTCGCCCCAGCTATTGGCCAGGTCTTCGGTATGGCAGGCGGTGAGTAGCCCTTTTTGATCGCCTACGTCGAAGCCGATCCGGGCTGGATTGGCGTTTACTTGGCGGTCTTGGGCCGGTTCCCGCTCCAGCACGGCGGCGGCACTCCAGGCATGGCAGTAGCCGTGCCATTTCGGCACGTCGGGGCCGGGCGGGTTATGTTGCTTCTCCCATACGGCGGCGCGGTGGCCGGTGAGCCGATCGTATTTGCCCAAAGGGACCAGCAGCCTCCCCTCGAAGATCGGCCACCAGTAGCCCGACCAGGGCTTGACCCGCGCCGCCGCCCGTTCGCTGCCGCCGGTCGTTGCCAGCGATTTGATTGCGTCGTCGCGCGAGGGCGCGGCGCCGGCCGGGCCGGGTTTGGGCCGCCGATTCGGCTCGCCCGCCGGCTTGGCCGCCCGGGTCGAGTCGATCAGTCGAGCTTGCGTGGTGCCATTGTCCGAGAAGAGCGGCCAGGGCGAGCCGGCGCCCCAAATCTGGCGGACCGTCTCGTCGGGCGTCTTCAGCTCCACTTCGACCACGGGCCGATTTTCGAGGCTCTTAATGTGCCGGTCGCCCAAAATGCCTTTCATCCGCTCGGCCGACGGAGTGGAGAAACGCTGGCGGATCTCGGTCGAGAAGCCCACGTCGCCGAGGGCCTTGATGCCGCCCGGGCCCGAGACGGTTTCGTATTGATAAGTGTCGAGGCTCTTCATGCCCGGCTCGGGAAACTGCGGCAGGTCGATCGGCAGCACCGAAAGCGGCCCCACGACCGGCGCGGCCTGGCCCCCGCTGCGATAGCTCTCGGTCACCGTCTTGTAGCCGTCGGGCGTGGGCAGTTGCGTCTGGATCTGCCGGATCGCCGTGGTGTTTCGATCGACCCAAACGGTCGTTTTCGGCTCCTGCGCCTCGACCGGCCGGATCACGATCCGAAAACAGTCGCCGCCGCCGACTTGGTCGACCGCCTCGACGGTGAACCGCCACCGGGCCGTCACCCGGTTCTGTTGCGTCGTGGCCACCTGCTGCTGCCGGCTCTGCGTCTGGACTGTCCACTGGTCCCCCACCCGCCACGTCGGCCGAAACTGCTGCGTTTGGATCGGCTTCTGCTCGGCCCCCAGGCCGACACCGGCGGTCAGGCTTGCGATCAGCGCGATAAGCATCAAGAGTCGTGTCATGGCT
>JAJRWA010000104.1 GCA_024277025.1 Candidatus Krumholzibacteriota bacterium | reverse complement strand
GCAGCATGCCCAGGGATTCCACCAGCTTTTTCATGCCTGGCCTCCCCGAGAAGCCAGATTCATTTCGAAGACGGACGGCTCGGCAGGGCAGATCATCTGGCAAACGCCGCAGCCCACGCAACCGGACAGGACCTCCGGCGCTAAGGTTGGTCGCCCTTCCCTCTCACCGTTCTCCACCAGCAGGATCGCCGGCTCGGGCGGACACTGGTTCTCGTCACCGGCAGGGGGATTGCCTGCGTTGCACTGCGCAATGCGGATCTCGATCGGGCACTGCCGCACGCAGAGGTCGCAGACATCAAGGTCATAGACATGCTCAGCCACTGGCTGCGCATGCCAGCGGTCGATTTCCTCGTAGCGCAGGACACCCTTGAAGTCCACGCCCCGCGCCGGACCGTGCACGCCCTCGCCCCGCATGGCCAGGCACAGATCCGACCGCACGACTTCGGCCACGGCCATCTCGGCCTCGTGCGGGTAGTTGATGTGGTGGGTCAGCGCTCCGGTCGGGCAGGCCAACACGCATTGCAGGCCGTCACAGGAGAAATCACAGGCCTGGGCGCGCGGGTCGATGAAAGGCGTGCCCAGGCCAACCCCGTCGGCAATGTCGGCCAGGGAGATCGCCTCCACCGGACAGACCTGCACACACTGGCCGCATTTGATGCAGGAAGCGAGGAACTCTCTTTCGAGCAGGGCCCCGGGCGGCCGCAGACGCCGCACGCGCCCCAAGGCCACGGGAGCCAGACCGAGCAGGGAGACACCGACCAGACCGCCGGCCAAGGCCAGCGTGCGCAGAAACTTGCGGCGCTGCAGATCGACGGGCGCTGCCGCTTTCGTGTTGTCCTTGTCTGCCATATGACGTGGCAGGGCGTCTCAGAACCCGAAAGCCGTATCGCGGCTCTGGACAGCGCCCGCATCCTCCTTCTTCAGTCTGGGGGCCGGATCCCGTACCAACAACCGGGGATCGGAAAAGGGCGCCAGCCGCTCCAGGAAATCCAGGGTTTCCAGCAGCGGCGACCCCTTGAAGAACTGGGCATAGGGCGAGTCCTGCCAGATGCGGTCGGCGTAGGCGAAGATCTCATGGGGCTTGTCGCCGATGCCGTCGTGGTCGCGGTCAAATCCTTCGTAGTCGCTCCAGTAGTTGCCCAGCCATTCGTTGCGATTGGCCGTAGCGCCGCCGCCGCCGACGGCCACCTGGGTCAGGTTGTCGGCGAACTGGTTGCCCTTGAAGATGTTGCCGTGCCAGTCGTTCAGGAAACGCACACCGATGCCGTTGTAGGCGATGGTGTTGTTCAGGAAGCGGTTGATCGTATCGGGCTGGAATGGCGAGACATCGATGTACAGACCGCTGGCACAGTACAGGACCTCGTTGTTCTCGATCACCAGGTCGCTGGTCTCCTTGAAGCCGATACCCACGCCGGTCGGTCCGGCCGAGTGCAGGATATGGTTGTTGCGCAGCACCACGCCGTCGCTGTACATCAGAAAGACGCCGACCGTGTTGCCGTAGTACCAGTTGTTCTCGACCAGGTTGTACCGCGAGTACATGAAGTGCAGCGAATAGCGGCTGCCGGTGGTGCGGTTGCCGGTGATCTCGTTGTTGGCCGAGTACCAGACGACCATGTCCCGCACATCGGTGCAGACGTTGTCCTGGATCTTGTTGTTGAAGCTGTACCACAGGCGCACCGAGTCGCCGCGCTGGCCCAGTTCCAGGGGCTTGCCCGTAATCGAATTGCGCCGGATGATGTTGTTCTCCGACTGTTGCAGATCGATCCCGAACAGGCAGTCGTCGATGACGCAGTCCTTGATCACGTTGAAACGGCCGCGCACCTGCACGCCGGCGTCGATGTCGTTGTAGGAGGTGCCCGAGCCGGTCAGATGCAGGCCCTTGAGCGTGGCGCCATCAGTGTCGAGGTACACGACCGAACCCTTCTGGCCCGCATCGATCGTCACCTCGCCCCGGCCCTCGATGGTCAGTTAATACTCCAGGGTGATCGAACCATGATAGACGCCGGGCGGCGGCACCAGAATGCCGTTCTCGGGGGTCTGGTCAATGAGGTCCTGCAGGGAGGGCTGGCCCGCCACCGCCATCGGCGACAGGCCCAGATATAGAATCAGGACGAGAATAGCGCCGCCCGGGCGCCTGCTACTCGTCGTCCTCATCGGTCGACGGCTCCCGCCGCAGCAGGGCCGCGACGATCAGCAGGACGGAGAACAGCACCATCAGCCAGAAGCCGTAGGACGGATACGAATTGGTCGTGAACTGGGCCACCTTGCCCTGACCAAAGACCGTCGGCATGAAAGACTTCAGCGTGAAGGCCCCCATCTCGTTCATATTGTGGCCATACCACCAGAGCCAGGTCGAATACTCGATCACGAAATACAGCGGCAGCCCGGCCGGCGCCAGGACCAGTAGCCAGTTGAAGAGGCCCTGCGGCTTGCGCGCCATCGCCAGCAACAGGACCATGACCGCCACGATGCCCCAGAAAAGGACATTGCCGGCCTTGACCATCCCGGCCACCAGCGGCCCCAGCACTTCCTTGTCCCGGAAGTAGCGGCCCAGGCTCTTTTCGTAGTGCCAGGCCAACAACTGGGCGCCGCTGCCCTGCCAATCCTGGCCCTTGGTGCTCATGCGGCTCTGGTCCTGCTCGAAGGCATTGCGCAGATAGTTGATGCTTTCCTGGCGCTCGCTCAGATCGCCTTCTTCGGCGACGGGTTCCGGCGCTTCTTCGGTTTCGGCCAGAGAGGCCTTCAACCGGGCAATCAGGGCCTCGCCAGGTGTCATTTCCGCTTCGGCCTCGTCTTCTTCGGCGCTCTCTCCCAGCGCCGTGATCCGGCCGGCGAGGTAGCGGGAGCTGTGGTACTTCAGCCCACCGTGGCCATAGAACGCAAGCCCCATCCAGATCACAATGGCCGTAAAACCGATTCCCATGATCATCAGCCTGATCTTCGGCCGGATGCACAGGAAGGTCAGCAGCATCACCGCCACCATCACGATCAGGAACAGCGAGAAGAACAACTCGACCGGACCGCCGGAGGCGATGGGATACATGCCCACGTAGTGGTTGATCGTGTCCATTTCGTGGGCGCAATCGAGAGCCTCGGCCTCCTGGACCTCGTCCTTGTCCAGCAGTTGGCAGCCGCTGAACACGCCGTTGAAGTGGAACATGATGCGCACCCCGTCCGGGAACGCCTCTTCCGGGTAGTTGGGGGCCTCCAGGGAGACCCACCACACCGGTGCGTTGTAGATGGGCCACAGCAGGCCGATCGCCAGGGCGATCAGTACACTGCTGATGATGAACCTGCGCTTGGTCGTCGTCATGCCTCACCCTTCGCTGTTACCCCTGCACCCCGCCCGAGGTCATCAGGCTCAATCATAGTCCGGATTGCGATAGTCCACCGACGGCGCCACCAGATCCTTGTCCACGGGAATCCGCGACACGTAGTTGATGACGGCCGCCATGTCGTCGTCGCTGAAGTTGGCGATTTGCTTGACCATGTCGGGATTGGCATTGCGCCGCTTGCCGTCCCGGATCCACTCGAACTGGCGCAGCATGTACTTGTAGTGCTGGCCCTGGATCTTGGGGTAGAACTTCTCTTCGTTGCCCTCGCCCTTCTCCCCGTGGCACTGGATGCAGTTGTCCTTGAACAGCTTGGCACCCTTGGCGAACTGGGGCGAGCCTTCTTCCCACTCGCCCTTGCCGTTATCCGGGTTCATGGGCATCTTCTCGATGTAGGCCGCCACATCGGCGATCGACTGCGGGCCGCCGATGGACTCGGGCAGAGCAAACGGGTACATGGTCGGATTGTCCCGGTTCAAGGCCCGGATATCGGCCAGCTGCTTGATGACCACGTTCTTCTGCTGCCCGGCCAGTTGGGGAAAAGTGCCGTCCTTGGTGCCCCAGCCCTCGAGCAGGTGGCAGGCGGCGCAGACTTCGTAGACCTCGATGGCGTGCTCCAGGTCCGGCGTCAGGTGCAGGGCTTCGTCCTGCTCGCCGCCGCCCTCGTTCCAGCCCTTGACGGCTTCCTGCGACCAGGCGGTAGCGGCCACCAGCAGCACGCCGGTGATCATCAGTATCCTAAGCGTCTTCATTTATCTCTCCTTTGGCGGAATCCCGTAAAGCCGAACTACCGCGGCAACGATGAAACGTACTCGGCCAGTTCGGCAATCTGCTCTTCGTTGATCAGGTGCATGATGCCCTGCATTCCCTTGACCGCCATGCTGTTGGCGCGCGCGCCGCTCTTGATGTCGGTCATCTGCTGGATAATGTATTCCTTGTTGTGGCCCGCGATGCGCGGGTAGGTCTTCAGGATCGGCGACATGGCATCCTTGCCGTGACAGGCCGTGCAGGTCTTGGTCTTGAAGAGCAGGGCACCCGGAGACTCGGGGTCCACGTTGCCGGAGCCGATCTGGGCACCGTCCCCCAGTTCGTTGGCGATATAGTCGGCCAGGATCACGAACTGTTCCTCGGTGACGTTCGCGATCACGGCTTTCATGGCTGCGGACTGTCCGTTGGCACGGTTGCCGCTCTGGATATCCTTCATCTGCTGCAAAGCGTATTGCTCACCCTGACGCGCCAATACCGGGTAGCTCGGCAACAACGTACGAATCCCGTCATCACCGTGACAGGTGTTGCAGGTCAGATCCCGGTAGAGCTGGGCACCCTCCGACAGCGGCTCGACCACTACGGCTGCGGCCGGCGCGTCGGCGCCGTACTTGCCCCGCAGCTTGGTCAGACGTTCCTCCCGATCCCCGGAAGAGCAGGAAGCCAGGCCCAGCAACACCAGGACCAGGACAGACAGAGGAACGAACTTCGGATACCGTTTCATGGACTACACCTCTTGGGCTTTTGAGTGATCACGCCAAGCGCCAGGTCCCGGCACTACCGGAACCTGGCCCCTGGTTCTTTGTCGACGCCGCGGCGCAGACAGCGGACACCACTGCCGCTACTTGACCTTCTTGGCGCCGTTCTCTTCGAGATGGGTCTTCGCCCGCAGACCGAGGTCGGCGGTCTTGACCTGGTACTGCCACCACTGGTTGGCCCAGAGCATGGCGTTCTGCCAGTCCTGCTTGGCCGCAGCATCCTCAGCCTTCTTCTTGGCCTCGGCGGCAAATCCGAGCTGGTCCGTCGCGTCCTCCACCAGACCGACCACCGTCGGGAAGTCCGCATAGTTGTGGCTGGTGATGAAGCCCACGACCTGATCGATGACTTCCTGCGTCGCCACGTTGGTGGCCACCTGTGTATTATAGTCGTCTTCGGTGTAGGTCACACCTTCCTGCATCTCGGCACCCGTGGCCACATAACCCTTGGGCTGGACCAGCAGGTACCCCTGCATCTCCAGGTGCAGGGCCGAGCAGAACTCGGTGCAGTAGTACGGATAGACGCCGGCGCGGTCCGCGGTGAACGTGGCCGAGGCCGTCTTGCCCGGCTCGATCGAGAGCTGGATGTTCTGGCCGTACATGGCGAAACCGTGGACCTCGTCCTCGGCCCGCTCGAGGTTCGTCAGGTGGATCGACACGATGTCGCCCTCCTGCACCTCGATGATCTCCGGCGTGATATGCGACCGGATCAGGGTGCCGTAGACATCAACCTTGTTGCCGTTGCGCTCGACGTGTTCGCGACCGGCGCGGGCCCGGAAGGCTGACTTCTCATCGGTCCGGCTGTTCCAGCCCGTCTTGTAGCGCACCGTCGGCTGCAGCTTGTCGGCCTTGATCGCAACCGCGTAGTGAGGCTCGCCCAGGGGCAGCGGCATGTCGTACAGCAGCGTCATCGTCGGGTGGGCGATGTCGATCAGCTGATGGTTCTGCGGATGCAGCGGTCCGACCGGATTGAAGCGGTCGATGGACAGCTTGTTCAGGGCGACCAGGTACTTGCCGTCAGGCGTCTTCGTATCGCCCTCCATGGTCATCAGGTGACCCACGTTGTAGTGGATCGGCAGGGTATCGAGCACCTTGCCGGTGCGGTAGTTCCACTTGGTGATCTGCGAGTCGACGTAGATCGAGGTGTAGCAGACACCGTCTTCGGAATCGAACTGCGTGTGCAGCGGGCCCAGACCGACGTTGACCGACTTGTCCAGCGCCGTCTGCAGGGCGATGATCGGAATGTCGTAGGTGTCGGTGGTCTCGAAATTCCGGTCCTCGATGGCCTTCATGATCTTGTCGAAGCTGTAGACCCAGGCGTGGCTGTCCAGCTTGCCCGAGACGATGATGCTCTTGCCGTCGGGCGTCACATCACAGCCGTGGGGGCTCTTGGGCTCGGGGATCAGGAACAGCAAGTCCTCGGCAATGGCCTGCTCCATGGGGATCAGGTACTGGCCGTTGACCTTGCTGACCTTGCCGGCAGCGACCAGTTCGGCCGCCTTCTTCCAGTTGGTCACCTGCAGGAAATCGGTGTCCTTCGAGGAACAGCCGGCTTCGAAGGGCGGACGGCCACGCTCGATACCGCCGATGTAACGCTCGGAGCAGAAGGAGTTGGTGAAACCCCAGCCGTAGCTGGGCCCCTTGCCCGCGTCACTGAGATCCTGGCTATAGGGCGGCAACTCGAAGGTGAAGGTCTGGTCGGGATCGATGCGGCCGGTCTCGCGATCGAACTTCCAGTAGGTCAGGCCGCCGCGGTACTTCTCGTTGAATTCCTCGAGCGGCACGAATTCCTTGCTGAAGGGAGCCGCGTACTGGCTGGCCTCCATGATGTACTCCGTATTCGGCGTGACAAAGCAGCCGCCGTGGTCGGAGCTGAAGAAGACGTTGGCCACGATCTGCTTGGTCTCGAAATCGTGCAGGTCGATCACCGCCAGGCGGGGATTCGACTTGTCGTTGATGAACAGGTACTGCCCATCGTAGTTGCCGTCGGTCTCGGAAATCGCCGGATGGTGGGAATCGCCGAAGGTCAGCTGCTTGCCGTGGATCTTGCCCCCGGCCAGCACGGCCTTGGACTCGTCATCAAAGCCGTAGCCCTGCCAGGGCTCGGGAGTGAAGACGCCGATGTACTTCAGGATCCGCATGGAAGGGATACCGTAGACGATGACCTGACCACTTTGTCCGCCGGAGCTGAAACAGAGGTACTCGTCACGCCCACCGGTCGGTGTATAAGTCTTGGCCGCGGCCAGGATGTCCTTCTCGGTCAACCCCCGCGCTTTCATCACTTCCTGCAGACTCTGGGCTTGGGCCGGACCGCCGGCCACCATCACGCCCACGGCAACCAGCAGCAAAGCGACCGCCAACTTGTTAAACAGCTTCATGCTCTAACTCCCCTCTCGGGCCTGCCGCGGCAAACCACACCAGATCAACGTCAACTTCATCTCCGGCCCCAAACCCCTAGTGATGGGCTGGAGAATACACCCCTAAATAAGACAATGACCTCCTTATATCCAATTCAATTCGGACCCCATCCGGCCACGCTGATTGTTGTCGTTGGCAGCGAACGCTTTGGTGGTGGCCGATTCCAGCCCAATTCCCTCCTCATCGGCACTCAGCCTACACGAAAACGGACTGGAATTCACCCTCAAAACCTGTGGGGTTTTGCGATGGCGACCTGCTCTCGCAGGGCTGGCTACCCTGCTAGTCGTCCGCTCTGGAGAGATAGACTAGCAACGCCTCGATATCGGCCTCCAGTAGAGGTTTGGCGTATTTCTGCATTTTTCGGCTCGGTCGCTTGCCCGACTTGAAATCGAGCAGCTGCAAGCGGAGGTAGTCGCTGTACTGCCCCGCCAACTGCGGGGTCGATCCCCGGCCGACCCCGGCCGGCCCATGGCAGCGCTTGCACTGACCGTTGTAGACCTCTTCCCCACGTTCGGCATCGCCCTCCAGACGAGGGACATTGAAGACTCGCTGGGCGAGGAGCAGTTTTTCCAGGGAGTCCAGATCCGGGTCTATCGCCGGCATCCGGGACGGCAGTTCCAGTTCGGACAGATAGATCGAAATGTCCATCAGGTCCGCCTCGGGCAGTTCGCGCTCGGTGGCGTACGGCGCCATGGCCATGTTCTCCCGCGTGCGGTCCTTGAACTGCCGCATCTGTTGCGCCAGATACCTGGCCGGCAATCCGGCCAGACGTGGGTATTCGCCACCGCCGCCGCCCTGGCCGAATTCACCGTGACAGCCGGCGCACAATTCCATGATCTCTTCGCCGTTGTCAGGATCGTATTGGTGGTCCGCCGCCTGGGCGGTAATCACCGCGCCCAGCATGAAGGCGGCCAGCAAGCCCGGCAGGGTCCGCAGCAAGCGGCCGGCGCCCCGTTCTGTGTCTGTCCGGATCAAGACTCGTTCCTCCGTTGTCCCGTGCCTGACACGCCAAAGCCCCCCGGGTTTCCCCAGAGGGCTCCGGTCAGAAGTATCAGGCCTAGCTGAAATTGTCGTCAGGCGGCGGCGAAGGCACCGTCCACTCCAGCGTCGTGGCCCCCCAGGGGTTTCGTTCCGCGGCGTCCTTGCCCCACACCGTGACCAGCAGGTTGCCCGCGACCACGGCCAGGCCGCAGTAGACGAACAGCCAGCCCAGGCTCGAAATCTCGGCCAGATGCAGCGAGCCGGGCACGATTCCCGCCAGATCCTGCGGCACCCCCTTGCTGCCCATCAGCACGCGCGGGATCAGGGCCAGATTCAGACCGAAGATGTAGAGGACGGCGCCGATCCGGGCCACATCGTTGTTGTAGCTGCGGCCCATCATCTTGGGCCACCAGTAGTGCAGCCCGGCCAGCAGGGCGGCCGTGCCCGCGCCCCAGACAAGGTAGTCCAACTGGGCCGAGACGAACATGGTCGCGCCCAGATAACGGCCCAGAACCGGGCTGGCCAGGAACAGGCCCAGCAGCGAGGCCAAACCCGCATGCAGAATGAAGGCCAGACTGAAATTGGCCGGCGCGGCGCAGGTAATGCTGCCCCGGTACAGAGTGGACAGCCAGGTGAAGCTGATCAGGGCCGCCGGCACCACCGCCAGCAGGCTCAGGAAACTGAAGACCAGGCCGCCGGCCGGGCTCAGGCCCTGCCCGAACAGACTGGCGCCGTAGCTGATGACCGCGATGCCGGTCAACGCGATCAGGGAGCCGACCATGGTCCGGTAGCCGGTGGACGGCTTGCGGGCCAGGCCGCTGATCACGTCACTGACGATGCCCACGCCCGGGATCAGGCTGAAGAAGACGACGGGCCGCAGCGCGAACCAGAAGTAGGTCCGCCACAGCATGGGGTCGGCCAGCCAGCCGAACATGCCGTCGGTGGTGACCCAGCTCGCGGCCAGGTACAGCACCAGGATGGCAAACACAAGGCCGGAAGCGACCAGCAGGTAGCCGTAGAGGTAGAAGCCCCACGCGGTCATTGGCAGGTCGAAAAAGCCCATCCCCTCGCGGCGGCCGTGGTGCACCGTCACGATGAAATTCAGTCCGGTCAGGAACCAGCTGAGGCCCAGGAAGAACAGGGCGAACATCAGGACGCCGAACGCACCGGGATCCAGCTGGCTCAACTGGGTGTCCAGGGTCCAGCCCGTACCCACCGGGAAGGTGCCCAGGGTGCCGATCATCAGCACGAGCCCCAGGACGTAGAACCGCAGACTGCAGCGGGACAGGGCCGGGAACGCCATGTTGGCCGCGCCCAGTTGCAGGGGGAGCAGGAAGAAGCCCAGCACGCCGGGCAACACCGGCACCAGCCAGGCGATGACCTGCAGGAAGCGCTGGTAGGTCAGGGTTTCCAGCAGCAACCGGGTGCTCATGCCCGGGCCGCCGAGGGTCTTCATGATCGGCACGATGGCCATGATCATCATCAGCAGGAACGCGCCGGCGGTCCAGCCCAGGAACATCAGCGATATGCGCTTGTGGTCCGTGGTCTGGAACCATTCCGCAACCCCGTCGGGAGCGCCCAGGAAACTGCGCCGCAGGGCTTCGTTGTCCGCGGGCTGGGTGACGTTTTCCATCTACTTGCCCTCCTGGCCAGCGGCGTGGCCGCGCTCCGAAAGAGTCTTCAGGAATTCGATGATGGCTTCGATCTCGCGGTCGTCCAGCTTGCCCGCGTAGGGCGTCATCACCGGCTGGAAGCCGTCGATGACCGAGACATTCGGCGTCAGGATCGATTCCTTGATATAGGCGTCATCGGCGGTGATGGTCTCGCCCGAGGTGGTCAGGAACTCGAAGCCGTAGACGTTCTTGAACGAGGGGCCGACCACCGTCGCGCCGTCCAGCGAGTGACAGGCCTTGCAGCCCTGCTGGTTGTAGAGCAGTTCGCCCACTTCGGCCATGGTGCGTCCGGCAAAGATATCGCCGACCGCGGCCACCCACGCGTCGTAGTCCGCCGTTGAAAGCGAGATCACGGCCGTGGCCAGGCTGTCCTGGGTCAGGGCGCTGAAGGTGCCGCTGTGAATCGGAAAACTGCCCACGGCGATGGTCTCGAACCAGGCTTCGGTCGTCCGGCCCGGCAGGATGGGCTGCTGCACGCGCATGGCGGGAATCGAAAGGTTCTGGGCCACATCCGCCGTCGTCAGTGTCAGGTGCACCGGCTGGCCAACTTCGACCCGCAGGGTATCGGTGACGGTGCCGTCCGGGTAGGTGAAATCCCAGCGGCCCTCCCGCGCGGTGACCCCGATTTCCGTGGCGCCATAGGGTGCGACATCCTGGGCCACATAGCCGGCCAGGCCCAACTGGAAGGCGTAGACACCCAGGCTGACAGCGGCCAGCACCCACACGCCCAGCAGCAGTTTGTTGTTGCCCTGCGCGGGCATCCGGTCCGGATCGCCGTCCTGCCGCCGATACGTCCGCAGAAAGACCACGGCCAGGCCCACGGTGACAACCAGGGCGCAGGCGGACACGACGTAGATGTCAAAGAAAGGCACATCCACATCCGGCGCGTGGGTCGACGCCCACTCGGGGAACCAGGCTGATAGATTGGCGCTGCCGATCAAACCGTTACCTCTTTCGTGCCGTCACGGTGACGGACTGAATAATCGCGACAGGTCGTGCAACTACTTGGCATTCCTGGCCACGACCCTTGCCATGGCATCGGCGATGGGAATGTAGAGCACTCCCTGCTCGGGATTGATGTAGCGGGGCTGCTCGTCCAGCAGGGCCTGCTGTTCGGCCAGCAACGCGGTTGTTTCCTCGCTGACCGGGGCGCTGTAGATCTTGGTCTGCAGTTCCCGGTTCTTCGCGGCGTTGTAACCGCCCTCGATGAACAGGGACATGGCAAAGACGAAAATAATCGCCGCCAGTCCGCCCAGCACCACCGCGGGCGTATTGAATCCGGTACTCTTGTCGGCCGCAGCCATGCGATTCTCCTTCTAGGCGTTCTCGAAACGCAGTGAGTCGTCGAGACGCGGATCCCCGGTCGGCACCAGGGAGTTGCCCGCCGCCAGTTTCGTGATACCGGCCAGCCACAGGCCGCCGATGCCCACGAATCCGGTCACGTACATGGGATGGAAGGTCAGGGTTTCGCTGAACTCGGGGATCACGACCCAGTACAGGTTCAGCCACTGGGCGGCGATGATCCAGAAAGCCCAGAAGGCCAGCATCTTGCGGCTGCGCTTGGCGTAGCGCGAGACCAGGCCCAGGAAAGGCAGCAGCAGGGTCCCGAACAGGGTCGCGTAGGCGATGATGTCCCAGCCGTGCCGCGTGCGCACCAGATACCAGCTCGTCTCCTCCGGAATATTCGCGTACCAGTAGAGCATGAACTGGCTGAAGGCGATGTAGCCCCAGAAGAAGGTGAAGGCGAACATCAGCTTGCCGTAGTCATGGAAGTGTTCGGGGCTGACGATCTTCTCCATCCGGCCCGAGTTCTGCAGTCCCATGGTCATCAGGGTCAGCACGGCGAAGAAGGTCACGAAGCCGCCGGACCAGTAGTACACGCCGAACATGGTGCTGAACCACAGGGGATCGACGCTCATCAGCAGATCGAATGAGGCCGCGGCGATCGACAGCGCGCAGGCCATGATCGCAAAACCCGAGAAGTTCTCGAGGCGGCGGGTGTACTTCAGGTCGCCGGTCTTGTCCTGGGCGACGCTGGTGCGCCAGAAGAACAGGGAATAGCCGACCCAGATGGCGAAGTAGATCACCCAGCGCGTCGTGAACGCCCCCTGGCTGAGGTAGGCCGCCTTGTGGCTCATGGCGTTGCTCGCGGCCACCGCCGGATCGGCCCAGCCGTAGACCTTGCCCGCGAACAGGATCACCGGGATGGCCAGCAGGGCCATCAGCGGCATGACCGCAGCGGTGACCTCGGCCAGACGCCGGATCACGACGTTCCAGCTGGCCCGCGTCACGAACATGATCGGCAGGAAAACCAGGGCACCCAGACTGATGCTCAGGAAGAAGCCGTAGTTCAACAGATAGGCGAAGGCAAAGTGCTGCAGGCCGTCGCCCTCGGCCAGGCCCAGGCCGACGGTGGCCGCCAGACCGACCACGCCGATCAGGGCACTGATCCCGAATACCTTCGACCCGAGACCATCCATGGTGATCTTCGTGTCTTCCACGCGGGGAACCTGGTGATGAGCCAATTCAAACTCCCGTGCTGGGCCGGCCTCCGGGCCGACGCTGCTTCGTTTCCGGTTCTATTTCTGCAGGCTGGCCCGGACCTCTGCCGGGACATCCTCGATACTTGCGTTGCGGGACAGCTGCAGCGCCCGCACATAGGCCACGATGGCCCAACGATCGCTGACTGGGATCTGGGGCCCATAGGCCGGCATGTTCCGGATGCCGTTCTTGATCGTGTTGTAGATATGCCCGACCGGACGATCGATGACCGTCTGGCCGCGCAGGTCCGTCGGCGGCGTCCAGGTGCCTTCGGCCAAGGCTGCGGCCCGCACATTGACCAGCCCGTTGCCGTCGCCGCTGGCGCCGTGGCAGGGGGCGCAGTAGATGTTGAACCGCTCCTGCCCCCGGTACATCATCTCACTGGTGACCTCCACCGGGAAGGTCTCGACAAAGAGGGTGTCGCCGGCCACCTGTCCCCGGTACAAGGCGTCGTCGGCCTCGAGCTGACCCTGCGCCACCGTACCATCGGGGCTGTGCCGCATGGCCATCCCGTCGGCGAAGAATGCGTTCTCGGTCTGGGTCTTGGACTTGTACTGATTGTCCATGTCGTAGACCACCTGGATGCGCGGGTGGGTCTTGCGCGAATGGCGCGCCTTGTAGACCAGACCCATGGGCACCAGACTCGCGGCAACCACCACCAACAGCACATACAAGAT
Source organism: Candidatus Krumholzibacteriota bacterium (assembly GCA_024277025.1). GTDB lineage: Bacteria > Krumholzibacteriota > Krumholzibacteriia > LZORAL124-64-63 > LZORAL124-64-63 > JAGRNP01. The sequence continues at coordinate 10,994 of JAJRWA010000104.1, read as the reverse complement.
CGGGCGTGGCATCTGTCAGTCCTCCGCACTTTCGTTGACTTCCTCGACGACCGCCCCACCCAGCGAGGCCAGGAAGTCGCGGGTCCGCTCCAGGTTGAATTTCGGATCCTGCGCCTCGATGACGATGAAGTAGCGGTCCTGGGTCGCGCGCCGGAAGCGGCGGCTGGTGAACAGCGGATGGTACCACCGCGGCAGCCCGTTCAGGATCCACATGCCGAAGAAGCAGGCGAAGGCGCTCAGCAGCACCGTCAACTCGAACATGATCGGCACGTTGGCCGGGATGCCGAACAGGGGCTTGCCCGAGATGATGAACGGGTAGTCGACCGCGTTCATCCACCACTGCATCAGCGTGGCCAGGCCCAGGCCCGTGGCGCCGCTGAGCAGGACCAGGAACGGCAGCCGCGTGCCGCGAATGCCCATGGCCTCGTCCATGCCGTGTACCGGGAACGGCGTGTGCACATCCCACTTCTGAAATCCCTCGTCGCGCACCTTCTCGACCGCCTTCATCAGTTGCGAGGCGCTGTCGAATTCGGTCAGCAGGCCATAGAGACCGCCTGTCGCGTTGGCACTCATTTCGCACCTCCGTCCCGCGGAATATCACCGTGGTAATCGCCGACCGAGCGCCGCTCGCCGCTGTGGGCGTCGGCGATCGGCATCACGGTCTTGACCTCGGCCATGGCCACCATGGGCAGGAACCGGATGAACAGCAGCACCAGGGTCAGGAACAGGCCCCAACTGCCGACAAAAGTCAGGATATCGACGATGGTCGGGTTGTAGTAGTCCCAGGCCGAGGGCAGGAAATCGCGGCTCAGCGAGGTGACCGTGATCACGAAGCGCTCGAACCACATGCCGATATTCACGAAGATGTACATGATCCACATGACCGGAATGTTGGTCCGGATCTTCTTGAACCAGAACAACTGCGGCGTGACCACATTGCAGGTGACCATGATCCAGTAGGCCCAGGCGTAGGGACCGAAGGCCCGGTTGACGAAGGCAAAGCTCTCGTTGGGATTGCCGCCGTACCAGGCGATGAAGAACTCGGTCGCGTAGGCGAAGCCGACCATGCTGCCGGTGGCCAGGATGACCTTGTTCATGTTTTCGAGGTGATGCAGGGTGATGATGCTCTTGAGCCCGAACCACTGGCGGGCCGGAATCAGGATCGTGCCCACCATGGCGAAGCCCGAGAACACGGCGCCGGCCACGAAGTAGGGCGGAAAGATCGTCGTGTGCCAGCCCGGCAGTTGCGCCGTGGCAAAGTCGAACGAAACCACCGAGTGCACCGACAGCACCAACGGCGTGGCCAGTCCGGCCAGCAACAGGTACGCCTTTTCGTAGCGGTGCCAGTGGCGATGGCTGCCGTTCCAGCCCAGCGACAACACCCCGTAGACGATCTGCTGGATCCTGCCCTTGGCCCGGTCCCTGAGCGTGGCCAGATCCGGCACCATGCCCATGTACCAGAACAGCAGCGAGACCGTGGCGTAGGTGCCGACGGCGAACACGTCCCACAGCAGCGGACTGCGGAAGTTGGGCCACATGGACTGGTAGTTGGGAATCGGGAACAGCCACCAGACGACCCAGACGCGACCGACGTGGATGCCGGGGAAAATCCCGGCACAGATCACGGCGAAGATCGTCATGGCCTCGGCGAAACGATTGATGCCCGTCCGCCACTTCTGGCGCAGCATGAACAGGATGGCCGAGATCAGCGTGCCGGCATGACCGATACCCACCCAGAACACGAAGTTCACGATGGCCCAGCCCCAGCTCACGGGGTTGTTCAGACCCCAGACGCCCACACCCTTGATGAAGAGGTACCCGATCATCAGGAACAGGATACCCGTCAGGCTGGCCGTGAAGCCGATGCCCAGCCACCAGGCCAGCGGGGTCTTCCGTTCCAGCACGATGTCCGAGACCAGCTTGGTGACCGAGGTCAGGTCATGGTCATCCAGGACCAGTTCCACCGGCTTGGTCGGGTCGTCGTGCGTGTTGCACAAAGGGTCGGTGACCGACGATTTCATACTTCAGGCTCCAGTTCCGTTGCTACGGTTTCCCGGGAACGCGACAAATTCTTCGTTTCTGGCGGCCTCTGCGGCCGCGCGCAATCTAGCCGTGCGACCGCTCGGCGTGGCTTTCGCCGAGCCCCTCGGGACCCGCGTGTGCAGCCACCGGTTCGATGGCCGGATTCGGGTTGCGAATGCGGGCCAGGTAGAAGGTCCGTGGCTTCAGGTGCAGATAGTTCAGCAGGTTGTACGAGCGGCTGGCCTCGCGCAGCTTGCTGACCCGGCTGTCCTTGTCGTTCAGGTCGCCAAAGACGATGGCATCGGAAGGACAGGTCTGGGCGCAGGCCGGGGTGATGTCGCCGTCGCGCATCTCCCGGCCCTCGACCCGGGCGGTGACCCGCGCACCCTCGATACGCTGCACGCAGTAACTGCACTTCTCCATGACGCCGCGCGCCCGCACCGTCACATCCGGATTCAACACCAGACGCTGGGTCTCGGTCAGATCCTCGAAATTATTGAACCAGTTGAAGCGGCGTACCTTGTACGGGCAGTTGTTGCTGCAGTAGCGGGTACCCACACAACGGTTGTAGACCATGGCGTTCAGGCCCTCGTCCGTGTGCATGGTGGCCGCCACCGGGCAGACCTGCTCACAGGGCGCCATCTCGCACTGGGCGCAGCCCACGGGCTGCTGGGCCACCTTGGGCGCATCCATGTCCCCCATGAAATAGCGGTCCATCCGGATCCAGGACATCTCACGGCCGCGCGAGACCTCGTCCTTGCCCACGACCGCCACGTTGTTCTCGGCCTGGCAGCCGACCACACACGCGTTGCAGCCGTTGCACAGGTTCAGGTCGATGGCCATGCCCCACTTGTGCCCGGTGTACTCCCACTCTTTCCAGAGCGACTCGAGCGGCGGGCTGTGCACGCCCATATGGTCGACGAAGTGCTCGTCCGCCTTGTACTCGGCCAGGCTACCCTCGCGCACCAGGCCGGGCACGCGCCTCTGGATCTCGTCGGCGCCCGCCTGGTCGATGGCGTGATGGTCCTGGGTCGTGGCCAGCAGGTAGGTCTGGCCCGTCTTGCTGATATTCAGGCCCTGGTCATGGTGCTGGGCCTCCCAGGTGCGCAGCGCGTAGGCGTTGAAGCCCGCGCCCTTGCCCACCCGGCCGGCGTCGTCCCGGCCATAGCCCAGATTCAGCATTACCGAATACTTGGCCTGTCCGGGCAGGACATAGACGGCCATCTCCAGTTCGCGCCCCTGGTACTGCAGATTGACCAGATCACCATGCTTGACGCCCAGTTCGCCGGCCGTGGCCGGACTGATCAACGCCGCGTTGTCCCAGGTCAGTTTGGTCATGAAGTCGGGCATTTCCTGCAGCCAGGCGTTGTCGGCAAAGCGGCCGTCGTACACCGACTGGTCCTGCATGAAACAGATTTCCAGATTCTCGGGGCCCAACTCGCCGCCATGGGCAGGCGCCTGCAGGGGCGCGCCGGCCAGGGCCAACTGCTGTCCCTTGGCCTGGGCACTGCCCTGACGGAAGCCATCGTGGATGAAGGCACGCCATTTCGCTTCGAAGCCGCGATCGTCCACCGGGGCGGGACCGCGGCCGCCGGTCATGGCGTGGAAGCTGTCGCGGGCGATCTGGTAACCGCTGCGCGGAGTCTCGTCGACCAGCAGGGACAGCACTTCGTTGACCGTCGTGCCGCCGTACAGCGGCGCGATCAGCGGTTGGACCGACAGGTGGCTCAGGTCCCAGCCCATGGCGTCGCCCCAGCTCTCGAGGTAGTGCGCCTGCGGCAGGTGCCAGGTCGCCAGGGCGCTGGTCGCGTTGTCGCGCGCCGCCAGATGAATACGGTTCTTCGCCCGCCCCATGGCCTCGGCAAACTCCAGATCCACCGGCGCGTCGTAGACCGGATTGCCGCCCAGGATCACCAGCGTGTCGATGTTGCCCTTCCGGAGACTGCGCACCAGGTCGGGCAGGAACTGCAATTGCGGCGACTGGATCGGCAGGTAGCTGACCGTGTGGCCCACATTGCCCAGGGCCTCGTTCAACACGTGCAGCAGGGCGTGGGTGTCGGCGTCCTGCCGGATACCCGCCACCAACAGACCGTGACCGCGGTTGTCCATCAGGTCCTTCGCCAGCTCGGCCAGATGCGCGCCGCCAGCGTGATGGCCGCGCCACTTGGCCAGTTCGCGCCGGTTCACCCCCGCGCCGCTGGGCAGGGGCAGCCCTTCGCCCAGAACCAGCTCGGCGGCCAGCGCCCACACCGCGGCGGATATCTCGCCCGCCGGCGTGGGGAAGCGGTGGTCGGCCATGCCGCCGGTGATGCTATAGGTATTCTCGAAGCAGTACAGCCGATTCATGTGGCCCTGCTCGGGACGGCGGCCCGCGGCGAACTGCTTGCTGTTGCGCAGGGCCGTCGGGTGGTCCTGCAGCAGATTGGCGTCGAAGTCGACGATGACCCGGGCGGCCGTCAGATCCAGTTGGCTGACCGCTCCGGTACCGAACGCCTTGCGGGCCCCCCGCATCTCGTTCAACCGGCAGACCGGCTCCCAGAGATAGGTGCCGGCACCGGCCTTGGCCGCACGCGCCAGCAGGCCATTGGTCGCCGGCGAGGTGCTCGCCCCGTGCAGAATGGCGACGCGCCCCAGGTCGCCCTTCAGGTTCGCCTGGGCAAATGCGGCAAATTCGTCCCAGGATGACCTGGCCGCCCGGCCGCCGTCGCGCCGCAGGAACTCCTGACTGCGGTCCGGATCATACACATCCAGCACGCTGGCCTGGGCGAAGGCACTGGTTGCGCCCTGGCTCAGGCTCAAGGCCGGATTGCCGTCGATCTTGATCGGCCGTCCGTCGAAGCTGGTCGCCATCACGCCCAGCGCCACCGGACCCAGTTCCATGGTCGTGGCGAACTTCAGCGGCGTGCCCGGCGTGACGCCCTCGGGCCGCGCGGCGAAGGGCACGATTTTTTCCTCGGGCCAGCTGCAGCCGGCCAGGGACGCCATGGCGATCGACGCGGACATGACCTGCAGAAAGCGCCGGCGGGTCATCCCATCGGCCGGAGCCTCGATCCCCCCGGGGAACTCGTTCTCCAGCTGGTCGCGATACTCGTCGGTATCGGCCAGCTCCTGCAGGCTGCGCCAGTAGTTCATGCCGTGGCCGGGATCGCCAGCTCGTCGGACCGCGTTCATCTCGGACATTCTTACCTTCCCTACCTTCGAAACCTACCGGTGGCAGGTGGTGCAGTCGGTGGACGGGTTGATGTTGTGCTCGGCGCGCAACTGGGCGCCCAGAACGGCCGGATCCCCATCGGGGGTCCAGGTCATGTCGGTCACCAGATCCATGGGCCGCAGATTGGGATCAGGATCGCGATGGCAGTCCAGGCACCAGCCCATGGTCAGGGGCTTGGCCTGCTCGACCACCGTCATGCGGTTGATCTGGCCGTGACAGCTCACACAGCCCACGCCGGACTGGATGTGCCCCGCGTGGTTGAAATAGACGAAATCAGGCAGGTCGTGAATGCGCACCCAGGGGATGGGCCGGCCGGTTTCGGCGCTTTCGCGGACGACCGCCAGCTTCTCGCTTTCGGTCTTGATCGTGGCGTGGCAATTCATGCAGGTCGCCGTGGGCGGCAACGTGGCCTTGGCCGTGGTCTCGACCGCAGTGTGGCAGTAGCGGCAGTCGATCCCCAGATCGCCCGCGTGCAGGGCGTGGCTGTAGGGCACCGGCTGCACAGGCGCGTAGCCCATGGCCGACATCTCGGGCGAGAACACCCCGGTGATCAGCACCACCACGTAGACCAGCCCGCCGATGGCGGCCACCGCCGTACCTTCGCGCAGCAAGTTCACCCATTTGGGGAAAACAAACTTGTCGGTGGTTGTGGAGTCTTCAGGGCTGTCAGGACCGTGGTCCCGGTTCTGGTCGATCTTTTCGGGAGCCAAGCGACTCTCCCCCTTCATCCCTGATGAAAGTTTAGGCCCGGTCCCGGGCGACACATCGCCGGGACATGCTGGTATCACACACGTACGCTACTGAATCGGCGCAGATAATAAGGGGAGGCCGGAATCCTGACAACGGAAAAAACAGGACCTTTTGGGCGGGTTTTCCCCGCCCCGCCGGCCTAGGCCGTGTCAAAAGACTTCCCACAGCCACACTGAAGGACTGCCCGCGGGTTGTCGTACTGGAATCCGCCGCCCACCAACGCCTCCACAAAATCCACTTTCAACCCGTCCAGGCTGGTCAGGGCGATCGGATCGCACAGGATCCGCAACCCACCCTGTTCGAAGACACAGTCATCATCACCCTGATCAGTCGTGAATTCAACGACATATTTCGTGCCCGCGCAGCCACCGGACCGCACGCCGATGCGCACGGCATGGTCGGCCTGGTTGGCCGCCGTCATCCGGCGTTTGAATTCCCGAATAGCGCTGGTCGTGAGCGTGATCATGGCCACCGTTTCCGCCGTCCTGGTTCCTGGGAGCTGAATGCGGACAAAAACTATCCGTTAGAGCCGCAAAACGCAAATGGATCGCCGTTGTTTTTTGACATCCGGGCTGATGGCGGCGACGCGGATCTCGCCTACCTTGTTGGCTCAGGAGCCGGCAGGTGTGACGCTCCTGTCGCCAACCACCCCAGCGAAACTGGTAGTTATGCGTCGAACGCTGCGAATTGTCGCGCCCATCGCCCTGACCCTGACCCTGGCGGGATGTCCCATGCAGAACAGCAACGGAAACTCGGACAACGACATACGAAATGGTGAATCCTACGTGTCGCCGCCGGTGGCAGACATCCGGCGGGACGGCAACCACCTGCGGGGCGAATCCTCGCTCTACCTGCTGCAGCACGCCCACAACCCGATGGACTGGTATCCGTGGGGCGAGGAGGCTCTGGCGAGGGCCGTGGCCGAAGACAAGCCCATCTTCCTGAGCATCGGCTACTCGTCCTGCCACTGGTGCCACGTGATGGAACACGAGGTCTTCGAGCACGATGAAGTGGCCGAATTCATGAACGCCCACTTCATCTGCATCAAGGTCGACCGCGAGGAACGGCCGGATCTGGACAGTCTCTACATGGACGCGGTGCAGACCATGACCGGCCGCGGCGGCTGGCCCATGTCGGTCTTCCTGACGCCGGACCTGAAGCCGTTCCACGGCGGGACCTATTTTCCCCGCGACCACTTCATGCAGTTGGTGCAGCAGGTCAGCGAAGTCTACCGGACCCGGCGGGAGGATATCGAACAGCAGGCCGACCAGGTCGTCGCCCGGGTCACCAACGCACCGCCGTTGAACCTGGGCGGTGCCGACCCCCAGCTCAGCGGAGAGATGCTGGCCCAGGCCGTCAGCCGCGGCACGGAGAATTTCGACGCGGTCAATGGCGGCTTCCAGCAGCGCCAGAAGTTCCCCACGCCGGTCAAGTGGCGCTTCCTGCTGCACGACTACCGGCGCCGGGGCGACGCCGAACTGGGCGCGATGATCGAGCACACGCTGGCCGCCATGCAGGGCGGCGGCATCCAGGACCACGTGGGCGGCGGCTTCCACCGCTACACCGTGGACCACCGCTGGACGGTGCCGCACTTCGAAAAGATGCTGTACGACAATGGTCAGTTGGCCGGCCTGTTCATCGAGGGCGGTATCGTCCTGGACCGGCCCGACTTCACGGCAACCGGCCTGGAGGTCCTGGATTTCCTGCTGCGCGACATGTGCAGCCCGGAAGGCGCCTTCTACAGCAGCTACGACGCCGACAGCGGCGGCGAGGAAGGCACGTACTACATCTGGTCCCTTGACGAAATCGTGGCCGCCGTGGGCGAGACCGACGGCGCGACCCTGGCCGAAGTCCTGGGCGTGGACGAGAAGGGCAACTTCGAACAGTCGGGCAAAAGCGTCCTGACCCGCCGCACGGACCTGCAGAAGATCGCCGACCGCGGCGGCCGCTCGCTGGCCGAAGTCTCCGGCCTGTTCGACCGCTACCGCACCCGGCTGCAGGAAGTGCGGGCCGAACGCACGCCGCCGGGCCTGGACCGCAAGGTCATCACCTCCTGGAACGGACTGACCATCGCCGCCCTCGCCCAGGGCTACGCCGTGACCGGCGAACGGCATTACCTGGACGGCGCCCGCCGCGCCGCGGACTACCTGCTGCGCGCGCATCGCCGCGCGGACGACACCCTGTGGCGCGCCAGCAACGAAGGCACCGTGACCGGCGAAGGAATTCTGGACGACTACGCCTTCCTGGCCGACGGCCTGCTCGAGCTGTATCAGGTCAGTGGCGAGGCACGATACCTGACGGCGGCGCGAGAACTGATCGACCACGCGCGGGATGATTTCCAGCGCGAAGACGGGCCCGGTTTCTACATGGCCAGCAGCCGCGCCCACACGCCGCTGGGCCGCACCGTGGACTACTTCGACAGCGTGATCCCCTCGGGCAACGCGATCATGTTCCGCGACCTGGTCAAACTGGCGGCGATCACCGGCGAGACCGTCTATCTGGACGAAGCCCGCAACGGCCTGACCGGCTGGAGCGACCTGCTCAACCGCGGCGGCCTGGAACTGGCCGGCTGGCTGGATGCGGTCGCGTGCGTGATCGGGCCCTACTACGACGTCGTGATTGCCGGCGAGCCGGATGATGAATCCACTCGTTTGCTGACCCGCGCGTTCCTCTCGCGGCTGCCGGCCAGCGCGGTATTGAGCCGGGTGCCGGCCGGTGGCGCCGACCCCGGGTTGGTGGCCCTCGCGCCGGCCCTGGCTGAGAAAAAAGTGCTGGCCGGACGGGCGACAGCCTATGTATGTGAATTCGGCACATGTCAGGCGCCGACGGCTGATGCCGGCGTGATGATGGATCAGGTCCTGCGGGGATGGGTGCGGTAGGCCGGTACGTGGCGATATTCCGGGCTGCTCCGTCTCGCGGATCGCAGACTTCAGGCGGCCGGCCCTTTGACCGGCCGCGCGGAACCCGAACCGAGGTCGCCCCATGCTCAAGACCACCAGCGAGATCCTGCGCGACAAGGGCATCACCCGGCCGACGATCCTGATCGACCAGGCGCGGGCCGAAGACAACATCCGCCGGATGGCGGAGCAAGCCACCAGCGCCGGCGCCATGTTTCGCCCCCACTTCAAGACCCACCAGTCCGGCGTCGTCGGGCGCTGGTTCCATGAAGCGGGTGTGCGGCAGATCACGGTCTCGTCCCTGGCGATGGCCGAGCAGTTCGCCGGACTCGGCTGGCGAGACATCACCGTCGCGGTGCTGCACACGCCGCTGGCCGACCAGCAGGCCCAGCGGCTGGCGCGGCGCCTGCACCAGCGGGGCGGCCGCCTCGGCCTGCTCGTAGCCGATCAGGAGGTGGCCGCCCGCGTCTCGGCCCGAATGACCGCACCGACGGACATCTGGCTCAAACTGGACACCGGCTACGGACGTACGGGAATTCGCTGGGACGACCGGAAAACCCTGCATGACGTCCTGAACGCGTGCCGCGAGCTGACTACCGTCCGCGGCCTGTTGACCCACGCCGGGCACAGCTACGCCGCCCGCGGCCGGCAGCAGGTCTCGGCGATCTACGACGAGTCGCTCGCGCGCATGCGCGCGGCGCGCCGGCAGTCCGGTCGCGACGACCTGCTGCTCTCATTCGGCGACACTCCCTGCTGCAGCCTGGTCGCCGACCTGTCGGCCTGCGATGAGATCCGGCCCGGCAACTTCGTCTTCAACGACCTGATGCAGTTGCAGATCGGATCGTGCGGTGCCGAGCAATTGGCGGCGGCGGTGGCCTGCCCGGTCATTGGCGTGTATCCGGAGCGGCAGCAAGTCGTGTTGCACGGCGGGGCGGTTCACCTGTCGAAGGAACACTTGCTGGACCCGGATGGGGTGGCGAGTTATGGCTGCCTGGGAACCGTGACGGCGGCCGGGTTGGGCACGGTCGTGCCCGGGGCCCGGCTCGTCTCGCTGTCCCAGGAGCACGCCGTCGTCGAGCTCGCGCCGGCGGCGGCCGATCTCATGACCGACCTGGTCCCCGGTGATCTGGCGCTCGTCTGGCCCGTCCACTCGTGCCTGACCTGCAACCTGCTGCGGGACCAGATGGCGGTGCCGTTGGCGTTTTGAATGAGGGGGTTGTTGAGCAGGTTTCGTGGGCTGCGGGCACGCTCTGCCGGGTCGTTTTTCGGGTGCATATTTCGTGCTGGGGGCGAGTGTGCTTGTTGTTTTAACTTATATATATTTGAGCACATTAGCTTGCTCTTAGGGCTGTTTTCAACTACATTGATTGCACCTCCCCAAGGCTCCATGTCGACTCAATATGTGAGGGAAAAACCATGCTCGAAACTCGTCAGGAGACCCACTCCGGCCAGTCGGCCCGTGAGGTGCATCTCGCCCTGAAATCGGCCCTGCAGAAGATGGCCGAGGCCGAGAAATGCGCCGTGATCTGCTTTGGCGAGATCATGGCCCGCAAGCTCTACCGCGAGTTGGGCTATGGGTCGATCAATCATTGCGCCGAAGCTGAGCTCGGGTTTTCGGCCCGGCGGACGCGGGACTTCGTGGCCTTGTCCCGGAAGTTGGCCGATCTGCCGCGGCTGAAGGCGGAAGTGGAGTCCGGCAAGCTGGGCTGCACGGCAGCTCGCGTCATCGCGCCGATCGTGGACCGGACCAACGAGCAGGGCTGGGTGGATCTTGCGACGACCCATTCGCGCCGGGAGTTGGAGCGCGAGGTCAAGACCGCCAAACGGGAGGCGGCTGAAGTCGCACAAGGACAGCCGCCGTTGTTGCCGGCGCCGAAGACCAGGCCCGCTGCCGTGGTGCCCGTGCGGGTGAGCCTGGAAATGACGCCGACCCAGTTCGCGCGCTACGAAAGTCTGCGGGAGCAGATCAGCAAGCGAGGCGGGGTGCCGGCTGATCCGGTCGAGGCACTGCTGGCGGTGATGCAGTCGTTCGCCGGGTCGGGTGGCCCCCGGGGGCCGCAAACTCAGGCAGCGGGTCCGCCGGCACAAATCCATATCCATCAGTGCGAGGACTG
>JAJRWA010000008.1 GCA_024277025.1 Candidatus Krumholzibacteriota bacterium | reverse complement strand
CGGTCCAACCGCAGCAGCCGCCGTATTTCGCGGCGGTAGACCACACACACCGAGCCCAGCGTCCCAAGATGCAGAACGACGTCAAAAAAGACGTCCCCCTGCCTGGCCTGCAGCAGCGTCTGCATCAACACCAGATGGCCGGAACTGCTCACCGGCAGAAACTCCGTCAGGCCCTGAATCGCCGCGAGGATTGCCATATGTACCATTTCAAGCACAGTTGCACCGTTTCCAGTCTTGCCAGTCAAGCCAGGCTTGGGGTTCTTTTCTAGCGGAGGCCCTCGGCTTCCCGTGCCGCCCGCGCCTGGCTGTAGTGCAGCCTTGCTTCCTGGGGCAGCCCCAGCGCGTCACAGGTAAGAGCCAGTTGGTAGTGGATGCGTCCATCCTCGGGAAAGAATTCGAGGGCCCGTTCCAGGCTCACACGCGCCTCGGCATACCGGGCCAATTTGTGCAGGCAACTGCCCAAATGGAAGGGAACTCTCGCCAGCCGGGGATCCAGTTTCCAGGCCAGCTCGAAACGATTGCCCGCATCCTCGTAGATACCGCACTTCATCAGGCACAGGGCGGCATAGTAGTGGCCGCGGGCAAATCGGTCATCACACTCGACGCTGTGCTCGAAACAGTCCAGGGCGCGGGCGAAATCGCTCTGGGCGTAGTGCACCAGCCCCAGATTCTGCCAGCCTTCGGCGTCCGCTTCAACCGCAATGGCGGACTCGAAGGCTCGAATCGCCTCGGCCGTGCGTCCTTCCTCGGCGTAGATGGCCCCCAGATTGTGGAAGGCCACGGCCGTCCCCTGCCCCTGGGTCGTCGACCGCCGGTAGGCCCGCACGGCTTCCTGGCGACGTCCCTGGCGGTCCAGGCACACGCCGAGATTCGTCAAATAGGCGGGAGTGTCCGGTGCCAGTTCCAGGGCCTTGAGAAAAGCCAACTCGGCATCCGACGCCCGGTCCAGTTTCATCAGAACACAGCCCTGCCGGTAAACCCAGGGATGTTGATCCGGTGATTGCTGAAGCGCCAGACGATACGCCTGCAGGGCCTCGGTCAGGTGGCCGGATTTCTCTGCCTCATGGCCGGTGCGAAACAGACTGGCGCTGCTGGGGCGACTGGTCTCCCCGGACCTGGGCGGCGGATTTCCGGCTGAATCGAATTCTGGAGCTGAAGTTGACATGCAGGGACTCTAGCGCACGTCCGTTCCCCGGTCAACTTTTGGTTGGGCGGCCGGCGCACCCGGAAGCATTCTGCTCAGTCGTCCTCCACCTCGACCTCAAGCAGGATCCGCAGCGGACCGTCGCCCTCGATCAAGCGGCGCGGGATGCAGACCGGAATGACCACCGGTGGCCGCAATTCCTCGTAGATCGCATCGCTGAGCGCCTTGGTGGATTCCCCGATTTCCGCGCCCTGTACCGGCGGCCCGTAGTCGATGCCGAGGCCCCCCGCGTCAGCCACGGTTGTGTTGGTATCCCGTTCCATCATGGCCTCCCGGTCGTCGTATTCGGCGCCCTGCCCTGATTCCAGGTGATTCACCGTCAATCCCAGTACGGCTTTGAGGGCTTCGCGCACGCCCTCGCCTTTCTTGGCATTCGCGGGGAAGGACAGCAACCCCCAGGGGTTGAGCATGCTCTCGAGCCGGTCCACGCGCAGCGTATCGACCTGGTCCCGACCGTTGTACTGGATGACCAGCGGCACGCCCATCAGGTCCAGATCCCAACTGTCCAGATACGCCTTGAGCGCCTCGAATGAGGCGAGACTCTGGTCGAGAGCCGCCGCGCTGGAACTGACGACAAAGACGATACCGTCAAAGGGCGGGTTCGGGGGCATGCCGGCCGCCCGGAAGCGTTCCTTGCCCGAATCCACAGCCTGGACAAGAACTTGCCATTCCTCAGCCTGTCCGTGGTTGACCGAAAAGGCGATCTGCCGTTCCGGATCACCGGTGGCCAGCGATAGCCGATGTTCTGGTGGCACGGATTGGTGAATGACGCGTAAGTTCTCACGTTTGCCGGACTTGGCGGGCCCATAGTAGAGCAGCCGGCAGACTTTTCTGGCTGTTTTCAGACTTTCACTCACTTCAGGGTTTCCTTTAGATTCGCCCTGTAAAGCCCCTTGGGCGGGGCCAGCCTCGCTTTGGCGTACGCCTGACCGGAGCAAAGGATGTGCCACGCCCTCATGGGCCATTCTTTGTTAAATCATCAGATCCTGGGTAACAGGGAGAAACAGGCAAGCAATTTGCATTGGGACAGCGGAAACCAGCACCCGATGACGCACGGTGCCCACCGGGGACAGTATAGTGCCACCGTCCGCACAGACCCTCGACAGGAGCGGCCAAATGACGACCACCAATACCGACAAGATTCTCAGGACCATGTTTGCACGGCTGCTGCAGTTGGAGATCGACCATGAGATGGTCACCAAGCTGTGTGCCGTGATCGACAGCGTGACCGAGAGAGTCGGTGGCAACTTTGATCTCGACACGGTCCAGGGTCAGAACACGTTCCGGGCGTTGCTCTGTTCCATGGTTGTCCACGGCTGGGGCAACGGTATGCACCCATTCCACAACCCAGGCCACAATCAGGACGGTCAGGCGGTCGAGGTCCGGGTGAGCAAGGACATTTTGATGTCGATGGAAGATCTGCAATCACTGCGGTACGTCAAGAAGGACGATCAGGGCCGGGTCAAGCAGGCTCTCTTCGAACCCGACCACAACGTGCGGGTCCGCCAGCAGATTGACGACATCCTGGCTGAGATCAGTCAGGACAAGTGGAAATAGGCCGTCAGATTCGCGAGGACTGCCCCAAGCGGCCCCGCCCCACCTGGGCTGCGGGCAGAAAGAATCCGGCCGTGGTCCCAAAGACCACGGCCGGATTGTTTCGGGCTCGAGCTGCCGCTAGAATACTTTCTCGCCGTCCGCCAGAATCTCGTTCAGGGCATTGCGGAAGTGCTCGGTACTGTTGGCCACCTCGGGCGTGACCTTCTCCTTGTACAATTCCCAGCTCTTCTTGATCTCGGCGCCCAGGGCTTCCAGCAGGTTACCCTCGGCCTTGGCCGTATCGTACATCTCACGGTTGTAGACCTTGATATCCGAGACCAGGGCCCGCGCCAGCATCTCTTCCTTGCTGCGCCGACGGCGGCCGCCGCTCTTGGCCGGCGCCGGGGCCGGAGCATCCATGACCGCCACACTGGAAGCCGGGGTCTCCACGGCTGCGGCAGGTGCCACCGCCGGGGCCGGAGCCGCCACCGGTTCAGGGCTGGGTGGGGAGGCGGGTGCGGTTGCGGCCGGTGCCGGGGCGCTCTTCGATTCGTAGCCCGTGGTCACCAGCGGTTCTTCACGCCGCGCCTGGGTCCCGTCCAGCGAGAACACACTGCTGCAGGCGGGGCAGCGGACCTTGATCACCCGTGCGGGGATCTTGTCGTCATCAAGTTGATATCGAGCCTGGCATTCGGTGCAGGTGGTGATCATTACCCCGCTCCTCCTCGGATTCCGGTAGAAAGACTGGCACTGGAACAATGATCGGCCAATCGGCGGCATCATTTAGCAGGAATTGTCAGAACCGCCCCGCCCTCAGGGTCTCAGGATCAGGTCCAGCAGCAGAGCGCCGGTCTGGCGCAGGCTGGCGGCGGAACAGGCTGCCGGCAAATCCGCGGTCGTATGCCACTCGGGATACGCGAAGTCGATGAGATCGACTGCCGGAATGCCCTGGCCCAGGAACGGCACGTGGTCATCGTAGACCGGCCGCCCCGGCGCCGGATCCAGCCCGGTCAGGCCGAGCTCCGCCGCGCGGTCGAAGACAGACCGCGTCCACTGCGGCGCGTACTGCAGCGAATAGCCTTCCATGGGGATCCGGACTTCACGCTGACCGACCATGTCCAGCAGGATCAGCCCGCGCGGAGCCGGCCCCGCCAGGGGGCTGCCAAATTCCTGCCAGGTCTCGGCCATGTGGCGGCTGCCAAGGCAGAAACCGTTCACATCACCGGCCGGGCCCGAATCCTCGCCGTCAAAAAAGAGCAGGTTCACCTCGGTCGGCGGTGGGACATCGCCCAGGATCTCCATCAGGTGCAGCAGTACCGCGGTGCCGCTGGCCCCGTCATTGGCACCGGGCACGGGCAGCCCCCGCCGTTTCGGGTCCGGATCGTGGTCACTGATCGGCCGCGTGTCGAAATGAGCCCCCAGCCACAGGCGCCCTTCCCGGCTGCCGCCCGTGCCGCGCACAGTAACGACGACGTTGCAGATCTCGACTTCCTCACCGCCGAGCGGATCGACAACGGTCAGGCACTGGGTCGTGGCGGAAAGGCCGTGCTCCCTGGCGGTGGCCAGGATCAGTTCCCGCAGGCTCCGGTTCGCCGCCGTGCCCGGAACCCGCGGCCCCAGTTCAACCTGACGCTCGAGCCAGGCGAAAGCGCGATCGCCGGAGAAGATCGGCTGATCCGCGGCGCTGAAAGCCCGCGCGGACGAAAACAGAGAGGCCCCGACCCAGACCACCACCAGCAAACAGCGACGCAGATCAGAAAACAAAAGTGGCCTCCAGGCCCAGGCCCAGGTTGGTGGTGGTCTGGTTGCTCGCCAGGTTCTTCGCGCGCCCGAAGATGAACCGCACGGCCGCGTTCAGGTTCCGGGTCACCTGCACGCTGAAGCGGGGATTAAGGCTGAAACGGGTGTTGCCGGTCGGCGCGGTCGGACTGCCGGTGGGGTTGAGCCTCTCGGTTCGATCCTGCTGATAGGACATGTCCACATCCATGCTGATCGACTGGTTGGCACCGGGGCGGTACAGGCCCAGCTTGGCCAGGAACGAATCCGCCTTGAACTGACGGCGCAGTTGCAGTCCGTACCGGCTCTTGGCCACATTGGTTGTCACGCCGTTGGAAAGGGAATGATCGCTGGTCAGGGTCGCATTCACCGTGGCGGTCATGCCACTGTGAAAATTCATGGTCCAGCGCGGCGTGACCGTAGTCAGGAATTTGGGATTGTAACTGACGGCCGTAAAACCGTTCACCGTCTTGGAGCGCTTGTAGCTGATGTTGAAATTCGAGGAGCGGAACCAGCCGGCATCCCGGTCGTCGGGATTGCCGCCGAAGACCCGCCACTTCTCGATGCCGCTCAGGGAAACCTGCGCGTCCGGCCAATCCTGCTTGTAGCTTTCGGTCACCGAACCGATCTGGTTGCGCAGGGAGGTGGTCGTGGCGTACTTCAGGTCCAAACCGACCGAACGGGAGATCTTGCTCGTGCTGGAAAGGGACAGGTTCTTGCGATTGTCCAGCGAGAAGGCCGAGTACTGGTCCTCGTCCACGTCCAGCTCGTTGACCAGGCCGGTCTTGTACCAGAAGTCGGCCGTCCGTAGCAGGCGCGCGTAGCTGCTGCCGGCCGTCGTCGAATAGGTGATCTTGATGGGCGTGGTGTTGCGCATCGCACTGAGCAGGGGATTGAAGATGGCCATGGGGTTGACCTTCTTGCCGCCGTCTTCAGCCACCGCGGCCGGCTTCTCCTCCTTGAGCAGGCCTTGCTCGCGCTCGCGCTCCCGCTGCTCTTCGGCCTCCTGCAGCAGACGTTCATACTCCCGCTGCTGGCGCTCCTCCGGCGTAAGGTTGGGGTCGTCTTCGGGCGTAGTCTGGTCCTCTCCGCCCGGCGGTGTGGTTGGTGTCCGACTGCCCGGGTCCCGGCCCGAGCGGCGGGCGGCCTGGGTCTCCTGGGCCGCCTGCCGGGCCACCATGCGGTCCCGCTCGGCCTGGGAATACTTGTTCTCCGGGAAGACCTTCTTGAAGACATCGCCGATCGGCACGTCGATCCGGAAATCCCACTTGCCCGAGTTGCTGATGCTGCGAATGGTCGTGGGATCGCCGGGTTGTCGAATACCGGGGTCGTGGATGTCGCCGAATGTGCCGTTGAACTGGATGCTCGGCCGCATCTTGTTGATACCCCGCACCGCCGCCCGCACCGGTGCAAAGGCCGGGCCGTCGGGAATCTGAGTGGGCTTGGGTGCCAGGAAGGTCAAGCGCACGCTGTAGCTGCGCTTGTTCTCCTGACCGATATTGACGCCGAATTTCTCTTCCTCGCGCAACATGTCCCGCTCCGAGGTACCGGATACCGTCATGTCCATGATCGACAGCGGCTGATAGTCGATGCTGGCATTGAATCGCGATGGCCGGGTCTTGGTGGTCGGCCGCGGGGTTTCGGTTCCGTCATCGGCAATTGTCGCCGCCTGGTTGTGGGCGCTGGTGAAGCCTCCACCGAAGGCGATCTTCTTGGGAACGATGGACAGCCCCTTGACCAGGGGCAGGTACTCCAGCAACGGATAACGACCCAGCGTGTACTTGCCGTTGATCCGCAAGTCGTAGTTCACCGAGGCGGCCAGGTTCTTGCCCTGCGAGCGATCCGTCGGGCTCACCTTGCGGTTGCGCGAACCGTTGACCTGGATAACCCAAGGGTCGACCAGGTAGCGCGGGATCGCCGCCTTGGACGGCGCGTGACTCAGCCGGGACGAAAAGCGCTCCGAGGTGATCACCGTGGATTCCCGGTTGCGGATATCCTCGTCCAGAATCTCGATATCACTGTTGATCTCATACTTGGGGCGCTGGATCTGCTGTTGGCGACCGCCGTTGACCGGCAGCCTGAAGCCCAGCAACGGAATGAAATCGTCAATATTGAGACTCGAATTGAACGACCAGCTCTCGTCGTTGATGCCTGAGCCCTTGTTGCGGTCCAACCCGTGGAATTCGGCGTCCGTGCGCCGCCAGTCCAGATCGGCCTTGATCACATCGGCCATATTCAGGCGCAGTCCCGCCCGCTGGGCCAGTCCCATGTCCCGCTTCACGCCCTCCAACTTGACATCATTGAGGTAGATGAAGCCGGAGGCCGGCTCGGACAGGGCATTATTGGCAATCCCGAAGTAGTAGCGCTTCACCCGCCGCAGATCCGGCCGCCCCACCACCCGCACGTCGTAGACGTCGCCCGAGCGCGCGTCCCTGATCGTGGACTCGATATGGCCCTGGGCGTTGACGAACCCGTTCTTGGCATTGGACAACTCGGCCAGATTGAGCACGACCTGATGCCACCCGGTTTTCTGGCTGGAATCGGCATAGCGGTAGTTGACCTGATAGTAGTTCAGGGTGTCGGAACCGACGCGGTAGAACAGGTCCAGGTCGGCCGTGGCATGGCTGTCGTTGTACCAGTACCAACTGATGTCCTGGTACGTCGTGTAGTCATCACCTTGGGACGAGACCTGCTTGCTGGCCCGCACCATATGGCCCTGTTCGATGTTCTGGAAATTCAGGACCAGGGACTGTTCCTTGGTGGGGATGCGGTTGATTTCCTCGACCTTGAACGGCGGTCTGTACTCGGGGTTCTCCTTGTTGTTCACCTCGCCGAGAAAAAACTCCTCACCGGGCAGGCGCTCACCTGAACTGAGCAGCTTCTCACCGTCGATTCGGCGCACGCCCTCGCGCTCCCAGCGACTGCCGACAAAGCGAAACTCGGAGAACTGCAGATGCACGGCGGACTTGGCCAGAGGTCCGTCGTCCTCGTACCAGATCCGCGCGTGGGTGATCGCCTTGATGTCCGGCGCGGTGCCGACTGAGACCTTGGCCACGGACCCGAGCGGGATACGGTACTTGCGCCAGGCAATCCGCCCGTTGACCAGTTCCTGCACGTTGGGGGAATTGTAGTCATAGACCACGTCCACCAGGGGCTTCGTGTTGGCCAGGTCGATTGTCGTGCTGAAGAAGCCGTTGTCCACGTCCAGCCGCGTGTTTCCGTTCAGGTCCTCGTCGTCTTCGCGGTTGTTGCGTGCGGTGCCGTTGATGCGCGGATAGGGCGTATCGCCGTCGATATCGAACGCGGCATCAAAGCGCTGGGGACCATTTTCATTGCCATCCAGACCGATATCTTCCTCAAACACCCAGATCCCGTCCGAATTGACGTCCTCCTTCTGGTAGGTGCCCGTCTCCAGCACGCCGCCCGACTCCGGCCAGAAACCGTCCTCGCTGATATAGCCGAAATCGATGTGCAGCTTGCCGGTGCGCATGGTGCTGTCGGGCTCGCTGTCGTTCACCCAGATCTCAACGAACTGGGCCTTGGACAGATCCAGGCCGGTCCGGCTGATGCCGCGCATGATGCCGCCCCAGTTCTCGGCGCCCCAGGCCCCGGATTCGGAGCGCAGATACAGGTCCATGGTCGGCTGGGTCTCGTTCGCCTCCTGGTTGATCAGGTCCGGGTTCAGTTGCCAGCGTTCGGTGCGCTCCTTGGGCAGGAACCAGCGGATGGTTTCGACCCGGTCCTCGGCGTCGAAGGTGCGGATATCACCGCTCTCCAGGCTCAGGTACGGCACGCTGGCCCAGAACCAGGCGATGCGGTTGAGGGCCACCACATCCGAGGCGTCGACGCCCTCGAAATCCTCCAGGAAGACCTTGCCCTTGGTGTTGGGGTTCGGCAGGCTCAGGGCCATCTCGCCGTTGAACTGCAGGCTGGACTCGCGCTCGGTGTTGTGCCGGCTCAGGATGTTGGCCACACTGGTCAGGAACTGCGGCTTGAACGTGTGCTGCAGGTTGACGTTGCCAACCAGATTCTTGCTCGGCTCCTCGCCCAGCTTGGCTTTCTCGCCGACGATGGCCTCGGTCTGGTAGAGCCAGGTCGTGGCCAGCTTGCTTTCCCGCCCCAGATCGTAGCCCAGATTCAGGCCCATCAGGCTCGTGTTGCCGCCGCCGAAGAACGGCGAGAAGGAATACGTCACCGAGATCTTGCTGTCGGGCGTGAGGTTGGCCGCCTCGCCCTTGAGCTGCAGTTCGCCAAAAGTGTAGTCGATCTCGTAGTCGACGTCCTTGACCAGGGTGCGCCCGTCGAGGGTCACGACCTCTGAGCCTTCCTCGATGTTCGACGCATTCAGGCTGAACGAACTGGAAGCCGAGGCGTGGGTGGCGATGATCTTGAAGTATTTCTCCTTCTCGAAGTCCGTGGGCCGGGCATTGGGGTTGTACAGAAACTGATTTGCTTGCTTCTGGTACAAGAAGGTCGAGTCGGCCTCTGAGAACTTGAAGTTCGGATCATTTCCCGTGTTCTGACGGTAGCGGTCTCCGGTCCCGGTCTCGTCATAGAATGGTGTGGGGAAATCCAAGGGAAACTTCAACAATCCTTTGTTGAGGTCGAAAATCAGCGGATTGTGCACATCCACCAGGCCATCGGCACCGGGATTACGCGACGGGTCCTCGATATCCAGGCCGAAAATGCGCAGGTAGTTGATGCCGTTCTCGTCAATGTCGGGGTGGGTCAATCCCTGGTCGTTGGCCTCGATCCGCAGGTCGAAAGTGGACGGATCGATGTTCGCGCCGCCGAGAGAGTAGATGTTGCGCAGCACGTAGTGGTACAGATGCTCGTGCGACTTGTTGATGGCCGGTTTCAACATTTTCATCCGGTAGTAGGGTTCGGGCTGGCCGGGCAACATCTGGGTCGGCGCATCCTGTCCCGGCACATCCCCCACCCGGCCGACTACCGTCCCGGATGCGTCCACCACCGAATAGACGATCGCCAGCACCACGTCATCGAAGATGGACGAGCGCATGTCGATCGCCTCCAGTCCGCCATCCTCGTTCAGCAGCGGATCGAACTCGTTCTGGCCGATCTGCCGCCAGCGCAGGCCGTACTCCCAGGGATCGCTGAAATCCATGGCACTATCGTTCCAGTTGCGAAAACCCGATGAATCCACGTAGGCCGCCACATTCTGGATGTCATTGACCCCGGGCTGACCCGGTCCCATCAACTGGTAGACCTGAATCGACGAGAGCAGGATCGACTCGCCGAATTGCCGGCCCGCCGGTTCGGATTCCGGCAGATCCAGCTTGAAGAAACGGTTGTTCAGATAGTTGGACGAGAAGATGACGTTGTCCGAGACCTGCCCGCCCTTGGCGTTGAAGCTCTTCGAACTGGACTCGGCCTTCTGCTTCGAGGCCACGACCGTAAAGTCGGCCCGCCCCACCTGTCCGGTCACCTTGATGCCAAACAGGCCGGACTTGTTGGAGTTGTAGCCCAGCAGTTGGCTGCCCGGCAGGGTCAGGCCCACGTCACCGGTCTCGATGGTCTTGATGACCTCGTCCTCGGTGCCCTGGTACATCAGCTTGATCTTGGTGGCGTCCGGGCCGATCTGGGCGCTGTTGTGGTCCACCTCGATGATGATCTTCTCGCCGATGGTGCCGGTCAGGCTGATCTGCAGTTCCTGCTCCATGTCCAGCGTCGGGAACAGGGACTGGCTGGTGACCCGCTCGTTGGGCACGAAGGGATCGATGACCGTGCTCTCGCCGGTGATGGCGATGTGCTCGCGACCGGTGATCTTGATCTTGGTCTTTTCCCCGCGCCCGATGATCTTCTCCAGGGTGCGCGGCAGCTTGATGGGGATCGTCAGGTTGATCAGCCCGTTGCCGTCCTTGCCGGTCTTGCCGCTGCCGGCCACGTCCAAGCCGGCCTCGCGCACCACAACCCGGTCCACGGCCCGACGCCGGGCCGCACCGGTCTCCAGGTCATCGACGAACAAGCGGACGACCGAATCGCCGACCGGGCGCGGCGGGTAGTAGGAAAAGCCGCCAGGCAATGGCTGGGATGTCGGGAACAGAAAGAAAAACGTCGGGTACTGGAATTCGGTCATCAGGCCCAGCGGGCCGTTGTACTCCAGCAGGACCTCCCGGCGCTCCAGATCCACCCGGGACTTTTCGGTCATATACTTGTAGAAGGATGTCTCGATGCCCGGCCGACGTCCGGGGTGCCGCACCGGGTCCACACCCAGCACAGCCAGCCGACGCAGCATCACCAGGCGGTCCACACCCAGCAGGCGGGGATCTGACGTACCATGGATAACCGGATCAAGACCGTAGAGCACCGGACCGTCGCCGTAGTCGGGATCAGCCGCCGCCTGATCGGTCAGGCCTCCGGCGACGACGGTGACGGCGGCCAGCAACAGCAGAGTGCCAACCTGACGGTAGCTTCCTGCCGAGTGCCTGACCCTTCCCTGGTTCAAATCACCGCTCCTGCGCACCGCGCTGCATCAGCTGGTCAAAGTGTTGATTGGCCGCTCCAGGGCCCTTGCCCCTGCCGCCTGTGGCGACCACATTGGGGTGGCCCCGGCTGCTGCGTCCTCGAAAATGGTCACACTGTGCCCGTGACGGGACCGGGACAAAAGCCCATCGGTCTCTTGACGGCGGCCACAATTCGTTCAAAATACAGCAGAACCGGACGATGTTCAGTCAGCCGGCCGGAACTTTCGAACCATGACCGAGAGTTGGCACGACTGGCCATCGGGTACCGCCACCCGGGCACACAGGACACAATGTCGGTGGGGAATGGACTCCATGTACCTGATTTATAGACACTTACTGGCATCTGCCGCCGGGCCGTTTTTTTTCGGGTGGTTCGTCATCACTTTCCTGCTGATGATAGACGTGCTGTATCGGTACGTCGATCTCTTTGTCAGCAAGGGTGTTCCGTTCATTCTGGCAACCAGGGTTCTGGGCCTCAGCCTGGGCTACACGTTTGCATTATCCATACCAATGGCCGTGTTGATCGCCGTTCTGATGAGTGTCGGTCAACTGGCCACCGACCACGAGATTACGGCCATGAAATCCTGCGGCATCAGCCTGTGGGCCGTGCTGCGCCCCCTCCTCTTCGGGGCCATGGTGATCGGAGCGGCCCTGACGGCCTACAACCACTATATTCTGCCCGAATCGAACCACACCCTGGCCAGCCTGCTGTACGATATCAACCGCAAGAAACCCATGCTGGAAATCAGGGAGCACCAGTTCACCGACCTGAGTGACCGGATGACGATTTACGTGGGCAGCAAGGACGATCTGACGGGCAAGATCAAGGATGTCAAGATCTTTGAGAAGGAAAAGCCGGGTGACCTCTCACCCCGGCTGACCATTGCCGAGAGCGGGACCATCATCACCGACCACGAATCCAATTCCATGGTCATCGAACTGTACAATGGCGAGACCCACGAAATCCCCGACAAGGAACAGCCGGACAAGTACCAGGTCACCCGGTTCGGTAAACAGACCCTGCACCTGAACAATATGGAGCGGGATTTCAAGGACTCCGGACGCAAGGCGCGGGGCGACCGCGAAATGGACCTCAACGACCTCAAGGCCGCTGCGGCCAAGGAGAACGAGCACCAACTGCGGGTGGGCCAGCGGGTCCGCGAAATCAACGGCGGCTTTCTGGACAGCCAACTGCGGCTGCTGGACCCGAAACACCGCCAGATCGCCCTGGGCAAGTCGCCGGCGCCGGCACCCGGTCCGGCCCGCGACTCGTTCCTGGCCCGCAAGTTCAAGGCGACAACGACGGCCATCCAGCGCAGCATCGAGCAGGCCCGCCACCAGGTGCGCCTGCGGCAGAGCTATGTGGCGCGCGAGAACCGGTACCTCGTCGAGTTCCACAAGAAGTTCGCGATCCCGTTTGCCTGTGTGATCTTCGCCCTGATCGGTATTCCCATGGCCGTGACCACCTCCCGCAGCGGCAAAGGTGTGAGCGTAAGTCTGGCTCTCGGTGTCTACCTGATCTACTATGCGTTCCTGATGGGCGGTGAGAAGCTGGCCGACAAGGCGAAACTCGACCCCTTTGTCGCCATGTGGAGCGCCAATTTCTTCCTGCTGGGCCTGGGCATCCCGATGTTCCTGCGGGCCGCCAGCGAGACCGGTTTTCGGCCCTTCTGGCGCCGGCCACCCGGCCCCGGCAGTGATGGCCCACCGTCGCCACCTGAACCGCGGGATGCCTGATGTCAATCGTCCACCGCCATCTGCTGGCCAACTTCCTGCGCAATCTGGCCTACACCATGGTCGGCGCCCTGATCCTGTTCACCCTGATCGACATGCTCGATCACATGAACAGCTTCCTGGACAACAGCGCCACCGCCACGATGATCGGCCGCTACTACCTTTACAAAGCGGTCTGGATTGTTGACACGGTGCTGCCGATCGCCATGCTCATGGCGACGCTGTTCACCGTCGGCACCATGGCCCGCTACCTGGAACTGACGGCCCTGTTCGCCTCGGGCTGGTCGCTGATGAAAATCTGCCGGCCACTGATCTTCATGGGCCTGCTGATGACCGTGTTTTCCCTGGCTTGGCGGGAATATGTCCTGCCGGAAGCCAACGTCAAACGAAACAGGGTCTGGGAAGTGGAGATCCACGGCAATCCGGATCGGATCCGGCCGACACAGCAGATCGCCCTGACCAGCGGCGACGGGCGCATGTACTACGCCCGCAAATTCGACCCCAACAGCGGTGTGCTGACCGGCCTGAAGATTCTCAGCTACGATGGCGCCAGGATCACCGAGCGGATCGACGTCGAGCGGGCCGAGTGGGATGGCGAGCATTGGACCCTGATCAGCGGCACCCGGCGGACATTCGACGGCGACGACGAGATCACGACCACCTTTGATCGCCTGACCGCCCGGGACCTGACGGTCGACCCCAAGGGATTCTACCGCGACCGCATCCGGCAAGAGGACATGAACATCCGCCAGTTGCAGGCCTACGTGGACCTGGTCCGGCGCAGCGGCGGCGACCCGACCACGGCCCTGGTCGACATCCAGTTCAACCTCGCCTTCCCCCTGGTCAACCTCATCGTTGTGCTGCTGGGCGTACTGCTGGCTTCGGGTCCGCGCAAGACCACGATCGCCTCCGGCTTCGGCTGGACCCTGCTGGTC
Source organism: Candidatus Krumholzibacteriota bacterium (assembly GCA_024277025.1). GTDB lineage: Bacteria > Krumholzibacteriota > Krumholzibacteriia > LZORAL124-64-63 > LZORAL124-64-63 > JAGRNP01. The sequence continues at coordinate 20,744 of JAJRWA010000008.1, read as the reverse complement.
AGCTTCGGCTACTACCTGCTGATGAACTTCGGACGCAGTCTCGGCCATACCGGGACCCTGTCGCCGCTGGTCGCCGCTTGGGCCGGAAATGGGCTCTACACGCTGATATACCTGATTCTGTTCGCCCGGGCCCGGCGTTGAGCGGCCGATTCCCCGCGCCCGTGAAATGCTGTTTTGTCTGGACTACTTGCCCCCACTGTCCTAGCTTAATAAATTAATGCGACCAGGCAGGGCGGATCCGAAACGGGGTTTCGAATCCACGACGCAATTTCGGCCAAGACCCTGAACCATCAGCGACCCCACAGGGAGACAACTGACCACATGAAACGTGCCTGTGTGCTTCTGCTGCCGGCGATGCTGTTTATCGTGCTGGCAACTTCGGCGTGTAATGACGAGTCCAAGCCCATTTTCACCCGGGTCGTGGCAACGCCGGCCTGCGGTGTGGCGCCGCTGGAAATCGAGACGTATTCGGCGGTCTCCGGCGGGAACGAATCGGGCGATCCGCTCGGAGGCACGAACAACCTCGACATCACCTGGAACTTCGGTGACGGCGGTACGGGCAACACCGCGATCAACTACCACCGCTACCTCGACCCCGGCGAGTATACGATCATCGTGACGGCCACCGATCCGGACGGAAACATCGCCACGTCGAGCGTGCCGGTGACGGTCATCGCCGATAGTCTGGTGATCATGGCCGAGTCGGACGTGCCGGACGGCAACGTGACCGTGGGCCAGACGGTCCAGTTCGGCCTGACCGCGGCCAATTGCGATATCGACTATCCCGCCACGCCGGGTGACGCGGTCAAGATGGTCTTCCGCTGGGAAATGGGCGACGCGGCCAACACGGTCTACACGGGTCCCACCCCCCAGTTCACTTTCGATGTCGCCGGCGAGTTCGATGTGGACCTGGCGGTCACCTACCCGACCCATGCCGTGACCCGGCACTCGACCCTGCACTTCTCGGTCAGCCCCTGAGCGACAGCCGCAGGATACCGGAAGCAAAAGGCGGAGCCACTTGGCTCCGCCTTTCTTCTGTCCGATGCACTCCGGCTATTCGGCCGCTGCCCGCAGCTTGTCGACCAGGTCCTCCTGCTCCCAGGTGAACTGCACATCGTCCCGACCGAAGTGGCCGTAGGCTGCCGTGGGCAGGAAAACCGGCTTGCGCAGCTCCAGGCGGTCGATGATCCCCTTGGGCGTCATATCAACCACCTGGCGGATGGCCGCTATGATATTCTCGTCCGCAACCTTGCCGGTGCCGTAGGTTTCGACGTTGATCGAAACCGGCTTCGCCACGCCGATCGCATAGGCCACCTGAACCTGGCAGCGGTCCGCCAGGCCGGCCGCCACGATGTTGCGGGCCAGGTGCCGGGTTGCGTAGGCCGCCGAGCGATCCACCTTCGTGCTGTCCTTGCCGCTGAATGCCCCGCCACCGTGGCAGGCGCTGCCGCCATAGGTGTCGACGATGATCTTGCGGCCGGTCAGGCCGCAGTCGCCCAGCGGCCCGCCGACCACGAAGCGGCCCGTGGGATTGATGTGGCTGGTGTATCCGTCGTGGTCGACATCGAAGCGGGCCAGGACCGGATCGATGACGTGGGTCTGGATGGCTGCCCGCAGATCATCGTTGCTGATGTCGGCATCGTGCTGGGTCGACAGGACCACCGTGTCGATCTTGATCGGCTTGTCGTCCTCATAGAGGCAGGTGACCTGGGTCTTGCCGTCCGGCCGCACCCAGGGCAGGGTGCCGTCCTTGCGCACGGCCGCCAGACGCTGGGCCATGCGGTGGGCCACGGTGATCGGCAGTGGCATCAGCACGTCGGTTTCCCGGCAGGCATAGCCGAACATCAGGCCCTGATCGCCGGCGCCCCCCGGATCAACACCCATGGCGATGTCGGGGCTCTGCTTGTCGATGGTTGTCAGCACCGCACAGCTGTCCGCGTCGAAACCGTAGTCGGCGTTGGTGTAGCCGATGTTGCGAATGGTGTTGCGCACCAGTTCGGGGATATCGACATAGGTATCGGTCGTGATCTCGCCGGCGAGGCAGGCCATGCCCGTGGTCACCATCGTCTCGCAGGCCACCCGGCCCTCGGGGTCCTTGGCCATGATGGCGTCCACCACGGCGTCGGAAATCTGGTCCGAGACCTTGTCCGGATGGCCCTCGGTGACCGACTCGCTGGTGAAGAGAAATCTCTTGCTCATCTTGCATCTCCCTCTGCGACCTGAGGCTCATTCAGCCCAGTGCGTTCTTGAGTTTGGTGATTCTGGTGACCGGTATGGGGTCCACCCCGCCCAGTCGGGCCAAATGGCAACTCAGGTAATCGCCATACTGTACCAGTGAAAGAACCCGTCCCAGGGGCGAATCGGCCGTGGAGCGGATTTCGTGAATATCGGCGAATTCATCCCAAAGCAGGTCACGAGTGATCTCGACCCGGCTCGCGATGCGTTCATTATCGTCATCCCCCCGCAGGATGAGAAGGACAAACTTGTCCCGCATCTCCGGGGAAAGACACCAGCCCACCAGGTCGTTGTGGTCCAATTCAGGGAACGCCGCGACCAGGGCGGGGACTTTGCTGTTCTCGTTGAGCTGGGCCTTCAGGCGAATGCCCACACCATGGGCCTCGGACCCCGCGGTATAGATCACGGCCGTGCTACCGGCCAGTACCTCGGCCAGGGCTCCCGGTGAGATATTGCCCTCGGTGTCCTCGGCCGGAGCCTGGTCGCCGGCCATCGGCTCACGCCGGGACTCGTTCGCCGCACGCAACGTCTCGACTGCCGCATGGATCCGCCCCCCGCTGCCGTCGATCACACCCAGACGGTCCAGAACCCGGGTCAAGGCGCCGAGACCATACCCCAGCGAGGCCCGCGGCGGCAGGCCGCCGGGCAGGGTGACGACCGGAAAATGGTCGCGAGCCGCGATGGCGGCCACTTCACCACCGGAGGTGATGGCCACCCGCTGACAACCGCGCCGACCGGCCTCGGCCACCGCCGACAGGGTCTCTTCGGTGTGGCCGGAATAGCTGCAGCACAGGACTAGGTCATCGGCAGCCACCCAATGCGGCAGGCCGTAATCCCGCCACACAGTCAACGAGATCCGGCCCGACTTGAGCAGGGGCTGGACCAGGTCACCGGCAATCGCCGAGCCCCCCATGCCGCACAGGACCAGGCGTCCGGTGCCGTCAGCCAGCGGCTGCACCTCGGCCAGACCCGCCAGGTCGGCACTCTCCACCAACTGCGTCGGCAGACTGTCGATCAGCCGGTACATCTGTCCCAGTCCCGCCTCCGGCCATGATGCCATCTCAGTTCCCTCCGTTTTCGCGCTGCCGCTTGCGATCGGCAATGTAGGCGGCCAGCCACTGGTTGGCCTCGTCGGCTGTCGGCAGATCAATCAGGTTGGCCACCACCTGCTGCGCTTCGGTGTAGGACGTCCAGCGCACGACCTGCTTGATTTTGGGCAGGGCCGCACCGTGCAGGCTGATTTCGTCCAGCCCGAGTCCGAGCAGGACTTCGGCCAGGCGCGTTTCCGAGCCCATCTCGCCACACAAGCCGACCCAGATGCCCGCCGCATGCCCCGCCGTCACCGTGCGCTGAATGCTGCGCAGAATAGCCGGATGCAGCGGTTGGTACAGGTACGAAACCCGCGTATTGCCCCGATCCATGGCCAACGTGTACTGGATCAAATCATTCGACCCGATGCTGAAGAAATCGCATTCGCCCGCCAACAGGTCCGCCGCCAGCACCGCCGACGGTGTTTCGATCATGATGCCCACTTCCAGATCAGCGCCGTGCTCGATGCCATCTTGCTGCAGCTCGGACTGGACCTCGTCCACGACTTCCCTGGCTTGTCGCAGCTCCTGCACGCCGGTGATCATCGGGAACATCAGCTTGGCCGGGCCGTGGCTGGCGGCGCGGAAAATCGCCTTGATCTGGGTCTTGAAGAGTTGGCGGTTGGCCAGGCTGAAGCGGATACCGCGCCAGCCCAGGAAGGGGTTGTATTCCCGCTTGGCCCCCAGATAGTCCGAAACCTTGTCCCCGCCCACATCCAGAGTGCGGAAAATGACAGGTTTGCCCTCCATCCGGCGCACCATCTCGCTGTACATGCGCACCTGATCGTCCTCGCTGGGAATGGTCTGGTGCTGAAAAAACAGGTATTCGGTGCGCAGCAGCCCGATGCCCTCGGCACCGCGGGCCAACGCCTCGTCCAGTTCGACAGGCAGCTCGATGTTGGCCATCATGCGCAGGCGGTGGCCATCAGGGGTGACGGCGGGCAAATCCCTCAGGCCGGCGAGCTTCTCGTTGATCACGATCTGCTGTCGGGTCATCAGGTGAAACTGCTCGGTGGTCTCGGTATCAGGCTCGACAATCAGGCGGCCGTCGGTGCCGTCAATGGCCACGACCTGCCCCACGTGCCGGGCCACGGCCCGTCCCTTGAGCCCCACGATGGCCGGCACCCCGATCGAGCGGGCCAGGATGGCGACGTGGCTCGTATTGCCGCCCTCATCCATGATGAAGCCCAGGACATTGCGGTGCCCCAGGGCCGCCGTGTCGCTGGGCGTCAGGTTGACCGCCGAGACGATCGACGGCTCCCCGGGACCCTGCAGGGTCGCAGCCTTCTCGCCGAGGAAACCGCGCATGACCCTCTGTTCCACATCCCGCAGGTCATTCACCCGTTCGCGAAAGGTTTCGTCTTCCAGCCCGGGGAAGCGGGCGGCCAGATCGGCCACGGCGCGCGCAAAGGCCGCTTCGGCGTTGACCTTCTCCCGGTCGATCAGGGCCAGCGTTGCGTCCCACACGAGTTCGTCTTCGAGAATCAGCAGCTGGGCCGAGAGGATTTCGGCCTCGCCTGGACCCAATTCCGTGGTCAGCCGATCGACCAGGACCTGGATCTCGGCGCGCGCCCGCCCCACTGCGGCATGGAAGCGGGCGACCTCGGCGGCGACTTCAGTGCCGGCGATCTGGCGCCGCTCCGGCACGATTTTCTGGCGCCGAATACGAAATACGGGCCCGACGGCATACCCCGGCGAAGCGGCAATTCCCGTGTATGTCCTCATGGCGTCCCCATCTCAGCCGGAATTGGCTTCCGGGGCCGGCTCAGGGGTGAGTTCAGGTTGGCCCAGTCCCACCGCAATCAGATCGACTATCTGGGCGGCCGCTCTTTCTTCGTCGGCACCGCTGACCTCTATTTCGACTTCTGTCCCGAATTCCGCCGCCAGGCTGGCCAACCCCATGATGCTCTTGGCGTTGGCCACACGGCCATTGTACCGGATCGTCACTTCCGACACAAAAGTCTTGGTCAGTTTGACAATCCTGCCGGCTGCACGCAGATGAAAGCCCACCGGGTCGGACACGGTCGCGGTCACAGTCTTCAATTGCGGATTCCCCTGTGGAATTGGAAAATGAAAGTTAGGCCCATAATCTAACTCCCGGACAACAAAACCGCAAAGGTCAGCAACAGGGCCAAGCCGAGGGCCACCAGGATCAGGACCTCGCCCGGCAGCCGCCGGCGCAGGGCCACGGGCAGGCCCAGCCCCACGGCGACACCGAACCAGAGCAGATTGTGGTTCACCGGCAGCCCCGAATCGGTGACCAGGGCCAGATACGTGCCGGCTGTCATTCCGGTCAGGATCATGCCCGTGCGCTCAACCGCGGCAATCCCCCGGTGCCACCGCTTGTCCTGCAGCAAATCAACCAGATCGAGGCCAAGCCGGTAGCCTTGATCCAGGCTGCGCCAGCGAACAACGAGTTGCCCCACGGCGAACAGGGCGATAACCGAGATCAGGGCCGCCATCTGCCAGAAAAGCCCCAGCAGGCAGATCGCCATGACCACTGCGGGGCGCAGCCCCAGCCAGAACAGCTGGTCGCCCAGGCTGGCAAAGGCGCGCCCCAGCGAATCACGAAAGGTCGCCGTCATGCCGAGCGGCACGTCCAGCCCCGCGGCCCGATCATCCTCCAGCCTCACCAGGCCGCCGATCACGAAATTGGCCAGATACGGGTTCGTGTTGAAGTACTCGTAGTAACGACGGCAGAACGTCCGGTCCCGGTTCAGATCCCCCCGGTGCCGGCGCGCCCAGGGCAGCATCGCCACCAGCAGGCCCAGATTCTGCATCCGCTCGTGGTTCCAACTGGCCTGCAGGCTCAGGCTGCGCATGAACAGCCTCACCTTCAGGGCGAAGCCCAGTTTGCGGACCCCACGGTCCGGCTGTCGCGTCACGGCCCTCACAGCACGAACCTCGTCACCGCAAACGAAACCACCGTGCCGCCTGCCACCCACAGCCAGCTTGCGCGCAAGCCATAGCGTTCGATGAGGTTCCCGATGCCCAGCCCGGGCAGCAACAAGGGCAGCATGGCCAGGGCGGCAACGATCACGGCCGGCAACTGGGCAAAGGCCGGCAGCCACAGCCGCCGCAGAACGAGCAGCAGAATGATCGCCGTGGCTCCGCCCCGCAGGAAGGTCGTGAACAGGCAGCGGGCGTGAATCGCCTCCATGCGGCGCAACCGCCCGTCCCGCAACGTGCGGTGGCCCTCGAGCATCCACAGGAAGTGGGCTCGTCGCTCCATTTGGATCATCAGATGTCCGGCGCTGCTGAAGAGTCCGACCGCCACCACCATCCAGCCGACCAGGGCGATCTCGGTCAGGTCAGGCGTGCCAAAGACCGAAACCAGCCCCCGGCCCGAGAGCACAACCGCCCCCACGGCCGCCACCAGGGCGCTGACCGAATCACCCGTGAAGCTTTGACCCACCGGCAGGTTGCCGGCCAGGATCAGTTGCACGGGCAAGCCGATCGCCAGACCGCTGGCCGGGTCGCCGCAAACGGCGCCGGTCAGCACCCCCACGGCCAGGGGCTGGCTGAACCAAGTCTGCATGAGCGCGGTCTCATCGAGAGAGAGCAGTCCCGCCAGCAGTCCGAGCAGGAGCATGGAATTCCAGGAGGGGTCGCCGGCCGGAACCGCGGCCAGCAGCGCCGCCGGCAGAACAGCCCACACACCGGACAAGGAGCTCAAGGATTCGCCTCCATCCCCTGCAGGCGCTGGCGATCCACCGTGTATTCACGTCCGCCGGGCACCTGCTGGGCTGAAAGTTCGGTGCCCATGTCCAGCAGGCGGCCGAAGGCCTTCAGGTCCGCTTCGTCGACAAAGACGAATGGCAGCATCTCCCGCTTGCCCGGTCCGAAATGCATGCCTCCGACATTCACCGCGCCCACCGGCGCGCCGATCCGCACCAGTTCGTTCATTTCCACCGCCGAAGCAGTCAGCAACAGCACCCGTTCATCAATGTTCTCGGGGTCAGCCAGAAAAGCAGCCGCCCTGGCCACCGGCAAAATCGAAACGGCAATCTCCGGGGGAACGCTGCTGGCGTAGACCCGACTCTGCCAGCGGTCGGCCGCCACCTCGTTGTTGGCCAGGACTATCCGGTCCGGCCGCAATTGGCGGCTCCAGCCCACGGTAACCTGGCCATGTATGAGACGATCGTCGATGCGGGCGAGCACGACCGGCATCAGCGACCTCCGACAAGGGTGATGGCTTCGCGCCCCTTCTGCACCAGCTTGGCCGCCAATTCACGATTGTCCGTGTTTTCGCGCCACGTGACGTACCCCAACAGCATCGCCAGATTGACCCCGCTGATGACGGCCCGGCAGCCGTCTCCCCCGCAGGCAATAAGCGCAGCGCTGGCGCAGCTGCCGCCGTAGTCGTCGATAAAGATGAGTTCGCCGCCGCCATCGCCGTCGCCGTCATCCAGCCAGCCGGCGACCTGGGCTTGCAGATCCGGCCCTGAAAGTCCCGCATTGCTCATGGCCGTCAGACCGTCGACCGGCCCGATGATCATTTTCACGACGCGGACCAGTTCCAGTCCGATATCGCCGTGAGTCATGACAAGCGCCCTGATCATTGTCCATCCTCCGGACCGGGATTACTCCCGGTCTTGGTCCAGGTATTCCTGCAACCGGTTGCTGGTGCGCATGGTGTCCAGGATGCGTTCATTGAGCACCTCGGCCGCGTCGTAGCCATAGATCTTGAGCATGAAGTTGAGGGCGATCACCTCGCTGATCACCGTGATGTTCTTGCCCGGGAAGAGCGGCAGCACCACCTGCGGAATATTCACGCCCAGGATCTCGGTGTAGCGATTCGCCGAACCGATGCGTTCGTAGTCCACGGAATCGTCCCACTCCTGCAACTGGACCTCGACTTCGACCCGCTTCTGCATCCGAATGGAACGGATCCCGAACAGGGCCTGCACGTCGATGACACCGACGCCGCGAATCTCCAGATGATGCCGCAGGACATCCCGGTACCGACCGATCAGCACGTCGTCAACGGTCCGGGTCAACTCCACGATATCGTCAGCCACCAGGCGATGCCCGCGCTCGATCAGGTCCATGGCGCACTCGCTCTTGCCGATGCCGCTGCGCCCGGTAAAGAGCAGTCCCACACCGTAGACATCGACCAGGGTGCCATGCACCTCGGTTCGCGGCGCGAACGACTTTTCCAGATGGCGGGTCATCTCGGCCATGAATTCGGTCGCCGGCAAGGCGGATCGCACCAGCGGAAAACTGCGCTCCCGCGCCAGATTGACCACGGCTTCGGGCACCGTCTGGTCCATGGCGACAAAAATTGCAGGCGGCTTGAGACTGAGCACGAGTTCAACGGCCGCGCACTGGCCCGGGCTGTCCAGGGTGGACAGAAAAGCCATCTCGGATTCGCCGAAGACCTGAATGCGGCCGGGCAGGAAATTCTCGGCGAAGCCCATCAGGGCCATGCCCGGGCGGTGCACATCGGAGGCCTTGACCGGAACCGGTTCGTCGGGCAGACCGACCAGCAACTCCAGCAGCAGGGTCTCCTTGAGATCCCGATAGATCTGCTGCACGGTCACCGTGCCGACGGTGCCCCCCCACCGCGGTGCGTTTGTCGCCTTCACTCGCTTTCCGACTCCATATGAACAAGCCCACCGTCATCGCCCCGATAGATCACGGCAACCCGGCTGTTGGCCACATTGCGAAAGACCAGGAAGGGCTGGTCGGCACCCTGAAACACCGACTTGGCCGTGTCCACATCCATGTCCTTGAGCAGGAACCCCACCGGGCTCTCCCCGGCCGCAGGATCCACGTCGCCAGGCATGACGCGCCCCAGACCGCCGCCCTCGCCCTTCTGCTTGCCGCTGATCTTGCCCTTGAACTTGGCCAACTGCTTGCGCATGTTCTCGATCATCTCAGTGACCGCGACTTCGGGTTCGCGCTCCTCGGCCCGGGCCCGGAACTCGTGGGCCTTCAGGTGCAGGACGCCGTCGGCCGTGAAGCGGCCGGCATCATGGGCGATCGTCAGATTCATGGACTGTACCGGACGCGGGCTGAATTTCTCCAGCTTCTCCAGGGCAGCTGTAATCATCTCGTGCTGGTCATCGCCCAGCGTCAAGTGGCGGGCCTTGATTTCCATCTGCATGGAGTCCTCCTTGGCTAGGGACAAAGGCGGCAGACAGATCAGAACTGCTTGCGCATGCGCGCACTCAGGATCCCCATCTGCTCTCGATATTTGGCAACCGTACGGCGAGCAATCTTCAAACCACTCTACTGCAGCAGATCCACTATCTTCTTGTCCGACAATGGCTTGGCCGTGTTCTCCGCATCAATGATATCCCGGATCATGATCTTGACCGCCTTGGCGGCGATCTCGGTACCGCTGTTGGAGTCGAGCCCCGCGCTGAAGAAAAACTTCAGGGGAAAAACACCCCGCGGCGTCTGCACGTATTTCTGGCGGGTGACCCGGGAGACCGTCGACTCATGCATGCCGATGGTTGAGGCGACCTGCTGCAGGGTCAGGGGTCTCAGGGCGATGGCGCCCTTCTCGAAGAATTCCCTCTGCTCGGCGACGATCGCCTCCATAACCTTGATCATCGTCCGGCGACGCTGCTCGATGGTCTTGATGACCCATTCCGCGTGCCGCTTCTTCTCGTCAATGAACTTGACGGTGTCCTCATTGCTCTGAGCCGTCCCTTCATAGGCCTGACTGACCCGGAGCCGCGGCAGGTTGGAATCGTTGAGGTAGACGGCGTATTCGTCACCGTCCTCATCCACCTTGACCACCTCGAGATCGGGCACGACGGCGCGCGCGCCCTCGGTATTGACCGACAAACCCGGCCGCGGGTCGAGTTCGCCGATGTGCTGGGCGATTTCCTGCACTTCCTTCGGCGTGATCTTCATCTCCCGCGCAATATCGGCGAACTTCCGGTTCTTCAGGGCCTCGAAGTGTTCCTTGATCACGTGGGCCTCGTCCGACTCTTCATAGCCGCGGGCCTCCAACTGCAGCAGCAGGCACTCCTGCAGGTTGCGCGCCGCCACGCCCGGCGGGTCGAACCCCTGGACAATGCGCAGCACCGCCTCGACGGTCTCGACCGGCACGTCATAGTAGGTCGCGATTTCCTCGACCGGGCAGCCGAGCAGGCCGTCTTCGTTGAGGCAGCCGATAATGTACTCGCCGATGCGTCGTTCGAGTCCCTCCGGCACCGCCAGCACCAGTTGCTCCGAGAGGTCTTCCTGCCCGGAGGGAACATACTTCTGCGGGCGCTCCAGTTCGTCATCCTCATCGTATGACGAATTATTGGTCGCTCCCCGGAAACCTTCGTCCCAGCTATCGCCCCAGTCCCGCTCCTGGTCCTCGGGAGTCATTTCGGTCTCGCGCATCTTCTCGTCCATGGCCGCGATCTCGTCCTCGTGCCGGGTCTCGTCTTCGATCTCGTCCTCGGGCTCGATCTCTTCCAGCAGGGGATTGCCCTGGAGTTCGTGGCGGAGTATCTGCTCCAGCTCAAGGGTCGGGACCTGCAGCAACTTGAGCGCCTGCTGCAGCCGCTGCGTCATCACCAGATTCTGACGCAGGGAGAGGGATTGTCGTAAGCCGATGTTCGGGGCCATGGTGTGTTGCCTTCCTCGCTCGGTTAGTCGCCCGGGTTCCGTCCCGAACCTGGATATCACTACAGGCTATTAAAGCCTGAACTTTTCGCCCAGATAAATCTTCCGCGCCTTGTCCGAACCCACGATTTCCGCGGCCGTGCCGGCCAGTTCGATCCGGCCGGCGAACAGGATGTAGGCCCGGTCCGTGATCGACAACGTTTCCCGCACATTGTGGTCGGTGATCAGCACGCCCAGCCCCTGGTCCCGCAGTTGGGAGACGACCGACTGCAGGTCAGCCACGGCGATGGGATCGATGCCGGCGAACGGCTCGTCCAGCAGCATGAACTTGGGCTCGGTCACCAGCGCCCGCGCGATCTCCACCCGGCGCCGCTCGCCACCGCTGAGCTCGTAGCCCTTGTTCCGGCGGATGTGGCTGACGCCCATCATTTCCAGCAACTCGTCCTGGCGCCGCTTACGGTCCTGGCGGGACATTTTGCGGCTTTGCAGCACGGCCATGATGTTCTGTTCCACCGTCAACTGCCGGAAGATGCTGGACTCCTGTGGCAGGTAGCCGATGCCCAGGCGGGCCCGCTTGTACATGGGCAGGCCGGAGATATCCCTCCCGTCGAGGTGGACTTTGCCGCCGTCCGGCGTGATAAAGCCCACGATCATGTAGAATGACGTGGTCTTGCCGGCACCGTTGGGACCGAGCAGGCCCACTATCTCACCCTGGTGCAGTTCCAGATCCACGCCATCGACCACGGCCCGGCCACGGTATACCTTGCGCAGGGCCGTCGCCGTCAGAATGCTGTCTCGAGGCGTGTCGCTCACTGCGATCCACTTTCGGACTCGGGGTTGCCTGCGACGGGATCCGCCAGTTCGGAGCTGTCGTCGACCTCCGCCTTCACGTCCCGTTTCAATTCAATGTACTCCAGATCCGGAGTGGCCTCCAGACCGATTCCGGTCATGACATCGGCCGCCCTGGTAAACCGGTTGAAGACGTCATTGTGGATCAGGCCGGTCTCATTGTCGAACAGGAGTTCCTCGGTTTCAAGCCGGCGACCGTCGTCGGTGACCACGCTGACGTTGCCCCAGGTCACCACGTTGCGCGTCAGCTTGTTCACGCGGCCGCTATCGGCGTCCAGTTCCGAAAAATGTTCGCCCGCGCGAAAGAATTCCATATGCACGTCGCCGAGAATCATGTCGCGCTGGCCGGAGAACTTCTGCATCTCGGCGCTCTGCAGAATCCACTGCTTCACCCCGGCTTCCGATTCGATCATCCGGTAGTCGAAAAGCTGCTGTTCAGGCACGTCGGCAGAGGCCGTGACCGGCGTCGGCGCTGCCGCCTCCGGTTCCCGGGAACAGGCACTGACCAGGCCCATCAGGACCAGAGCCATCGCCACTGCTGCGATACGCGGTCGGCGGCTGTCAAGCACCACTGTCACTCCTTCCCGCCTGGTATTCAGGTCAGCATCCCTGCAGTCCATAGTAAGACATCAGGGATCAGGATTCCAACGTCGGTGAAACCAGACCCACTGCTCCGGGTTCCGCCGGATGAACGTTTCCAGCGCCGCATTGCAGCGGGTCAGAAACGAAAGGGCGTCTTCCGGACCGAACTCGTGCGGGCGCAGGGGCGGCAGATGATGCATCACCTGCACGCGCCGGGCCTCATCCCACACCCCGACGACCGGCAGCACGGGGATGCCGTACTTCAGGGACATGGTGGCCAGACCCGCCGGTGTCGGTGCCGGTGTGCCGAAGAAGGGGACCGCCAGATTGCGCACCTGCGTGCGCTGGTCCTGCAGGATAGCCACCACCCCACCCTGCCTCAGGAACCGCAGCAAGGGCGCCGCCCCGGCCTCGCGCGGCAGGACCTGCAGCCCCAGGCGCCGGCGCCGCGCCTGGATCAGGCGATCCACCGCCGGATTGTGGATCGTACCGGTCACGACCCCGAGTGCGCCCAGTTTCCGGGCCGCCAGTTCCCGGGCCACCCAGCCGCCGGCCAGTTCCCAGCAGCCGATGTGGCCGGTCAGGACAAAAACCCCGCGCCCGTCTGCCGCCAGGTCGGCCAGGTGCTCGCCGATGGTAAAGGTATCGGCACCACCGCCGATTTCTTCAACGATGGTATCGGGTCGCGCCAGCAGCCGCGGCGCCGCCATGGTCTGGAACAGGTTGCGGCCAAGATGGGTGGCGGCTTCCTGCATGAGTTCTTGGCGACCACGGGGATTCAGCTCCGGCAGGGCTCTGGCCAGATTCGCCAGGGCCACCGCCCGGTCCCCGGGCCGCAACCGCAGGGCCAACCTGGCCAGGCCCACGCACGCGCCGCGTCCCCAGGCCAGCGGGAGAACCGCCGCCATGCCCAACAGCAGCCTGGTCAGCAGCCAATAGAACCGGCGCCGCACGGCACGCCAGAACGGCAACCGGGCCGCTGGCTGTGCGCGGCTCAGAGCAGCCCCGCCCGCAATACGTCATGGATGTGCAGCAGGCCCACCGGGCTGTTGTCCTCGTCCACGGCGATCAACAGGGTGACCGGTCCCCGCTTGCGTTGTTCCATCATGCGCAGGGCATCGATGGCCAGCATCTGCGGACTGATCGTTGTCGGCCGCGGATTCATGGTGCGGGTTATGGCCTGGTCCAGGGCGTTCTCGTCAGCCAGCAGCACGCGCTTGACGTCACCGTCCACGCAAAGTCCGGCCAGGCGCCCGTCCTTGTCGACCACGCACACGCCGCCAAGCCGCTTGTCCACGATCTCGGGCAGTGACTCCCGCAGGGTCAGATGATCCGGCACAACCGGCAGCTCGTCCCCCGTATGCAGCAGCTCGGAAACCTTCATGCGCAGACGCCGTCCGAGGGTGCCGCTCGGGTGGAAGACCGCAAAGTCATCCGCCTGGAATCCGCGCAGGCTGATCAGGGTCGTCGCCAGGGCATCACCCATGGCCATGGCCGCGACGGCCGAACTGGTCGGGGTCAGGTTCAGAGGGCATGCCTCGCGTTCGACGGGCGTGTGCAGGACGATATCGCTGCCCAACGCGAGTTCCGAGTCCAGGGCCGCGGTGATCGTGATCGTCGTCATGCCGAAGCCGCGGCAACTGGACAGCAACGTGATCACTTCGGGATTGTTGCCGCCGCGGGAGATCGCGATCAGGATGTCGGCTCCGCGCACCACCCCGAGATCGCCGTGCACCGCTTCGACCGGATGAATGAAATGACTGGGAGTGCCGGTACTGGTCAGGGTTGCGGCCAATTTGCGCGCTACGATGCCGGACTTGCCCAGGCCCGTCACCAGCACCACGCCCTCACCTTCATACAGGGCACGCATGGCCCGGGCAAATTCACCGTCCAGGGACTCCCCGACCGCCGCCAGGACCGCAGCCTCCTGGTCGAAAGTGGCCCGCCCCAGTTGGATCAGCGCCTCGTCCTGCAGGGCGTCCCCGCTGGCGGCGCGGCGTGGCTTGTTCATCATCAGTGGCTCTTTCCCGCCGGCGGTGCCGAACCGTCGGACCCGGCTGAAGTGTCCGGACGGGTCGGCTGCCAGGCCCTGTCCAGCAAACGTTCGAGAGCGATGGTGTACAGGCCCGAGCTCTTCAGCACCAGGTCGATCACCTCGCGCACCGCGCCGCGCCCTCCCTCGGCAACGGTCACGTAGCAGGTGTGTTCCCGCACCTCCATCGGCGCCGCAGGCACGGCCACCGGCACGCCGATCGCAAACATGGCCGGCAAGTCGATCAGGTCATCACCCATGTAGAGCGTTTCGGACGCCGGACACCCCGTCTCCTTCAGGATCTCCTGCAGTGCCGCCACCTTGTCGAAGCGCCCCAGCTTGATGGCGTCGAACTTCAACTCGGTGCAGCGCCGGGACACGATCTCGCTGTTGCGCCCGGTCAAGACCGCCCGCTGCAGGCCGGCCGCACGAGCCATCACCAGCCCCAGACCGTCGTGGGCGTGAAACTCCTTCAGCGCCTCACCCTGTGGGCCGTAGATCAGGTTGCCCGGTGTCAGCACACCGTCGGCGTCGAAAACCAACAGCCTGACCCTAGCCAGACGATCGGCCAACTCCTCACCCAGGCGCACAACGGCTTCCTGGCGGTAGTCCGTGTCGGTGTGCGGCGGCCAGACCGGGTTCGGTGCCGAGTCGGTCATGCTTCACCTTCCAGGTAGAGATTGCGGTAGCGGATCAGTTCGGCCACCAGGGGCTCAAAGGCCGCCAGAGGCAACTGGCTGCCGGCGTCGCTCTTGGCCCGGGACGGCTCGGGGTGGACTTCCAGGAACAGCACATCGCTGCCGGCAGCCATGCCACAGCGGGCCAACAGTGGGATCATCTCCGGCGTGCCGCCGGTGGTACCGCCGGTGCTGCCGGGTGACTGGACCGAATGGGTGGCGTCGAACACAACCGGGTGCCCCAACTCGCGCATGATGGCGATGGACCGAAAATCAACGGTCAGGTCGCGGTAGCCGAAGAAGGAGCCACGCTCGGTGAAGAGGATCCGCTCGCCACCGGCGGCGCCGACCTTGCCTGCCGCATGGGCCATGTCCGCCGCCGCCAGGAACTGCCCCTTCTTGACGTTGACCACCTTGCCGGTTCGGCCGGCTGCCTCCAGCAAGCTGGTCTGCCGGCAGAGGAAGGCGGGGATCTGCAGAATCTCCGCCACCTCGCCCACGGCTACCGCTTCGTCCGGGTGATGGATGTCCGTCAGGACCGGGACCCCGACTTGCCGGCCGATACGGTCCAGCAAGGCCAGTCCCTCATCCAGGCCCGGCCCCCGGTAGGAGGCCGAGCTGGTGCGGTTGTCCTTCCGGTAGCTCGCCTTGAAGCAGTAGCCGACGCCGAGCCGGGCGCAAGCTGCAGCCACGGTCTCGGCTGTCGTCATCATTTCGTCCGGGTCTTCGAGTACACACGGACCGGCGATCACATACAGCGGCTTGCCGCAGCCGACCTCGTGTTCACCGATTCTTACTGGTGTCGCATTTGCCATGACTTTCCCTGTCTGCCGGCCGGCCGTCTAGCCGGCGGCCGTGTCCTGGGACCGGGCCGGCGGCGTATCGGCCGGCTTGTCCGCTTTGGTTTCCGTTTGTAGCCGCTGCTGCCTGGTCTGCTCGCGCTGAAGCTCCTGATGAGCCACCGCTGCCGCGACGAACTCGCGGAACAGCGGATGCGGCCGGTGGGGCCGGGACTTCAATTCGGGGTGGAACTGCACCGCCAGGAAGAACGGATGGACCGGCAGTTCCAGCATCTCCACCAACTCGCCGTCCGGCGAGACACCGGAAAAAACGACGCCGGCCTGTTCGAAGGCCTCCCGGTAACTGTTGTTGACTTCATAGCGATGCCGATGCCGCTCGCTTGTTTCCAGACCGCCATAGCAATGATAGGCGCGGCTGTTGGGCTTGATCCGGCAGGGATACGCGCCCAGCCGCATGGTGCCACCCTTCTGGGTCACACCCTTCTGCGACTCCATCAAGTGGATTACCGGATGCGGGGTCGTGGCGTCGAACTCCGCGCTGCCGGCCATCTCCAGGCCGACCAGATCGCGCCCCATCTCCATCATCGCGCACTGCAGCCCCAGACAGATGCCGAAGAACGGAACCTTGTTCTCGCGCGCGTAGCGGATGGCGTTGACCTTGCCGGGAATGCCGCGGTCACCGAAGCCGCCGGGCACCAGAATACCGTGACAGTCGGCAAAGACCTCGCGCAGTTTGCGGTCGCCGACCTCGTCCCCCTCCAGGCTTTCCGAGTCGACCCACACCTGCTCGACCCCGACGTGGTTGGGGATGCCGGCGTGGATGAAGCTTTCGATGATGCTCTTGTAGGCATCCTTCAATTCGATGTATTTGCCCACGATGGCGATGCGCACCGTGTCGGGCGGGTTGACGATCACGCTGACCATGCGCTCCCAGGCGGCCAGGTCCGGCTCGGTGGTTTCCAGGCCCAGACGCTCGCACAGCAGACGGTCGAAGTGCTGTTCGTGCAGGTTCAGCGGTACCTGGTAGATGCTCTCCACATCCCGCCCGTCGAACACGTTTTCATAGGGCAGGTTGCAGAACAGGGCGATCTTGCGACGGGCCTCGTCGCCGATGGCGTGATCGGCCCGGCACATCAGGAAGTCCGGCTGGATGCCGATGCTGCGCAGCTCGCGCACCGAGTGCTGGGTGGGCTTGGTCTTGATCTCGCCTGCGGCCTTGATATAGGGCACCAGGGTCAGGTGGACCGAGGCCGTGTCGAGCATCGGCTGCTCGAGCCGGAACTGCCGGATGGCCTCCAGGAACGGCAGGCTCTCGATATCACCGACGGTGCCGCCGATCTCGGTGATGATCACGTCCACGTCGGGGTTCTCCTGGGCCGACAGGACGATCCGGCGCTTGATCTCGTCGGTCACGTGGGGAATCACCTGCACCGTCCGGCCGAGGTATTCGCCCTTGCGCTCCTTGGCCAGAATCGTCTCGTAGACCCGGCCGCTGGTCAGGTTGTTGATCTGGGAAAGATTCGTGTCGGTGAAACGCTCGTAGTGGCCGAGGTCCAGGTCGCATTCCGCACCGTCATCCAGCACGAAGACCTCGCCGTGCTGGAACGGGCTCATGGTCCCCGGATCCACGTTCAGGTAGGGGTCGAACTTCTGCAGGATGACGCTCAGGCCGCGGGCCTTCAGCAGGTTGCCCAGTGACGCGCTGGCGATGCCCTTGCCCAGGGCGGAAACCACCCCGCCGGTCACGAATACGAACTTGGCCATCTTGCCCTCTTCCTGATCCCCATGGATCGTTCGGTTAGGTCTTCAACTCAGGAACGGTCCGCCCAGAGGCGCCGTACCTCGTCCAGATCCGCCGGCGTGTCCACCCCCACCGGTGAACGCTCGATCTGCTGCACGTGAATGTGCAGGCCGTTCTCCAGGGCGCGCAGCTGTTCCAGCCCCTCGGCCTTTTCCAGTGGCGTGCGGTCCCAGGTCAGAAATTTCAGGAGGGCCGCACGACGGAAGGCGTAGATACCGACGTGCCTCAGAGCCACTTCGTGTCCACTGGCCGCACTGCCCGGAAAAGTACCGGGAATCGGCGCCCGCGAAAAGTACAAAGCCCGGCCGCTGCGGTCGCAGACCACCTTGACCGCGTTGGGATCAAGCCAGTTCGCGGCGCCGGCAAAGCGGTGCCCGCAGGTCCCGATATCAATATCGGGCCGCGCGCCCATCGCCGCGATCAATCCGTCCACATCCGCCGGCTCCAGCAGCGGTTCGTCCCCCTGCAGATTGACGATCAGTTCGGCGTCGTGGCGCCGGGCCACCTCGCCGATGCGATCGGTGCCGGTGGTGTGATCCCCGGTCATCTCGGCCAGCCCGCCGGCGTCAGTCACAGCCCTGGCGATGCGCTCGTCGTCAGTGGCCACCACGATCGTGGCCGCACCGGTGATCCGGCGCGTGTTCTCGACCACGCGCACGATCAGCGGCCGGCCGGCCAGGTCAGCCAGGGCCTTGCCGGGAAAACGGGAAGAGCCAAAACGGGAGGGGATGACGATCAGCACCCGGGCAGGGTCGAGCACAGAGGCAGGCTGGTTGGACGAATCGGCCATGAACCACCTTCCGGGTAGAAACCCCACAGGGACACCCCAATCTAAACCATGCGGACCGGATCCGGTACCACGATCTCGCGGCCAGACCCCAAAAGAGAAGCCCACCCCGTGAAGGGCGGGCTCCGCTCACTGCAATATCCGCTCCCTAGAAGGGCTGGATATTGACCCGCTTCTTGCTGCCACGGAAGTCCTCGAACTGAACCGTGCCGTCGATCAGGGCGAACAGGGTGTCGTCCCCGCCCTTGCCGACGTTGGCGCCCGGGTGGATCTTCGTGCCGCGCTGCCGCACGATGATCGTGCCCGCGCGCACAGCCTGTCCCCCGAAACGCTTGACGCCCAGGTACTGGGGATTGGAATCCCGGCCGTTCCTGGTTGAGCCGCCTGCCTTCTTATGCGCCATGTCCATAACTCCTTGGGCAATCGCCACCGTCACGAACCTGCCGTGACCGGGCGCGTAGCTGGATCATCAGCCGTTGATGCCGGTGATCTTGATCTCGGTGTACTGCTGACGGTGACCGTTCTTGCGGCGGTAGTTCTTCCGGCGCTTCTTCTTGAAGACGACGATCTTGCGGCTGCGGCCGTGGCTGAGCACCTCGGCCGCCACGCTGGCCCCTTCGACCGTGGGCGTGCCGACCTTGACGTCGTCGCCGTCGGCAAACATGAGAACCTCGTCGAAGGTCAGGGTCGAGCCGACCTCGCTGTCCATCAGGGGCACCTGAACCTTGGCGTCCGGCGTGACCCGGAACTGCTGGTTCTTGATTTTCACTACGGCGTACATCGCTTCATTCTCCGCAGGCTTGATTCTGGGGCCGTACTTCGGCCGTGTAACGGACAGACAAAAACGTCCGCCGGGGCCTCTCCCACTCTGTGGTCAGCTGGGTGACAGGCCCGGATCCGTTTGACAAGCGGGAATAATAAGCACCAGCAGGGGGTTTCGTCAAGGAATCTGGCCGAAAATAACGCAATCGGCCCCCGCATCAGCTCGTCAGTTGACATCCGGCCGGATAATCGTAGTGTATCGGGCACGTAAAGCTGACGCAATCTGGGGCTGATCCCCCGCCACAAGGAGTTGGACTGTATAATGAGCGAGCAGAAAGATCCCCGGGTCATCATCGTGGGCAGCGGGCCGGCCGGCTATACGGCGGGCATTTATCTCGGACGGGCCAACATTCCCAACCTGATGTTCGAAGGCGACCAGCCCGGCGGCCAACTGACCATCACCACCGAGGTCGAGAACTACCCGGCTTTTCCCGAGGGCATCGACGGCCCCGAGTTGATGATGAAGTTCCGCGCCCAGGCCGAGCGCTTCGGCACGGTGATCAAGGGCGAGACCGTCAAATCCATCGACATGTCCAGCCGGCCGTTCAAGGTCACCACCACCGCTGGCGAGTACACGGTGCCGGCGGTGATCATCGCCTCGGGCAGCACGGCCCGCTGGCTGGGCCTGCCCGGCGAAGAAGACTTCTACGGCAAGGGGCTGAGCGCCTGCGCGACCTGCGACGGTTTCTTCTTCCGCGACCAGGAAATCGCCGTGGTCGGCGGCGGCGACACCGCTCTGGAAGAGGCCATCTACCTGACCAACTTCGCCAGCAAGGTCACGCTGATCCACCGCCGCGATGAGTTGCGCGGCTCGAAGATCATGCAGGAGCGGGCCCTCAACCATGACAAGATAGAGATGGCCTGGAACAGCACCATCGACAGCTACGTGCCCGACGAGAACGGCAACCTGAAGGCCGTCGTGCTCAAGGACACCACCGATGGCTCGACCCGCGAACTGGCCGTCACCGGCTGCTTCATCGCCATCGGCCACACGCCCAACACCGCCTTCCTGGACGGGCAACTGGACATGGACTAGAACGGTTACCTGATCACAAAGGCGGACCGCACCGCGACCAACGTCGAGGGTGTGTTCGCCTGCGGCGATGTGCAGGACCACTACTACCGGCAGGCGATCACCTCGGCCGGCACCGGCTGCGCCGCGGCTATCGAGGCCGAGCGGTGGTTGGGGGAGCAGGGCCTGTAACGGCGGTCTTCCTGACAAACAGAGACACGCACCGATTTCGCTTAGGGCTGCGCATGCGCGAAATCGGTGCGTGTCTCTGTTTGTCAGGAAGGCTGGCGGTTGCAGGGCGCAGTACCCGGCTGCTGCCGTTGGTGCTGGGTTTGGGGTGTGACGCCTGACCCTAGTGCTCTGTCAACATTCAGAATTGTGATTCACGTTAGCGGTAAAATATGAGAACATCTCGGTAGCCAAGGAGGGCTACCGTGGAAAAGAAATACATTGTCCGCCTTACCGATGCCGAGCGAAAAACGCTTTG
>JAJRWA010000103.1 GCA_024277025.1 Candidatus Krumholzibacteriota bacterium | reverse complement strand
CCAACCCATACCCATCCCGGCATCTCCCCGAGGAAAGAAGGATACTCATGCGCCGCTTCTCTCTGCTTGCCCTGCTCCTGCTCACCCTGCTGTCGACCGTGTCGGCGGCAGCCGACTGCGACGAGGCCTGGAGCAGTTGTCAGTTCTCCGCGCTCAGCTTCCGCGGCATCGGCCCGGCTATCGCCTCGGGCCGCATCGCCGACTTCGCGGTCGATCCCCGCAACCCGTTCCACTACTACGTGGGCGTCAGCTCGGGCGGTGTCTGGGAAACCCACAACGCCGGCGTGACCTACGAACCGATCTTCGACAGCCAGGCCAGCTACTCGATCGGCTGTGTGACCCTGGCGCCGACCAACCCGGATGTGGTCTGGGTCGGCTCGGGCGAAAACAACAGTCAGCGCAGCGTGGCCTACGGCGACGGCGTCTACAAGTCACTGGACGGCGGCCAGAGCTGGCAGAACATGGGGTTGAAGCGTTCGCTGCACATCGGGCGCATCATCGTGCACCCCGCGAACGAGAATATCGTCTATGTGGCGGCAATGGGGCCGCTCTGGGGCCCCGGCGGCGATCGCGGCGTGTACCGGACCAGTGACGGTGGCGAGACCTGGCAGCGGGTCCTGGCCCTGGACGAGAATACCGGTGTGGTGGATCTGGTCATGGATCCGACCGACCCCGACGTGATCTACGCCGCCAGCTACCAGCGCCGGCGGCACCTGTGGACCCTGATCGACGGCGGACCCGGCTCGGGTATCCACAAGACCACTGACGGTGGCCAGACCTGGACCGAGCTGTCAAGTGGACTGCCCAGTGAAGACATGGGCCGCATCGGTCTGGCCATCTCGCCGGCGGCACCCCGCACGGTCTACGCGATCGTCGAGGCGGCCCGCGGCAAGAGCGGCTTCTTCCGCTCGACCAATGCCGGCCAGACGTGGGAGAGAATGAGCGACCACGTGGCGGGCAGCCCCCAGTACTACAACGAACTGGTGGCCGATCCCTTCAACGCCGACCGCGTGTACAGCCAGGACACTTTCCTGCAGGTGACCGAGGACGGCGGCAAATCCTGGCGGCGCCTGAGCGTCAAGAGCAAGCACGTGGACGATCACGCCCTGTGGATTGACCCGGCCAATACCGACCACCTGCTGGCCGGCTGCGACGGCGGCATCTATGAATCGTTCGACCGCGGCGAGAACTGGCGCTTTGCGGCCAACCTGCCGGTGACCCAGTTCTACCGCGTGGCCGTCGACTATGACGAGCCTTTCTACAACGTCTACGGCGGTACCCAGGACAACAACACCATCGGCGGGCCGTCGCGCACGACGTTCAGCCACGGTATCAGCAACCGCGAGTGGTACCTGACCCTGGGCGGCGACGGCTTCGAACCGGCCATCGACCCCACCGACCCCAACATCGTCTACTGCCAGTGGCAGTATGGCAACCTCAGCCGCTACGACCGCGCCAGTGGCGAGACCCTGTTCATCCAACCCGCCGCCGAGGAAGGCGAAGTGCTGAAGTGGAACTGGAATTCGGCCCTGATCATCAGTCCCCACAACCACAAGCGCCTGTACTACGCCTGCCAGAAGGTCTTCCGCAGCGACGACATGGGCAACAGCTGGACCAGGATCAGCGACGACCTGACCAGCGGCATCGACCGCAACGAACTTGAGGTCATGGACAGCGTGTGGGGCGTCGACACGGTGGCCAAGAACATGTCGACCTCGTTCTGGGGCAGCATCGTTTCCATGAGCGAATCGCCGCGGCAGGAAGGTCTGCTGTACATCGGCACCGACGACGGCATCATCCAGTGGACCGACGACGACGGGGCCGCCTGGCACAAGGCAGGCTCGGCCAAGGGAGTGCCCGCCAACAGCTACGTCAGCGACGTGGAGTGTTCGCAATTCGACCCGCAAATCGTCTTTGCCTCGTTCGACAACCACAAGCGCGACGACTTCAAACCGTACCTCTACAAGAGCGTCAACGGCGGCAAGAGCTGGAAATCAATCGCCGGCAACCTGCCGGATAACGGCATGGTCCATTCCATCGCCCAGGACCACGAGGATCCCGACCTGATCTTCGTCGGCACCGAATTCGGCGTCTGGTTCACCCGCAACGGCGGCGAGGTCTGGACCCGGCTGAAGGCCGGTCTGCCGACCATCGCCTGCCGGGACCTGGACATTCAGCGCCGGGAGAACGATCTGGTCGTCGCCACCTTCGGCCGCGGCTTCTACATCCTGGACGACTACACGCCGCTGCGGAACCTGACCGAAGACGTCTTCGAATCGGATGCGAAGATCTTTCCCGTCAAGGACGCCCTGATCTATATCCCGTCGACCCCCATCGGCGGCGGCGACAAGGGCAGCCAGGGCGACAACTTCTACCGCACCGACAACCCGCCCTTCGGCGCCGTGTTCACCTACTGGCTGGGTGACGACGTCAAGAGCCTGAAGGATGACCGCGCCGCCCGTGAGCGGGAACTGATCAAGGCCGACAAGCCGGTGCACTACCCGAGCTGGGACGAACTGCGGGCCGAGGACCGGGAGCACGACCCGGTCGTGGTCGCGACGATCCGCACCGTCGACGGTCAGGTCGTGCGGCGATTCAACACCGCCGGCGGCAAGGGCATGCACCGTGCGGCGTGGGACCTGCGCTGGCCCGATGTCAGCCCGGTCAACCTGAACCGCAGCGGCCCGAGCACACCCTGGGAAGATGTGCCCGCCGGCCCGTTGGCCGTACCCGGAACCTACACGGTGACCCTGAGCCGACGGGTGCAGGGCGTGGAGACCGAAATCGCCGGCCCGGTTGCGTTCCAGACCCGTCTACTGGGCAACAACACGACCCTGACCGGGGACTTCAGTGGGCTGATCGCTTTCCAGCATGAAGCCGGCGAGTTGCAGCGCGCCGTGCGCGGGGCAGTCAATACGGCCCGCGAAGCCCAGCAGCGCCTCGACAATATCCGGCAGGCGATCAACGACACGCCGGCCCTGGACCGGGCCATGATCGATCGGGTCGACGCTCTGGAAACGCGGTTGAAGGACATGTTGATCATCCTGGAAGGCGACCGCACGATCAGCCGCCGCAGCGAACCCGTGACTCCATCGATCACGGCCAGGACCGGGTCCATCATGTGGACCAGCCGTGAGATCACTTCGCCGCCGACGGCGACCATGCGGAAGAACCTGGACATCGCGGCACGCCAATTCGGGCCGTTGCTGCAGGATCTGACCACGCTGGTGGCGACGGACCTGGCGGGCCTGGAGACCGAACTGGAAGCCGCTCACGCGCCGCACACGCCGGGACGGATACCGGTTTGGCAGGGCGGTCAGTAGTCGATTCCGGAGTTTTCGAGGAAGGCGCCCCAAATGGGGCGCCTTTTTTTGCGGCGGACATCAGGAAAGCTTGTTGATTCCGTTCAGGGCGGCCACCCGGTAGCACTCGGCCAGGGTCGGATAGTTGAAGGCGCTTTCGACGAAGTAGTCGACCTTGCCGTCCAGGGCGATCACCGCCTGGCCGATGTGGATCAACTCGGTCGCCCCGGTGCCGATGATGTGCACGCCCAGCACCCGGCGCGTCCCGGGGCTGAACAGGATCTTCAGCATGCCCACCTCGTCGCCCAGCAGCTTGCCGCGGGCGATCTCGCGGTAGCCGGCCACCCCTGTCTCATAGGGGATGCCCTTCTCGGTGAGCTCTTCCTCGTTGTCGCCGACCATGCTGATTTCAGGAATGGAATAGATGCCGAAGGGGAAAAGCCGGCGCCGGTCCTCGAACTTCCGGCCAAAGATGTGGCAGGCGGCCATGCGCCCCTGGTTCATCGAAGTCGAGGCCAGGGCCGGGAAACCGATCACATCGCCGACGGCATAGATATCCGGATTCCCGGTGCAGAAGTTTTCATCGACCACCAGACGTCCGCGCCGGTCAGCGGTCAGCCCCACCTCGGCGAGATTCAGGCCACCGGTCGTGCCCTGGCGACCCAGACAATAGAGCAGAGCGTCGCTGCGCAGCACCTTGCCGCTCTTGAGCCGGGTCTCGACCCGCGCCTTCTGGTTCGTCTCGTGCCGGACAACCTCGACCACTTCTTCCTTCAGGCGCAGGGTCATGCCGCGCGAGCGCAGATGGTACTGCAGGGCCTCGCCGATCTGGGCGTCCAGAAAACACAGCACGCGGTCAGCGCGATCCACCAGGGTCACGCGCACGCCCAGACGCGAGAACATCGACGCGAATTCGGTGCCGATCACGCCACTGCCCACGACGACCAGGGTTTCGGGCAGCTTCTCGAGGTGCAGCAGGTCATCCGAGGTCAGGATGCATTGTTCATCGAAAGGAATGAAGTCGGGCCGGGCCGGTTCCGTCCCGACCGCAACGACGAACTTGTCCGCGGTGATGGTCGAATCCTCGTGGACGCCCTTGACCCGCAGCGTGCCGGCCCCGGCGAAAACCGCTTCGCCGTTGACCAGAGTGATGCCGTTGCGCCGCAGCTGGGTGCGCACGATCTCCATCTCGGTGGCGATGATGCGCTGGCACGAGCTGAGCAGCTCACCGATCGAAAGGCGCCCGGACTTGACGTCACCGCGGATTGTCAGATGATCCTGGCCGCCGGTGGCCTGGATGATCGCTTCGCGCAGGGCCTTGCTCGGGATCGTGCCCGTGTGCAGGGCCACGCCCCCCACCTGTTCCATGCGCTCGACCACGCACACCTTGCGGCCCAGCTTGGCCGCCTGGATGGCCGCCTTCTGGCCGCCGGGGCCGCTGCCGATCACGCATAGTTCGAAATCCGACACGTCTTCCCCCTGGTCTTTCACAAACTGCCTGGTCATGAACCTCAGATCGGCAGATTCGGCCACGTGCTGACCGGTAATCCGCCGCAGCCTATTCCCGGCCCAGGGCGACGATCGGGTCCAGACGGGCCGCCTTGTTGGCCGGATAGAGCCCGAAGAACAGACCGATGGACACCGAGAACAACGCCGCGCCGATCGTCACTGCCGGCGAGATCACAAAGGGAAAGCGCAGCACGTGGGTCATGCCCCACGAGGCCAGATAGCCCAGCCCGATGCCCAGCACGCCGCCGATGCCGGTCAGGATGCCGGCCTCGATCAGCACCTGCAGCAGCACATCCTGCCGGCGCGCGCCCACCGCCATCCGCACCCCGATCTCGCGGGTGCGTTCGGCCACCGAGATCAGCATGAT
Organism: Candidatus Krumholzibacteriota bacterium; assembly: GCA_024277025.1. Lineage (GTDB taxonomy): Bacteria > Krumholzibacteriota > Krumholzibacteriia > LZORAL124-64-63 > LZORAL124-64-63 > JAGRNP01. The sequence goes on along the minus strand of JAJRWA010000103.1, from coordinate 12,853 downwards.
GTTCATCACGCCGATGCCCCCGACCAGCAGGCCGATCGACGACAACACGACCAGCACCAGGGCGATGCCGCCGGTGACCTTGTCGATCAGTTCGCCGTAGGTCTCGGAGTTGACGATATCGAAGTCATTGGCCTGTCCGGGGCGCAACCGACGCTCCCGGCGCAGGGTGCCCGTCAGGTTGGACATCACTTCTTCGGACTCGTAGCCCGCCAGCACCGACAGGGCGATGTTTCGGTCCTCGAAGCCGCCGCGCAGACCGTCCTTCTCGAAAGTCGTCCAAGGCAGGCAGACGAAGTTGTCGCCCATGGAGCCGATGATGTGCTTGCGTTCGGCCATGGTCCCGACAATCCGGTACGGCTTGCCGAAAATGCGCAGAGTCTTGCCGATGGGATCGATCTGGGGAAAGAGGTCCTTGCGCGGTCCATAGCCCAGCACCGCCACCCGGTTGCTGGCCGTCACATCCCCCGCGGTGAAGAACCGCCCCTCGGCCACCTTGATCGAGAACATGAACGGAAAAACTTCGGACGAACCGAACATCTGCACGAAGTTGGTCTTGTCCTTGCCGTATTTCAGCACCGAGCCCGAACCGTTGCTGACCTGATAATCCACCTGATCAACGCCCTCGGTCGCCCGTACCGGCCCGATCAGGTCCGGCAGCAACTGCCGCCGGCGCCGCAATTCGGCCGGATCGCCACCGCCGATGCCGCTGTCGCGCGAGATGTAGATATATGGCTGGTTGGCTGAGACCACATCGTCCCGAATGCGCCCGCTCAAACCGGTGACGATGGTGTAGATGGCCAGCAGGGTCGTCACACCGATGCTCACGCCCAGGATCAACAGCAGGCTGCGCATGCGGTGGCCCCGGATCGTGCGCCAGGACTGGGCCAGGGCGTCAGCCGGCGAAACCCGCGAACCCTGTGCCGTCGTCCGCTCACTCATGACGCAGCGCCTCCACCGGATCCAGCCCGGCAGCCTTCCAGGCCGGATACGTGCCAAACACGGCCCCGATCACGAAAGTCGTGCCCAGGCCCAGGACCAGCGACCACACGGCAATGGCAAAGGGCAGCGGCGAAACCAGCGATATCACCCAGGCCAATAGCAGCCCGATCAGGATGCCGATCATGCCGCCGACCAGCGACAGGGTGATCGACTCGACCAGGAACTGCCACAGAATCGACACCCGGCGCGCACCCAGCGCCTTGCGCACGCCCACCTCCCGCGTGCGCTCGGTCACCGAGACCAACATGATATTCATCAGCACGATGCCGCCGACCACCAGGCTGATCCCCACCAGCGGCACCAGCGCGCCATAGATGGCCTTGGAGATGCCGCCCCAGATCGAAAGCATCTGTTCGCTGCTGGTCAGCGAGAAATCCTGGCGGGCCAGGGGCCGCAGCCGGTGCCGTATCCGCATCAGGAACGTCGCCTCGTCCTTGGCCTCGGTCAGCCGCGACAGATCCCGGACCGCAATCTTGAGATCCAGGCTGCCGCCGGAGCCGAAGACCTTGAACCAGGCGGTCAGCGGCACGATGGCGAACTGGTTGCGGTTGTTGCCCATGACCATGCCCTGGTCCTCGACCACACCGATCACGCGAAAGTGCCGCCCGCCGATCTTCACTTCCTGCCCGATCGGGTCGGCCCGCCGGGGAAAGAGATCCCGGGCCACCTCGAAGCCCAGCACGACGACCTGCCGGGCCGTGCGCACATCCTGCAGGGACAGGTGTCGACCCAGCAAGAGGGGCAGATCCTCGAGAATCGTGTAGTCTTCGGTCACGCCGCGCACACGCGTGCCGCGGAAGCGGTGGCTGCCGGCCCTGAGGTCGGCGTTGGTGCTGGTGACCGCGCCGACGGCTTTGGCCTCGGTCATCCGCTCGGCCAGCCAGTCGCGATCCGCGAGAGTCAAATCGGGGTTCGTCAGCGATTCCAGGAAGGCGTCGAAGTCCGTCAGAAACTCGATACCGTTGATCCGCGTGATCGTGAACACGTCGGTGCCCTCGTCCAGCACGACCTGCGACACGTAGCGGTCCGCCCCGTAGATCAGGGACACCACCGCGATCACCGACATGGTGCCCACGATATTGCCCAGCAGGGTCAGGAAGGTGCGCAGTTTGTGTCCGCGCAGGCTTGCCAAGGCTATGCGAACGCCGACCAGCAGATTCATCAGTCGTCCGACTTGCCGCGGCCGCGGCGGCCCTTTTTCTTCAGCGGTTCGACCTGGGCGCCGTCCTTCAGTTCGCGCAGGATGCGGAAGGGCCCGGTGACCACGGTCTGCCCTTCGGCCACACCTTCGATCAACTCGAAGTCATCCTCGCCGGCGATGCCCAGCTTCACGGGCACGAACTTGACGAAGTTGTCCTTCATCAGGAAGATGCCCTCGGTCTCCTTGCGCTTGGTCCGGTCACCGGTCGAATCGCCGGCGGCCGAACGGGCCTTGAAACCGAACTCTGCCAGAGCAGCCAGTTGCTTGCGGGCCCGCTTGCCGCTGTAGCGCCGGATGTCCGCGCTCTTCAGCGGGTAGTCCCGGACCGTGACCGCCCCCAGCGGCACCGCCAGCGCCTGCTCACGGGTGGCCACGACAATATCCGCCTTGGCCGACAACCCCGGCCGGATGTTGGGCGGCGAGTCCTGCAGCGTGATCTTCACCTCGAAGTCCACCGCCTCGCGACTGCTCGAGCGCGCATTGACCGGGCTGTTGCCGATCTCGGTCACCGTCCCGGTGAACACTTCCTCGGGGAAGGCGTCGATACTGATCTCGGCCGTCTGGCCCAGTTCCAGCTTCACGACCTCGGTCTCGTCCACCTCGACCCAGGCCTCCATCGTGCCCAGGTCGGCAATCACCAACAGCACCGTGCCCGGATTGTTCAGGGTGCCCATGATGGCGTTCTCGCCCTCTTCCACGTTCAGCCGCGTGATCACGCCGGTCATCGGGGCGGTCAGCGTCACCATGCTCAGGTCGTGGTGGGCCTTGGCCAGATTGGCCTCGTACTGGTCGATGCGGTGCCGGGCCGCGTTGACCCGCGCCTGCTCGATGCGGGCATTGGTCCGTGCCGTGATCAGGTCTTCTTCCGACGCCAGCCCCTCCTTGAACAGTTCCTCGCTGCGCCGCTTGTCCTGGAGCGCCTTGTCCAACGAGGCCCTGGCCAGTTCCAGATCGGCCCGTGACGAACTGATGGTCGCCTCGAGCGCCTTGACCGCCGCGGTGTAGGCGTTGGGATCGATCTCCATCAGCAGGTCGCCCTGCTGGACGGTCTGGCCTTCGACCACCGCCAGCTTGACGATCGTGCCCATGGCGTTGGCGCTCACATCGACCTTGCGCTGGGGCTGGATCGTGCCCGAACACGTGACCTCCGCCGTCAGGTCGCGGCGCTTCACGACACCTGTTTCCACCTTGGCCTCGGCCCGATCCCGGCGGGTCAGGATGGAAGTGACAATGGCCCCGAGAACCAGCACACCCAAGACGATCAGAATGACTTTTTTCAACCTGGCGGCTCCTTGTTGCACGAACAACTACATGAATATCAGGCTGATTCCCAGGGGAACGGCCGACAGCAGAATCCAGGGCAGGATGACCGACACGGCGGCCGCCTTCTGGCTCAGGCCGAACACCTGGCGGTAACCGATGATCAGCACGATCAGGCCCCACCAGGTGAACAGGTCGCCGTAGGTCATCAGAACCTGATAGAGGGGCATGGTCGGATCGCCGTCGGGCAGCAGCGCGGCCAGGCCCAGGTTCACGGCGAAAACGGATTCCGTCGCCAGCACCAGCGGCAGTTTCACCAGCGAGGCCAAACCGAACGGGATGACGGCCGCCCAGGTGCCGATGCCCAGGGCCTGCCGGAAAGAACCCTGGCCACCGCTCATGCGGGCAAAGAAGCCCAAAATGAGATTGAACAGGATGATCAGCACCCAGGTCGTGAACCCGGCACCGACCGACTGCACTAGACGCTTGGCCGGCGACAGGTTCAATGTGGCGTCATACTGCTCCTGCCACTGGGCCTCGGGCATCATCTGCATGAGCTTCGAGTCCCGCATCATCTCCATCTGCTCGGGCGCCGAGATGGGCATGGTCACGTAGGTGAAGGCGCCGATCAGCACGAAAACGAGCAGGCCCGCCTGCCACCAGCGCGAGTTGGCCCCCACGTTGTCCATCAGGCGGGCGGGCTTGGTAATCAGGTCAGACAAGCGTCCGAAGAAACCGTCATTCATGGTCGGCCTTTCAGGGTTCAGTCGCCTTCAGGTTCAGTCATTGGGTTCCGGATGCAGCCGCGGCAGCATCCGCCGTCCCGCCACGGCCAGGGAACCGTCCGCCTCGACGGCGGCCAGTTCCACAATCCGCCCGTGCTCCGCCAGGAACTCGCGGGCGAAGGTGCCGTCCTCGATCTCGCGCAGGATGTCCTTCATCCGCGCTCTGGTCCCGTCGTCGATCACCCGGGGCCCCCGGCTCAAACCGCCGTAGGCCGCGGTGCCGCTGATCATGCCGCGCATGCCGTCGATGCCGTGGCGGTGCACCAGGTCAGTGATCAGCTTCAGTTCGTGCACACACTCGAAGTAGGCGTTTTCCTCACCGTACCCCGCGGCCACCATGATGTCGAAGGCCGATTTGAGCAGCTCGATCACGCCGCCGCAGAGCACCACCTGCTCACCGAACTGATCGCTGACGCACTCCTGCCGGAACGTGGTCACGAACCCGCCGCCGGCCAGGCAGCCCACGGCCATGGCATACGCGGCGGCCAGGGCCCAGGTTTCAGTCGGCGCGTCTTTTGTCACGGCCAACAATCCGGGCACGCCGCCGCCGTCCTGGTGGGCCCGCAGCAGCATGTCTCCCTGACCCTTCGGCGCCACCAGAAAACAGCGCCGGCCGGCCGAGGGTTTGATCTGGTCAAAAGCGATGGCAAACCCGTGGGCAAAACCCAGAGCCGCTTACGGCCGCAGATGCGGGGCCACGGCGGCTGTGTAGACGGTAGCCATGGCCTCGTCCGGCAGCATGAGCATCACCACATCGGCGACGGCCACCGCCGCCGCCACGGTCATCACTTTCAGGCCTTCGGCACGGGCCCGCGCGCCGGTCGCCGAGCCCTCGCGGCTGCCGACAACCACCTCACAACCGCTGCGCACCAGATTCAGGGCCTGAGCCCGTCCCATGGTGCCGTAACCGATAATCGCGATGATCCGCCCCTGCAGCAGGGCCGGATCAATCCGTCCGGCGTCGATCTCGGTACCCGGCGCCGGGGGATAGTGTTCAAACATGAAGCGACCTTTCTGCCTCAGAGGGGCGTTTTGCCGGAGAATAGCCCCATCCCGGCGGCTTGACAAGGTGCCCGTCAGGGGATAAATTGCCTGCCTGCCCGGGAAATCGGGCCCGAAATATGAGGGTGGCGGCTTAGCTCAGCTGGTTAGAGCATCGGAATCATAATCCGAGTGTCCGGGGTTCGAGTCCCTGAGCCGCTACCAACATTTTTTTTTGCCCGGCAGCAACCGCTCGCCGCCCTCCCCGATCCGGGCAATCTCCCCGCTGGCCTCAACTCATCCGGAGGCAGGGTGCCCCGCAACGATTTTCTTTCACGGATCGATCAACGCCTGGACCAGCTTGTCGCCAGTCCCGAGGCCTTGGCCTGCGGATCCGCGCCCGGGCCCCGGGCCGGAGTCATCATTGCGCTCAGTGGCGGCCCTGATTCGGTAGCCATGCTGCTGGCCGCCCACAGCTGGAGCGCGCGTACGGGACGGCCCGTGGCCGCGGCGCATCTGAATCACCAGTTGCGCGGGGACGCCGCCGACGGCGACGCCGAGTTCTGCCGCGACCTCTGCCGGCGTCTGGACATCCCCTTGTTTGTCGAGTGCGCCGATCCGCGCCCTGTGGCCCGCGCCCGCGGTCAGGGTCTGGAGGAAGCCGGGCGCCACTTGCGGCGACAGTTCTGTGAAGGTTTGCTGGCAGGCCATCCCGAGTATTCGTGGCTGGCCACCGGCCATCACCGGGACGATCAGGTCGAAACGGTGCTGATGCGCCTTTTCCGCGGCACCGGCCCCGAGGGGCTGCGGGGCATCCGGCCGGTCAGCGGCGTTTGGCTGCACCCGTTGCTGGGTGTGGAGCGCGGCGAGATCCTGGCCTTTCTGGCGGCTGTGGGCCAGCCCTGGCGCACCGACGCGACCAACGAAACGGGCGACAACACACGGGCGCGGCTGCGTCGTGAATTATTGCCCCTGCTGCGGGGTATCTTCGGCCCGGGCTGCGCCGGGGGCCCGGCCCGGCTGGCTGAGTTGTGGGACGACGATCTGGCGATCCTCGACCAGTTGACCACCGAGTGGTTGGCGGCGTGCGCAAGCCCTGATGGTTCGCTGCAGGTCGCCGCCCTGAACGGATTGTTGCCGGCCGCGGCCCGCCGGGTCCTGCGCCGCTGGCTGACCGCCTGCGGGGCCAGGGATATCGAACGCATCCACGTGGAGAATATCCGCAGTTGGCTGGCCACGGGCACGTCGGGCTCGACGGTGAGCCTGCCCGGGGGGGGCGAAATCGCCCGCGAGTTCGACCGGATCCGCTGGCGTGAGACCACCAACGGCGCGGCAGCCCGGCGTTTTGCCGGGGATTATCGTATTGTGGTTCAGGCAGCCCCCGCCGCAGCCGATCCGCGGGCGCGGGGCCTGGCCGAAGGCGCCGGCGAACCGGCCGACGAAACGACCTGGCACCTGACCTGCCCGGCCGACGCCCTGCACGGCAACCTGCAGGTGCGCGCGCCGCGCCGTGGAGACCGCCTGCAGCCGTTTGGCCTGCCGGGCACCAAGAAACTGAGCGATTTGCTCCGTGAGCACCGTGTCACCCGGGACGACCGCAAGGATGTGCTGGTGGTGGCGGACGACGAAGGTATCCTGTGGGTGGTCGGTTTGGCCCGGGCGGAACGAACCCGGTTGTTGCCGTCCCCCTGCCGGACAGTTACTATCTCTGTCGTCAAACGCGTTGATTCCAATCAAACAAGGGAAGACAATCGATGAGCCCGACTCCCGGCCGCAAGAACCCCGGTCCCGGCAGAAAACCCAGCAAGGGCTCCGGCTCCAAGACGCCCCAGTTCCCCGGCAAGACCGCCGGCTTCTGGATCCTGCTGGTCTTTCTGGTCTTCCTGGTCTACCAGATGATCTACATCGACCGCTCCTCGGTCTTCGAGCTGACCTACTCGGCCTTCCGCGAGCAGGTCGAAGCCGGCAACCTGAGCCGGATCGCCAAGACCGGCCTGGATGTGAACGGCGAACTCACCGACAAGACCGCGTTGACCGTCAAGGACGGCACCCTGCAGGAAGTCGACCGCTTCCACACGCGGTTGCTCTCGGACCGGGACGATTTCGCCGAGTGGATCGAGAAAACGAACCCCAATGCGACCCTGGTCGGCGAGGCCCTGAAAACCAATTGGTGGGCCCACTTCCTGACCTACTACCTGCCCTTCCTGCTCATCCTGGCCCTCTGGCTGTTCTTCCTGCGCCAGATGCAGGGCGGGGGCAACAAGGCCTTCAGCTTCGGCAAATCCAAGGCCAAGATGTTCAACATGGACAAGCCTGAGGTCACCTTCGAGGACGTGGCGGGCTGCGACGAGGCCAAGTACGAACTGCAGGAAATCATCGACTTCCTGCGCTCACCCCAGAAGTTCCAGCGCCTGGGCGGCCGCATCCCCAAGGGCGCGCTGCTGGTCGGCTCGCCCGGCACGGGCAAGACGCTGCTGGGCCGGGCGGTGGCCGGCGAGGCGCGGGTGCCTTTCTTCAGCATGAGCGGCTCGGACTTCGTCGAGATGTTCGTCGGTGTCGGCGCCAGCCGTGTGCGCGACCTGTTCGAACAGGGCAAGAAGAACGCGCCGTGCATCATCTTCATCGATGAAATCGACGCCGTCGGCCGCCACCGCGGCGCCGGTCTCGGCGGTGGCCACGACGAGCGTGAACAGACCTTGAACCAGTTGCTGGTCGAAATGGACGGCTTCGAATCCAACGACGGCGTGATCCTGCTGGCGGCCACCAACCGCCCCGACGTGCTGGATCCGGCCCTGCTGCGCCCCGGCCGCTTCGACCGCCAGATCGTCGTCGATATGCCCGACCTGGTGGGCCGCGAAGCCATTCTCAAGGTCCACATGAAGAAACTGCCCCACCTGGATGATTCGGTTTCGGTCAAGAAGATCGCCGCCGGCACACCGGGCATGGCGGGCGCCGACCTGGAGAACCTGGTCAACGAAGCGGCCCTGCTGGCCGCCCGCAAGAACCGCAACGCCGTGACCATGGACGACTTTGAGGACGCCAAGGAAAAGGTGATGCTCGGGCCCGAGCGCCGCAGCCGCGTGTTTACCGACAAGGTCAAGAAGGAGACGGCGTACCATGAGGCCGGCCACGCCGTGGTCGCCTATCGCTGCGCCGACTCCGACCCCGTGCACAAGGTGACGATCATCCCGCGCGGCCAGGCCCTGGGACTGACCTTCACCCTGCCCGAAGAAGACCAGTACACCCAGACCCAGCAGAAATACCTGGACCAGATCTGTGTGGCCCTCGGCGGCCGCGTGGCCGAGGAACTTTTTCTGGGCAAGATCGGGTCGGGCGCCTATTCCGACATCCGGCGTGTCACCAGCATCGCCCGCTCGATGGTCACCAGCCTGGGCATGAGCAAGAAGATGGGCCCGATTTCCTACGAGGAAGGCGGCGGCCAGATCTTCCTGGGGCGCGACTACGGGCGTCAGACCCACCACAGCGAACAGACGATGCAGGACATCGACAACGAGGTGAAACGCATCGTTGAAGAGCAGTTGGTGCGCGCCCGGGATATCCTCGACAGCAACCGCGAACAGGTCGAGACCGTGACGGCGGCGCTGCTCGAGCGCGAGTCCGTCGACGGGGTGGAATTCAGGATGCTGATGGAAGGCGAGGCCCTGCCCGAGGTGGAGCTGACCGTGGACCACAGCACCGGGGACGACGCACCGGAGCAGACGGACGCGACGGAAGCGACCGCCGAAACCGCCGAGCCGGAAACAGCCGCCGCAGACTCACCGGCAGAGACGGCCGACGACACCCCGGCTGCAGATGACGAGGCCCCGCGACCATGACGCCCGGACAGCCGGCTGAATCGAACAAAGGGGGCCGGCTGGCCCCTTTTGTCGCGCCGGTCTGGGACGTGGGTGACCGCGTCCTGGTCCCCGACGGCCGCCCCCTGGTCATGGGCATTCTGAATCTCACGCCGGACAGTTTCTACGGCGGCAGCCGCCGCAGCGATACAGGCAGCGCCGTCGCGCGCGCCCGGGAACTGATCGCCGCGGGCGCGGATATCCTGGATCTGGGTGCCGAATCGTCCCGGCCGGGCGCGGAAGCGATCCCGGCGCAGACGGAGGCGGACCGCCTGCTGCCGGTGGTCAAGGCCCTGGCCGCCGAGACCGACATCCCCCTGAGTATCGACACGACGCGGGCGGCGACGGCCGCGGCAGCCCTGGCTGTCACCCCTTGCGCCATCAACGACATCAGTGCCGGCAACGACCCCGACATGTTCGCCCTGGCGGCCAGCCACCGCTGTGGACTGGTGCTGATGCACATGCAGGGTGTGCCGGGCACGATGCAGGATCAGCCCACGTACCGCGATCCGGTCGCTGAGATCACCGGCTGGCTGGCCGGACGGGCCCGACTGGCCGAGGAAGCCGGTGTGCGTTCAGAATGTATTCTGGTTGATCCGGGGATCGGTTTCGGCAAGACCCTGCAGCACAATCTGGCTCTGTTGAAGGAATTGCGGCAGGTGGCGGGCGGCCGGGCGCACCTGTTGGGGGCCAGCCGCAAGCGGTTCATCGCCGCCCTCACCGGTGCCCCCGTCGATGACCGGCTGCCCGGCAGCCTGGCCGCGCTGGCGGCAGCCTGGCACGGCGGCGCAACCGTGGTCCGGGTGCACGATGTGGCCGCGTCGGTCCAGTTCCTGGAAGTCATGCGCGCGATAGCCCTGGGGCAGGGGCGGGCAGCAGACTGAGCAGAACCAGGAATCCGATGTTGGCACCGAGGCCAAACCAACCGGTCTCCACTCCCCACAGACTTGTGTCGGCGATACCCAGCACACCGACCTTCGTCCCGAATCCGAACAGCAGGTAGGCCAGCCCGTTCCACACACTGTGGCTGACCGCCGCGACGACCAGCGAGCCCGATCGCTGACGCAGCAGTCCCCAGACCAGTCCCATGGCGACGACATTGACCAGATAGACCGGCACCTGCCTGACGGGCGGCATGTAGTCGGCGATCAGGGTCACCGCCGAGATATGCCACAGGGCAAAGCCGAGACTGCTGATGAGCAGAACCCGCCGCCCTGGTCCCAGCGTCCTTGTCAAGGCCGCCCACAGCCAGCCCCGGAAGAACCCCTCCTCGGTCAGCACCAGAGCGACCGCGCCGGTCGACACCATCAGCAGCAGCTCACGGGCGGCCCGGCCCCAGTCCGCATCCGCGGTGTGGACCGGGCCGACCAGTACCGCCGCTGCCGCGAGGCTGCCCACGACCAACACCGGATACCCCATGGCCAGGACATACGCCCGCGCCGGCCCCCGGGTCAGACCGAATTCACGCCGCGAAAATTTCTGCAGGAACCAGAACAGGCCCGCCAGCGGCCACAGGGGCAGGGCGCTGAACATGCCGAAGCCCGTAGCGTCCATGGTCGTGGTGATCGCGATGGCGGCGGCCAGACCGGCCAGCGGCTTGTACGAGGCACGCGGCATGCCGCTCCCTTGCTGCTTACCAATCCGGAACAAGAACGCAGGCGGCCTGTCTTTTGTTGCAGGACGAGATTGGTGACCAGCCGAACAACTTCCGGTTGAGCAACCCTGTTTGCGGTGCTAGGTTATCACATCATGTGGGAAAGCATCAGCAACAGCCCCATCATCGACATCCTCGATATCCTCATCGTGGCCTATTTGCTGTACCGCCTGATCGTCTTCATCAAGGACACGCGGGTCATCCAGATGTTCGTGGGCCTGGGCCTGCTCCTGCTGCTCTCGTTTGTCGCCGGCTCGCTGGGCATGATCGTGGTCGGGCGCATCATCAGCACCCTGCAGACCGTCTGGGTCATCGCGTTTATCATCATTTTCCAGCCTGAGTTGCGTTCGGCCCTGACCAATCTGGGCCTGCGCCGCGGTCTGGGCCTGTTCGGCTCCGTCGAAGAGATCCCCCAGGAAGACGAGATCCGCGAAGCGGTGGTCCGCATGTCCAAGCGCGGCCTGGGTGCCCTGATTGTCATCGAACGGGAAGTGCGCCTGAACAACTGGATCAAGAAGGGTGTGCACCTGGACGCCGAGATCACCGCCGCCACCCTGGAAGCCATTTTTACCGTACCGGGCCCCCTGCACGACGGCGCGGTCATCATCGCCCAGGGCAAGATCGCGGCCGCCGCGGTGATTCTGCCGATCACCGAACGGGCCGAACTGGGCTATGTGCTGGGCACCCGGCACCGGGCCGCCATCGGCATGAGCGAGCAGAATGATGCCATCATCATCGTGGTTTCCGAAGAAACGCGTGCCATCAGCATCGTGGTCGACGGCGAGATCAAGCGTGGCCTGTCCCACGAGGACCTGCGCACGGAACTCGAGCGCATTCAGTTGCGCAAGACAGGACGCAAGCGCCGGGCGACGGATGAGGCGACGTCGAGTGAAGCCGGACCCGACAAGCCGGCTGACGCGCCGACATCCTGACCGGGTGGCGCCCCCCCTGCTGTCGGTTCTATACTGTTGCCGAGACGCGGCCCCCGACCCGCAGTGAGATCCACCCCCTGCCCAGGAGCTTGATATGAAGAGAATCGCCCTGATCCTTGTCGCTGCCGTCTGCACAACCGCTCTGCTGGCCTCCCTGGCCGTGGCCGGCGGCTCCATGAAGTCCGAGTCCGGCTGGTTCGACTTCGAAAACTGCGCTTTCTGCAAGAATCTGAGTGCCGAAGACGGCCTGCTGGAACACTCCACCTGGGAGAATTACCCCATCAAGAACGGGATGATGAACATCATCACCGTCGAGCCCGAGTACGCCGCGGCCATGGAGCGCGCCGGCGAGCACATGGCGGCTCTCGGCCTGAAGATCCAATCGGGTGAAGTCAATCCCATGGGCCTGGACATGTGCCAGCACTGCCAGACCTTCGGCATGATGATGATGGGCGGGCAGGTGGCAATGGAGGAAGTCCGCGGCGACGCGGCGACCGTGACCCTGATGACGTCGGACGACGAGGCCGTGGTCAAGCGGCTGCACGAGATGGCGGCGCGGGACACGAAGGAAATGGCGCTGCTGATGGGTGGCGGGAGCGAGCATCCGCATGGTGCGGAGCATCCCCACTAGCCTGTTTGGCATTCCGGGAGAATGAGGGCCGCCGGCTGGCGGCCCTTTGTCATGGCAGCCGGGTGCGCTGCCGCAAGGCCAGATCCGCCAGCACCAATGCAGCCATCGCTTCGACGATGGGCACCGCCCGCGGCACGACGCACGGATCATGCCGCCCACTGGCTGCCAGCGTTCGGCTCTGGCCCGCGAAGTCCGCCGTCTGCTGCGCCTGCCCAATGGTCGCGGTCGGCTTGAAGGCCACCCGGAAGACGATCGGCTCGCCGTTGGTGATCCCGCCCTGCACGCCGCCGCTGCGGTTGGTGGCCGTGCCCAGGCCGCCATCCGGCCGCTTGACGAACACGTCATTGTGTTGCGAACCACGCTGTATCGTGCCGCCGAACCCGGAGCCGATCTCGAAGCCCTTGGTCGCCGGCAGGCTGAGCATGGCGTGTGCCAACAGGGCCTCGGCCTTGTCGAAAACGGGCTCGCCCCAGCCGACGGGCAGGCCGCGACAGACACAGGTGATGACGCCGCCAAGCGAGTCCTGGGCAGCGCGGGCGTCGGTGATCGCGGTGAT
>JAJRWA010000102.1 GCA_024277025.1 Candidatus Krumholzibacteriota bacterium | reverse complement strand
GCGCTTGGAGCTGAGACTGGCCACAGCTGGTGTAAATCGCACGGCCGTCGATGTTATGGACGATATGCGTCATTTGCACTCGGTGTTGCTTCTGCCGGCCGGTGCCAAGAAACCGCGGCGACGCCTGGAAGCGCCATCTAAGACCCAAACTGAAGTCCTACGAGCCCTGGGGTGGAGAATCAGCGCCAGTGGGGTCTTACAGGCTGCTGAACGTTAACGAAGTGATACAGAATAACTTGTGCCGTTTTTTGTGTTGTTGCTGCTAAACTCCTGTTCAACTCGAAGTACACAAAAGTGCTGATGAAGGTGTAGAGCAGGATGAACAGTCCGATGGCCAACAGGTAGGGGTTGCTGACAAAGTCGCGAAAGCCGGCGAACGGGTTGCCGCCCAGGGTTCGGTTGTAGTCGTCGGCATCGCCGGTCGGACCAGCCTGCAATTCCGCGTGCTTCAGTTTCTCCAGCCAGGCGATCACCGGAATGGGGACCAGCAGCAGGGCGGCGGAGATCAGCACCAGATTCGATTTGCCCAGCGGACCAATCAACAACAGGGCCACTGCGGGGCCGGCCAAGGCCCCGATGCTGCTGCCGGCGGCGATGAAGCCGAACAGGCGCGGAGCCTGCTGCCGACTGAAGATATCGGCCATGAAGGACCAGAACACCGACACCTGGAACAGGCTGAACACGCTGATCCACACATAGTAGATCTTGCCGACCAGCGGCAGGCCCGGCCAGACCCTGAAGGCCATGAAGAATCCGAAAAAGGAGACCGCAAACAAAGTGTAAATACCCGGCAGCAGCCGGCCCAGACGCACCCGGGAGCAAGCCGCACCATACAGCGTGGTGACGATGATGCTGACGATGAAGGTGGCGGTGAAGAGGGTGCTCAGTTCGGCATCCGTCCAGTCGCTGCTCATGGCGTCGCGAATGGGGCGCAGGATGTAGTAGGCGGCCATCAACGTGAAGACGAAGAAAAAAGAGAGCCAGACCGCTTTGACTTCCTGCGGCTCGACCCGGGCGACGGTCTTCATGAAGCGGGCGAAGAAGGTACGATTCACGTCTGGCATGGGCTTCCCTGGTTGGTCTCGACAGATGCTCTTGCCGGCTGCACCGGACCCGATTTGTCCCGGATTCAACCACGTGGTATACTCAACTGTTCACGCCAGCGGCGACCCCAGTCAGGACAGGATGACCATGAACATTGCATACGCAGCAACTCCCGGCAAGTTCGCACGCCTGATCTGCGGCGCGCTGATTCTGGCCGCCGGTTGGGCCCAGGCCACACCGCCGGCGATCCAGATCAGCCAGCCCGGCACCACCACGGCCGAAGAGCTGTCCATCGCCATCAATCCGGCTGACCCCGACAATCTGGCCGTGGGCGCCAACATCAGCTTCCATTTCCGGTCGACCGACGCCGGCGTCAGTTGGTCCGAGGACCACCTCGGTTCGTCATTCGGCGTGGCGGGCGACCCCTGCCTGATCTTCGACGCCAACGGTGACTTGTACTACGCCCACCTGTCCAATCCGGCCGGCGGTTCCTGGCTGGACCGGATCGTGGTCCAGAAATCCACCGACGGCGGCCTGACCTGGAACGACGGCGCCGGCGTCGGCCTCAACCCGCCCAAGGATCAGGACAAGGCCTGGCTGGCGGCCGATCGCACCAACTCGCCCTACCGTGACAACATCTACCTGGCCTGGACCGAGTTCGACACCTACGGCAGCAGCGACCCGGCCGACAGCACCCGCATCCTGTTCTCGCGCTCGGTGGACCACGGCCTGACCTGGAGCGTGCCCGTGCGGATCAGCGACCGCGGCGGCAATTGCGTGGACGAGGATCTGACCGTCGAGGGCGCGGTGCCGGCCATCGGCCCGGACGGACAGGTGTATGTCGCCTGGTCCGGTCACGACGAGATCCGCTTTGATCGCTCGCTGGATGGCGGCGTGACCTTCGAGGCCGACGTGCTGGTGACCAGTCAGCCGGGCGGCTGGGATTTCGCCGTCCCCGGGGTGTGGCGGGCCAACGGCATGCCGATCACCGCCTGTGACGTCAGCTCATCCGGCTACCGCGGCCGCATCTATATTGTGTTCTCGGACCAGCGCAACGGCACCGATGATACGGACGTTTTTCTGTGCTACAGCGACAACCAGGGCGCCACTTGGAGTCCACCCAGCCGGGTCAACGACGATACCGGTCCGGCCCAGCAGTTCTTTCCCTGGCTGACGGTGGACCCGATCACCGGCGCGGTCTCGGTCGTCTTCTATGACCGGCGCAGCACCGCGGGCGACGCCACCGAAGTGGTCGTCGCCGTGTCCCGCGATGGCGGCGGCACCTTTACCAACCTGGTCGTCAGCGACGCGCCGTTCACGCCGTGGGACAATGTATTTTTTGGCGATTATATCGGGATCGATGCCTGGGACGGCGTGACCTGGGCCACCTGGATGGCCATGGACCAGGGCGACCTGAGCGTCTGGACGGCGAGACTGGCGGCGCCCAGCGGTGTGGCCACCGGACCGTCCGCAGCCACCAGTCTGGTCATGCGCGTACCCGCCACCACCAGCAGCAGCCGCACCCGGATCCAGTTCACGACCTATGCCGCCGAAGCCGTCGATCTTGCGGTCTATGATCTCCGCGGGCGCCAGGTGCGCTCTTTGGTCGCCGAAAACCGCGCCGCCGGCCAGTACTCTGAAATGTGGGACGGAAGCGACAATGCCGGCCGCGGGGTCGCGGCCGGCATGTATATCGTACGTCTGGCGGCGGGTCCCGACGTGGTGACCCGCAAGGTCGTCGTCGTCCGCTAGCCAGGCCGCGTTAGCGGGCCGGTTTGGGCAGCACCGCAACCAGCACGCTGACGCCGATCACGGCCGCGATCAGGCTCGCCCCCAACACGCCCACCTTGGCCGTCTGCAGGGCTGGTCCACTGAGGGCCAGGCCGGCGATGAACAGCGCCATGGTGAAACCGATCCCCGACAGGAACCCGCCGCCCAGCAGAGCCGGCCAGGTCAAACCTTCCGGCAGTGACTTGGTGAACAGCTTGACCGCCAGGAAGCTCATCAGCAGGATGCCCACCGGCTTGCCCACCACCAGGCCAACCATGACCGCGATGGCCACCGGCTCGCCAAAATCGGTAACCGTAAAAGGGACCCCGGCGTTGGCCAGAGCGAAGATCGGCATGATCACAAAGCCGGTCCAGGGATGCAGCGTCCCTTCGAGATACTCCAGGGGCGAGATGACTTCCCGCACCGAGTCGGTGAACCCGCGCACCGCATCGCTGCGATGGTGCATGTTGACCCAGGAACCACCGTGCAGGGTTTCGTCCGCCCGCCGCAACAACCTGCTGACGCCGGCCTCCCCCAGATAACTGCGCGCCGGGGTCAACAGTCCCAGCAACACCCCGGCGATCGTGGCATGCACACCGGATTCCAGGAAGCCGAACCAGACCAGCACACCCAGGATCACGTAGATGCCGAAGCTGCGCACGCCCAACCGCCCCAGCCCCCAAACAACGCCCAGACCGACGCAAGCCAGGGCCAGCGCCGTCAGGTTCAACGATTCGGTATAGCCGATGGCAATGACCAGGATCGCTCCGATATCATCGACGATGGCCAGCGAAAGCAGCATCACCCGCAGGATGCGTGGCACCCGCGGCCCGAGGACGGCCATGCAGCCGACCACAAACGCGATATCGGTGGCCATGGGAATGCCCCAGCCCCGCGCCGCCACCGTGCCGCCCTGCAGGGCCAGATAGAACAGGGCCGGCACGATCATGCCGCCCAGGGCCGCCGCCACCGGCAGGGCCGCGCGCCGGACGTCACGCAACTCGCCCAGCACCATTTCGCGTTTGACCTCGAGACCGACGACGAAGAAAAAGATCGCCATCAGGCCGTCGTTGATCCAGTGCTGCACCGAAAGCTTCAGGGCAAAATCGCCAAAGACAAACCCCACTTTGGTGTGCCACAGACCGAGATACCATTCACTGGCTGCGCTGTTGGCCAACACCAGGGCAGCGACCGTGCAGACCAGCAGCAGTACGCCACTGGCTGCCTCAACGCGCAAGAAGCGCTGGACCGGTTCGATCAGGCGGTGGATCGGTTCGCGGGGTCTGGGGTCATCCGGAATTGTCTGCACCATGAGGGCCCTTTTCACTTGAAGTTAGTTGCCTGCGGGGCTCAGCATAACCCAGAAAACGGCAAGATGCCCTCAGAAACTCGATTTCAGGCCGGTGTTTTCCAAACCGGACACTTATGGTATCCTATGGGCTCATACTGTCGGATACCTGTCTCTCGACCCGGAGGACGATCTTGTTCCACGCTAACGGGCTGTCTTCATTCCGCGCCACGGCAACTGGTGCCATCCTCCTGCTCGCCGGCGGCGTTTCCGCCCAGACCATGGTTGCCAGCGATGACGGGTTCGGCATCCCGTATGGCCAGACCCTGCTCGTGGAGGCCGGCGGCGTGCTGGACAATGATCTGGTGGACGGCGAACCCGCCACGGACTTCGGCGCCACGGCCCAACTTGTCACCGATGCAGCCCACGGTAACCTGGTGCTCAGTCCGGATGGCTCATTCTCCTATACCCCCGGCCCGTCCTTCACCGGTCAGGACAGCTTAGTATATCTCGCCGTCCAGGGCACCACCAGCGACCAGGGCACGGTGTTTCTGTCGGCCTGCACAGGCGGCCCGGATGTTTTCATGTGCTGGCGCGAAGAGGCCTTTCAGGCCCTGGCCACCGACCTGGGCTACTTCAGCACACACGAGGGATTCGAAGGAGGGGTTTGGGAGAATTCCCGGACCCCGGTGGCCAGCAGCAGTGTCGATGCGCTCGGCATACGCTGGACCTCCAACTATCCGGATGCGCCGATCGCCAACCGGTTGAGCACCACCCAGGGCCCGCCCCACACCGGCCTCTGGGCCCTTTTCGACCCCGATCACGGCTACGCCGAAGGCTCGCCCGGCGCCTGCGACGTGGATTTTCCGGCCGAGACCTGCCGCCACCACGATGGCTTCACCGGCACGGTCATTGGCGGTGGGCAGCCCCTGGTCGGGGTCGGTGGCTATATCGAGGGCACGTACGGCGCCAACATGGCGATCCTGGTCAACGACACCACCGTCTACGCCGGCGGCAAGATCTTTCCCTACCAGTTCTTCGGCATCGTCGACACCCGGCCGGCGGCAGCACGACCTGGCGCTTCACGCTGCCGGCTGAAGCGGAGGTGCGATTGGCCATCCATGACGCCCGTGGCCGCCTGGTCCGGGAACTGAGCCGTGGCCGGCGCGCAGCGGGCGAACACGCCATTGGCTGGGACAGCCGCGACAGCCGGCAACGCGCGGTGGCGGCCGGCACGTATTTCGGCCGCCTGGAAGTCCGCCGGAACGGCGCCGCCGAGGTGCAGGTCCGCAAGCTGGCCGTCCTGCGCTGAGCCCGGCCATTTCCGGCCGACAGCCAACTTCCCCTGGAATTATCCGGGCCGAATTGCGATTCTAGCCCCCTGTGAACCGCAACAACCGCAAGGGCGGACCACCGCCGCAACCGGGAGAACCCATCATGGCCAAACGCGCCGACTGGTACTATTTCCGCAAGGGCTGAACGAGCTGCAACCGCTCGCAGGAGTCTCTTGCGAATCATCAGGTCACGATCAAGACCGAAACCAACGCCAACGCCAAGCTGGGCGCCGACAAGGCCAAGGAGCTGATCAAGGGCGCCGCGAAGATCATCGTCATGAAGGGCAAGAAGGTCACGACCTTCGACATGAAGAAGGACAAGCCCCGGACCGACGATCTGCTCGCCGTGATGCTCGGCACAACCGGCAACCTCCGCGCGCCGACGACTGTGCGCGGCAAGACGGTGCTGGTGGGCTTCAACGCCGATATCTATGACGAGATATTTGGCTAGCCTGTGGGCCGCATGGCTGCGGCAAGGCGGCCTCCAGACGCTGGCATTTGTGCCGGGCTTCCGCCAGAACCCGCCGCCGTGCGGCGGCCGGGATTGAACTGAAGTCTGGCCGCACTCTTCGCACTGGTGAATATGGCTCTGCTCGGGCGGTTCAGCGGCCCGATTTTCCGGCCCCCGGGAGCCGCCCCTGTGCCACCTCGGCATAGTGATCGATCGAGCCATAGCCCAGATCGCGGCAGAGTTTGCGCGCCACGATTTCCCCAAAGCAGATCACAGCGCATTTTGCGGCCTCGGCCAGCTTCTGCAAGGCTGATTTCAGGGCACGACGAACCTCACGGGACGACTGGCTCGAACGGCGTTCCGGCTGGATTTCAAGCCCGGTTGCACCCTCGCATATTGGATCGAAATGAGGCTCCAGGGAGGTGGAACCAAGATAGTGGGAAACAGCCGAGAAACAATCTAAATACCTGTATTATATGCAAGTTAAGCCATAAAACGGTTCCAATTGCGGCACAGGATTCGCACTCAGTTGTGCCCCAACAAAAGCCGACCCCAGCGGGGCCGGCTCGTCGCAAGGTCCAGCTCCTGGCTGGTCAGGGTTTGACCCGCAGCACCACCGGCAGGTGGTCGCTCACGTTCTTTTCATAGATCGACCACTGGCCCATCAATTTATCCAGGGGTGCGATCTGGATCAGAGCGTCGTTGCGCTGCTGGGCGTCGAAGAGTTGCTGGGTGATCAGGATGTGGTCGAGGTGGCTCGGCCACTTGGGGTATGACCACTCGACATTGGCCTCGGCAATGGCCATATCGGCAAAACGATACATATCCGGCGCGTCGATGAAATTCTGGAAGACGTTGGACTGCGGCGAATCGGTCAACTCGTCATTCAGGTCACCAACGACGATGACAGCCCGGTCCGGGAAATTCGTGCGAATGAAGTCGTCGATCAGCAGACTGGCGTCGCGGCGGCGAAGTTCTTCGTCGTACCGGTCACTCTCATCGATGATGTTGTTGCCACAGCACTTGTAGTGGTTGTTGATCACAACGAAGTCCGTCCCGAGGAAGTTGCCCTCCAGAACGAACGGGCTGCGCGGCAATTCGCGGCCATAGCTGGTCAGAATTTCATAGACCGCGTTGACCTGCACCGGGCCGTCCACCGGATAGAGAAAGGCCAGGTTGATGGAGTACGATGCACTCGTCGCCCGATCACCAGTCCACTCCTGCAACCCTTCACGCACCTGGTTGAAATACGTCGAACTCTCGATCTCCTGCAAGGCAATCACATCAACCTGCAGCCCCTCGATCGCCTGGATCACATAGTCCGCCGTCACCGCCCCGCGCTTGGCGAAATTCTCGATATTCCAGGTCATCACTTCCAAAGTCGAATCAGTCCCGACCCGGCCCGCGGCAAACGGGTTGATATCGCCCGGATCCACCGTAGTTTCGGTCGTCCCACAACCACCGAACCCCACCAGCAGGCCCAGGCTCAATCCAATCACCGCAATGAGTAACAGCTTACGCAACGACAGTCTCCTGACTTCCCCTCAGACAGTTTCGCTTCTATCCATATTATGGACCATTTTCGCCCAAAAAGCCAGTTCCAGCCCAGGCAACTCCCACCCACCAGATAGGCTATTCAACCGGCGAGCCGCCCGCCAGCGGCATTTCATACAGCGTCAAACCATCGGGCATGGCTGGCCGGAACCCCAGTCGCTGCAGGTAATCCCGGTGCATGGCACCCGCGGCCGGACTGACGATGCGCCGCAATCCCCGCTGCCGCCACTGCCGGGCCATCTGGTCCAGAAAGAACCGCGCGCAACGCAAGTCCCGATAACTGGGCACCACATAGTCCAGATGGATCAGCACGTCATGGTCCTGTTCGGTGAAAACCACCAACCCGGCCGGATTCATGTCCCGCAAGATGAAAGCCAAGCGCGGACTATCGACCTTTTCCAGCTCAAAATCCGGAAAATAGCGAGCGATGTCGGCGGCGTGAAACCGCAAAAACCCCAACAGAAAACTGTTGTCCCGTCGCTGGATCGGCTGCAGCGAGAAGTAGTCGTGGCGCCGCCCCATGCGCACCAGATAGAACACGTTGACCACCGCGATGAAGCCGTTGACCACCAGTACGGGATAGGCCCCGACCAGCCCGCCGTACACCGCGAACAGCAAGGCGCCGGCCAGATTGATCCAGCGCAGCTTGACCAGGGAACTCATCATCAGCGAGACGGCCACCAGCACCGACCCCACATAGCCAACCACGTCCACCCAGTTCATTCCGCCTCCTCCGGCTGCACCGCCGGTACACGGATGCGCAGGCAAATGAAGAAGCCGACCACCGCAATGCCCGCCGCCATCAGGAAGACGTACTGGTGCCCATAGCGCTCCCAGATGAAGCCCGACAGCACCGGCAGGCTCATGGCCACCACATGGTCGATGGTGATGCCCAGGCTGATCGTCGGCGTGATGTCCGCCGGATCCAGGGCGATCTTCTTCAGGTAGGTCGTGCGGGCCACCCGCAGGGCGAACAGGATGTGATCCAGCACATAGGCGCCGTACAGCAGCCGCAGATCCCATGGTTCAGGCAGCATATTTGACGCGTAGGCGTAGATCAGGCAGACCACGATCAGCATGACCTCGTCCGTGGCCAGGATCACCCGTTCGCCCAGCCAGTCGATCACGTCGCCCAGCAATGGCCGCAGCAGCACGCCCAGCCCCGAGGCGATGAAGTACAACAACGCGATCGTCGAGACCGGCACGCCGTGCAGCGAGACCAGAACCCAGGTCCCGAAGACCATGAAAATCTGTTTGCGGATGCCGAACAAGGCGCTGATGGCGTAGAAAATCCGGTACTCCCGGCGGTAGACCAGTCGCCGCGAGGGGACATCCTGCCTGCCGATCGTCAACCGCAGGTAGAAGAAGCCGGCGATCGCCGCGCACACCGCGCCCACCAGGTAGAACAGGTCGTAGCGGTCGCCCATTAATCTGGCCAGCAGCCAGACACAGGCCACGCCCAGGATCACGCCCAGGTTGCGCGCGCCGCCCAGTTGGCCCAGCCTACGCCCTTCGCCGCCCCTTTTGGCCAGCTTCAGGCCGATCGGGCCCTCGACCGCGAAGATGATGTGATCACCCAGCGACCAGATGACGATGAACAGCACCAGCAGATACATGTTGGGCGCCAGAAAACCCAGGCCCAAAGCCCCGACCGCAGTCGCGATCATGGCCAGGGCCGCGATCCGGCTTTCGCGCATATGGGTCAGCAGAAAACCGACGACCGCAAAAATAAGAAAGCCCGGCAACTCGCGCGGGAATTCCAGCCAGCCCCGGCTTTCGGCGCTGAAGCCGTGCACATCGGACAGGTAGTTGTTGAGCGTGGACAGGAAGATACCCGACACGGCCCCGAAAAACAGGGTCGCCAACAACACCCGGCGGAAGTCGCCGGTCACTCTATTGAGAAGATTCACTTGTTCATTCCTTGGTTGGCTTGTGCCAGGCAGGTTCCGCCTCGACGGTCGCCGGCGCCTGGTCCGGTCGGCGTCGGTACAGCCAGGTCAGGCGGGCCAGACGCTCACCAATCTCGCCAGCCAGGTCCTTGTCGTCAAAGCGCCAGTTCCAGTTGCCCGTCCCCTCGCCCGGCAGATTCATGCGGCCCTCGCGCCCCAGTCCCAGCACATCCTGCAACGGCGCGATAAAGGTGTGGGCAGGCGACATCATGCCCAGCCTGATGAGGGTCCAGTTCGGTTCGTGCACCTCGTGCCCCGCGTACTCGCTGACCAGGGCGCGGATGTCCGGACCAGCCAGATGCCGCCACCAGCCGTTGGTCGGATCATTGTCATGGGTGCCGCTGTAGACCACCGCGTGGCGCGGGTGCTCGTGGGGCAGGAAAGCGTTCTCGGGCCCGCTCCAGGCAAACTGCAGCACCTTCATGCCGGGCAGTCCCACGTCGTCGCGCAGTTGCTCGACCGCGGACGTGATCACGCCCAGATCCTCGGCCACGATGGGCAGCTCGCCACCCAGGGCGCGGGCCATGGCGCTGAAGAACTCGCGTCCCGGGCCCTTGACCCAGCGGCCGTTGACCGCCGTCTTTTCACCGGCCGGTATTTCCCAGTAGGCGGCAAAGCCCCGGAAGTGATCAATCCGCACCAGGTCGACCTGGGCCAGGGTCGCGGCCAGGCGGTCGGCCCACCACCTGTAGTCCGTTTCCCGCAGCCGGTCCCAGTCGTACAGCGGATTGCCCCACAACTGCCCGGTCTCGCTGAAGTAGTCGGGCGGCACCCCGGCCACGCTGGTCGGCAGCCCCTGCTGGTCCAACTGGAACAACTCGGTATTCGCCCACACGTCGCAGCTGTCATGGGCCACGAAGATGGGCAAGTCGCCCAGCAGGCGCACGCCCAGCTGCGACGCGTGCCGGCGCAGATCAGCCCACTGCCGCGCAAAGAGCCACTGCCGGAAACAGTGACGTCCGACGGCATCGGACAGACGCGCGGCCGCCGCGGTCACTGCCCCGGGTTCACGCCGGACAAGCTCGGGCTCCCACTCGGGCCAGGGCCGGCCCTGGTGGTCCTCCTTCAGCGCCATGAACAGCGCGAAGTCCTGCAGCCAGTCACCCTGGGCGGCACACCAGCTCTCGAATTCGGTCCGGCGTTCGGCCAGAGCCGGCAGTCGAAACCGCTCCCAGGCCGCGTCGAGGACCGCGAATTTCCACTTGATGACGGGCCCGAAGTCCACCCGATCGACCGGAAACTCCGGTCGCGCCGCCAGGTCCGCCGCACCCAGCAACCCCTCGTCCAACAACAGGTCCAGGTTGATCAGCAGCGGGTTGCCGGCAAAGGCGCTGAGCGTCTGGTAGGGCGAATCGCCGTAGCTGGTCGGCCCCAGGGGCAGGATCTGCCACAGGCTCTGCCCGCACTGAGCCAGCCATTCCACAAAGCGGTGGGCCGCCGGGCCCAGATCGCCGATCCCGTCGGATCCGGGCAGGCTGGTCGGATGCAGCAGCACTCCACTCGCGCGCGGAAACAGGGGATGGCTGTCGGACATGCGATTCTCCGTCCTAGTCGATCGTGGCTATCAGGCTGGTCAGGACCGGCAGGCGCCCCGGCAGGTTCGCCGCTGTGGAATCCTGCATTTGTTTCAGGTCGGCCAGCAGCCCGCGCAGGTTGCGCACGCCGGCCGGTATGTGGGCCAGGAACTCGGGCTTGCCCTTGACGTGGCCCAGATAGCCGAAGGCGCCGAGGGCCTGCATCACGCGCTGCAAGCCGGCGCAAACGGTCATCGCCGCGATCTCGGCCGGCGGCGCGGCGCTGGTGCCGGCCGCAAACCGCGCCACCAGATCCTGCCGCAGATCGGCCGGCAAGTCCACATACGGATCATGGATCAGGCTGGCCAGATCGTAGGTCAACGGCCCGCGGCGCAGGCCCTGAAAATCGACCAGCCGCACCCGGCCGTCCTGGAACAGGATATTCTGGGACTGGAAATCCCGGTGGACCAGGACCGTCGGCAACCCCGCCACATAAGCGGCCAGGTCGGCAAACTCCGGTTCCAGATCCGTCAGCTGTTCCGCCGGCAGGCCCAGATGGCCCTGCAGAAAGCGCTCCTGGAAATATGTGGTCTCCCACCGCAGTTGGTCCAGGTCCAGGACGCGGTCCACCGCCAGCGGGCACGCGCTGAAGGCCTGTTCGGTGAGCGCCTGCAGGCGCAGCAGAAGGTCCACGACCTGGCCGTAGCGCTCGGCCAGATCGCCGGGCTTGGCGCTGGGCGCCGTGGCCACCGCGTGCATGCTTTCGCGGCCCAGATCGGTCATCAACACCGTGCGGTTCGGCTCGTCCACCGACAGGAACTCCGCCGGACCGAGCCCGGCCTCGGCCAGGAACCGCCCCACGTCGACAAAGCGCGTGAACTCCGGATCAGCCGGCGGGCTGACCATGGCCACGGCCGACCAGTCGCCGCGGCCCAGGCGCCAGAAGCGGCGATCCGAACCGTGGCCACGGATACGCTCCAGCCGGAAACCGTCGCGGGTCGTCACATCGCGGCCGGCGACCCTGAGCCAGCGGTGCAGGGTGCCCAGATCGTCCCACACCAGTCCCGCCGGGGCGTAACCGCGCACCGAGCCGGGCACCGTCCGCACCGCCCGCACCAGCGGGTCGATCAGCGAGGAAAATCCGGGTTCGATATCGGCCAGCAGTTCGCGGGCAAACACACCGATGCCCGTGTAGGTCAACTGCCGGTCGCCCGGCCGGGCCGCTGCCTCGGCCATGGCCCCGCCGATGTGCCGCACCGTGCCGTCACGGCCCAGAGTGACCGAATTGACCGCCGGCCAGTCGACCAGCAGCAGGGTCGCCAACGCCCCGCTGACCACGTGGGCGGCCACGACCCGCCGCAGATCCACACCGCACAGCACATCGCCGTTGTGCACCAGGAAGTGGGGCCCGGCCGCCAGAAAGTCGCGGGCGTTGGCCAGCGCGCCGCCGGTGCCCAGAATTTCGGTCTCCGGGAAGTGGACCAGTTGCCCCGCGTGTTCGTGTCCGGACAGATGGTCGCCCACCACCGTGCCCAGGTGATGGCTGTTGACCGCAATAGGCCCCACGTCGGCGGCCAGAACCCCAGCGATGATCCGGTCCAGCAAAGGCACGCCGTGCACCGGCAGCAATGGCTTGGGCAGATGGTCGGTAACCGGCGCCAGACGCGTGCCGTAGCCCGCGGCCAGAATCAGGGCGCGCATCCGTTCGGGATCGGGTGCCGCGGGGCTATTCATAGTGCCGGAATTCGGCCGAGGCGTCGGCAAAGGCCGCCAGCTGTTCGGTCCACTCGGCCTTCATCTGCCAGGGTGAAGCGCCGGACTCGACCTGTTCCCGCCAACGCGTTCCGCCGGCCAGGATATCCATGGGCAGCTTCTCGGTTTCGTATTCGTAGGGCGGCTGCCGCCAGGCGAATTCCGCTGGCCACGCCTGGGCAATCGCCGTGATCGCGGCGGTGTAGGTGACCACCGATTCGAAGCGCGCCGGATCCGTCACGTGTACCTGCACCCCGCCGCAGACTTCGCCCGCGTACTTGTGAAAGGTGGGCTCGAAATGCAGGGGCCGCACGCGGCAGCCGGGCAGGCTCCAACTCGCCAGACGCTCCGCCAGAACCAGCGGGTCGATATAGGGCGCGCCGAAAATCTCGAACGGTCGGGTCGTACCCCGCCCCTCGCTGAGCGTCGTGCCTTCCAGCAGGCAACCACCGGGATAGACGCGCGCCGTATCCAGCGTCGGCATATTGGGCGAAGGCAGCACCCAGGGCAAACCCGTCCGGTCGAATTCCAGGTCGCGCCGCCAACCCTCCATCCAGACCACGGTCAGGTCCACGGCCACGCCGCCCCAGGCCGCCACGAAACGGGCCATCTCCCCGATGGTCAGACCGTGCCGCATGGGAATCGGGGCCAGCCCCACGAATGAGCTGAATTCCGGCTCGAGCACCGTGCCCTCGGTGACCCGGCCGCCGATGGGGTTGGGCCGGTCCAGCACGATCACGCGCTTGCCCGCCTCGGCGCAGGCCTGCAGGCAGAGATACATGGTCCAGATGAAGGTGTAGTAGCGGGCCCCCACATCCTGCAGATCGATCACCAGCACATCGAGGTCCGCCAACATGCCCGGCACCGGTTTGCGGTGCTCGCCGTAAAGCGAATACGCCGGCACGCCGGTCACCGGGTCGGTGAAACCCTCCCACTCGATCATATTGTCCTGGGTCTCACCGCGGATACCGTGCTGAGGCCCGAACAGGGCGCGCAGATCCACGCCCGCGGCCACCATCAATTCCGCTGTCGGCCGCAGGTGACGATCGACCGACGCCGGATGCACCAACAAACCAACCCGCTGCCCGCTGAGCGCGGCAAAACCCGTGGCCGCCATCACGTCCAAACCTGTGTTCACTTGTGCCAAAACCGACTCCCGGTCAGTTGTAGTAATCCGGTTTACAGCCGCCTCAGCCGTCCCACATGCGCTCGTACGCCGCCAGGCGGTCGGCGATCAATGCCCGCGCTTCCTGCTCCGAAGCCAGGGGCCGGATGACTTTCTCGCCCGGCTTGGCATCCTCCACCAGGGCCCAGGCCAGCTTGCGGCTGCCCGGCAGCGGCCGCCGCACCAACAGTATCACGCCGCCCAGGCCGGTGGCGATTTCGTCCACCGGTTTGAAGGTGCCGGCCACGGCCGGCCAATGGTCCGCCGCCAGGGGCACGATGGCCCCGCCCGCCAGTTCGGCAATCAGTTTTTCTGCCGTTGGTTCGGCTTTCATGACGACGGCCTTCCCGCCAGATCCTCCACCGCTTCGGCCATGCGGTCCCAGGAATATTTTTGCTTCTCCTGCGCGACGGCGGCCCCGAAGTCCGCCGCCCGGTCTTCGTCAAAGAACCGCGCCACGGCCGCGGCCAGGGCCGCGCTGTCGCCGGGCGGCACGATGTAACCTGTCCGGCCGTCGTGCACCACCTCGGGCAGACCGCCGACATCAGTCGTGATCACCGGCAAATCGTAGTTGTAGGCAATCTGGACAATGCCGCTTTGCGTGGCCGAAATGTAAGGCAAGACCGCCACGTCCGCCGCCAGGAAGTAGTCCTCGACCGTGTCGTCGGGCACGAAGCCGTCGACCAGCCGGATGATCTGCTGTCCGCCCGAGGCCGCAATCCGGTCGAGGTAAGGCTGCTTCTCGCCGTAGATGTCGCCCACGATGAGAATCTGCAAGTCGTCGCCGAATTCTTCACGCAGCGGGCCCGCCGCGTCGATCAGGTGCACGACGCCCTTGTACGGCTTGATGAAGCCAAAGAACAGCACCAATCGGGCGTCCGCGGGCAATCCCAGCGCCTCGCGCGCCTCGCCCCTCGCCCGGCGCGGCCGCCCCGGCTCGCCAAAGTCGTACACCGGATGGGGCACCGTCACCACGGCCGCCGGATCGGTAGCCGGCAGGACCTCGAACAGGTCGCGCCGCACCTGATCGCTCTGGGCCAGGTAGCCGTGCCCCTGACGCAAAGCGAGCCGGGTCAGCCACAAACCCAGCGGATATTTCTCGTGGGGAATCACGTTGTCCAACAGGTAGATCACGCGGATGGCGGTGTGCCGCCGCAACAGCCAGGTCACCGCGAAAAAACCAGGTGCAAAGAACGGGATCCAGTACTTGATGATCACCGCGGTCGGCTGCTCAGCGCGCAGGTCCTGATAAGTGCGCCACCAGCTCCACGGCGACCACGGCACGAACCGCGGCCGGTTCGGGTGGTCCAGCCAGGCCGCGGTCTCCCCCTTCTGCTCGGTGCCGGGAAAAATCAGGCGGGGGTATTGCTGCCTGAACGAGGCCCAGAACACTTGGTGACCACGCCCGGTGAGCACCCGCGCCAGCATGGCGTAGTAGGTGACGATCCCGCCCCGAAACGGCGGGGCCGGGCCCAGAAAGCTGAGCTTCACGACAGCTCCAGCAATTCATCCACCGCCGCCTGCACGGTCGCGGGCGCCAGGGTCTCCATGCAGAAACTCTCGTTGCGGCAGCGCGGCTGGAAGAAGCAGGTGCATTCCTGTTCGGGACTGAGGATCCGCCCCCGCCCGTACAGCTCGAACTCGTGCGGATTGAAGATATTGTTGAACAGCACCAGCTTCTTGCCCAAACCCAGGGCGATGTGCATCCCCATGGTCACCGCCGTGACCACCAGGTCGCACTTGTCCATCAGGCCAATGAAAGTCTGCAGCGGAAAATGGCCCGAATAGCGGGCACCGGAAGCGGCCGCCAGGCGCTGGTTCTTCTCGTCCTCGTCCGGGCCGCCGAGCAGCACGACGGCGTAGCCGGCAGCGCGCAGGGACGTGGCCAACTCGGCCCAGGCCGACTCGGGCCACAGCCGGCTGGTCCAGCGCCCGCCACAGCCGGTGTTCAGGCCGATGACCGCCTTGCCTTCCGGCAGGTTGAAATCGGGCACCGACACGGGTCGGTCCAGCACATACGGTTCGCCCGCGAATTCAAAACCGCAGATGGCGAAGATCTCTTCCGGGTAGGTCCTGGTACAGGCCTGGTTCACGTCATCGAAGAGCCCGGTCATGAACTTGTCCGTGGCCGCCTGGGCCATGGCTGCGGAAACACCCTCGGTCACGGGCCGGCAGATGCCGTCAGCGCCCAGGGTAAACCCCCACCGCTTGTCGGCCGTCACCTCGCGGGCCAGGGCGCAGGCCTGCCGGTCCTTGTCCAGGTTGATCACCAGCGTGAACGGCGTCTGCCGCAACCAGACCAGGGTTTCGGTGTTCAGGGCCATCACGTCGTCGACCGCTGCGGGCACCAGATCGGGAAAATCGGTGACCCAGGTGATCTGGTAGCCGGGTAACTCCCGGCGCAGCGGTGCCAGCAGCGGCGTGGTGCGGATCACGTCCCCCGCGGCCCCCAGTTTGATCAGCAGGATCCGGCCCTGGCGCGCGCGGTATTCCGGACAGCCGTCACAGTGCACGCCGCTCTGCTTGTGGGGGCGGCAGGGCACATGGCCACGGAAGTGGAAACAGTCGGGACGAAAATTCACGGACACATCCTTGGGTTTGCTGGTCAGCGCCCGCCCGCCTGGCGGGACTCGATGATGCGAAGCGACTCACGGGCCTGCTTGTCCAGGCCGCTGGGCAGGCCGTTCTGCAGGGCCTTGGCAAAAGCGCCCTGGGCCTGCGGCAGGTTGTCCATCTTCTTGAACAGGCGCCCCATGTGGAAGTAGACGATACCCTCGATGGCTTTGGTCCGGCTCAACTGCAACGCCTCGGTGAACGCATCGATGGCTTCGAAATCCCGGTCCAACTGATCCAGGGCCTGTCCCTGGAGCATCAGCAGCCGACCGCGCGAGGCGGAATCCAGTTCCAGGTCCCCGTCCAGCAGTTTCCTGCAGACCTGCAGCGCTTCATCCGCACGCCCGGCGATGAGCAGTTTCTCGGCCTCCTCGGCCCCCTGGCGCACCGGCAAAGGCAGGGGAGCGCGAAGTTTCACCAGTTCCTGCCGCAAACTCTCGGCGATCTCACGCATGTTGCCCGGCAAGTCGCCGGCCAGGGCCTCTTCGACCAGAGTCGTGGCCCGGCCGAAGAAACGGCGGTCGCGCAGGAATCCGGCCAGCAGCACCTTGGCCACACCGTCGTCGGGATTCTCGATCAGTGCCTGACGACAGGCATCCTCGGCAGCCAGCCGCTGGCCGGCGGCAAACTTGTCCAGCGCCCGGTTCACATAGTAGCTGTACGAGGCGTGCACCTGATCGCGCGGCGGTCCCAGCAGGGAAACGACAAACGCCCCTTTCACCTTGCGGTTGGTGATGACGATACTCACTTCTTCGCCTTCACCCCAGGGAATGTTCACCTCGTGATACTGCTCATCATCCCGCTGGTAGAGCAGTGAGTTGTCCTTGAGCCGCAGCACGTGCAGGTCGCAGTTCTGATCGCCCCCGTCGACGACGAGCTTCCAGTTGCGCACCTGGATCTGATCGTAGGTGACCCGGATCTGGAACGACTCGCGCGGAGTAAGGGTGAAGCTGTCCGAGGACCAGGTCTCGTAGAGCCCGTTGGCCGCCGGCGCGGCCCTGCCGGTCAGCAGTACTCCCATCACCACACACCAGACAAGACCGGCGCGAAACACTTGGGTCTGGAACTTGCACAATCGGGCACTTGCGGGTTTAATCAGGGCCGTAGAGAGGTTGCCCATGGTGGTCCTTTCAGCGTGCAACAATGAGGCTGCCGGTTTGCGTGCAATTTACCGGATGTTCTGTGCCAACTCAAGCACAGGCCCAGGGAATTGGCGGCGATCGCCTTCTTATCGACCCGGAAAACCGTTTCTTGGCAAAAAATTCCCGGGAGGGGACGATGATTTCGACAAGATGGACCAGAAAGCGCTTCGCGGGCCTGATCGGCCTGCTGCTGCTGGCGATGGCTCTGCCGGCGACGGCCCAGACCGTGCAGGGCGAGCCCACGGATCTGAAATTCACCGTCGTCAACGCGACCACCGGCCAGCCCGGCACCGTGGATCGCATGACCATCGAATACGTGCGCAGCCGGCGCAACGGTATTCTGGACTTCGAGCCCAGCGGCTCCGAGTTCGTCGCTCCCGGCGTGCCGATCAAGGATGTGGGCGAGTACATCGTGGCGGTCTGGTTCGAAAAGGTGCCCTACTGGTGGAGCATGCGCGGGCGCGATCTCATCGGCCAGACCACGACTCTGCACGTCTTCGACACGACGACCAGGCTGGACGGCGTGTCGATCAAGGGGATGAACGTCATCATCCGGCGGCAGGACTCGCTGCTCAACCTGGAGTACATGCTGCAGGTGGAGAACGCGGCCTCGCCGCAGCAGACGATCTTCGACCGCGTGGCCACTTTCGAGCTGGATTTCCCGGCCGGTGCCCGCGAGGTCGAGGCCTCGTACCGCCGCGGGCCCGACCCGACGCCCATCCCGGCCGACACCCACGGCAGCCAACGCCTGAGCCTGGCGGTGCCCTTGACTCCGGGCGTGACCCAGATCCAGGTCACCGCCGTGGTGCCCTGGCAGGAGGGCATGACCGTGCCGGTGGGCAGCAATCTCGCCGTGGCTTCGTGGAGCGTGCTCGCTTCCCCCGAGTGGTTGGAAGTCAGAGCCATGGAACTGGAACGCGCCGAGAGCGGTGCGCCGGGCTTCAAGCGCCTGACCGGCCCCGCCCTGAGCGCTGGGCGCGATCTGGCCCTGCAGCTTTTCTCGGGTGAGCATGAGGCCGCGCCCGAGGCGGATCTCTTTGCCACCGACTCGACCGCGACGGCAGCCGCCGGGGAGGCCGGCCGGCCCGAGGCCGCCGCCAAAGGTGGTTTCCCCCTGCCCTTGGTGTTTACCGGATTTGTTATTATCATCGTGGCGGCGCTCGCCATCCGTCGGCGGCGTCAGTAGCCCCCAACCGCGCAAAAGGAGCCCCCAATGTCCGGGACTATCGATCTGACCCTTGGCCACAGCCCCGACCCCGATGACGCCTTCATGTTCTACGCCCTGGCCAAGGGCAAACTGGACTCGGGCCCCTACCGTTTCACCCACGTCATGGAAGACATCCAGACGCTGAACGAGCGGGCCACCCGCGGCGAACTG
This sequence comes from Candidatus Krumholzibacteriota bacterium, assembly GCA_024277025.1. Classification (GTDB taxonomy): domain Bacteria; phylum Krumholzibacteriota; class Krumholzibacteriia; order LZORAL124-64-63; family LZORAL124-64-63; genus JAGRNP01. Next base: position 15,314 of record JAJRWA010000102.1, on the reverse strand, counting down.
GACATCACGGCCATCAGCATCCACGCCTACGCCTATGTGCTGGACAAGTACGCCCTGCTGCCGGCAGGCGCGAGCATGGGCTTCGGCTACGGCCCGATGGTGGTGGCCAAAGAGCAGATCGCCCCGGCTGATCTCAAGGGCATGACCATCGCCATCCCCGGCCAGATGACTTCGGCCTACCTGGAGCTGCAGCTGGCCATCGGTCAGTTCGAAGCCGTGCACGTACCCTTCGACGAGATCATCCCGCGGGTGGTCAGCGGCGAATTCCCCGCCGGATTGATAATTCATGAGGGTCAGCTGACCTACGAGGAAGCCGGGCTGAAGGAATGCATCAACCTGGGCAAGTGGTGGTGGGAAGCCACCGGCCACCAGGACTGGCCCCTGCCCCTGGGCGGCAACGCCATCCACAAGAAGCACGGCGACAAGATGAAGGACATCTCGGACATCCTGACGGCCAGCATCAGGTACAGCCTGGACAACCGGGCCGCGGCCCTGGACTACGCCCTGGGCTGGGCCCGGGACATGGGTGTGGAACTGGCCGATGAGTTCGTGGGCATGTACGTCAACGACTGGACCCTGGATTACGGCGACCGGGGCCGCGCGGCGATAACGGAACTGCTGGCGCGCGGGCACAAGGCGGGCCTGATCCCGGCGGTCGAGAAGCTGGAGTTCGTGGACGGTTAGGGATGAAGTGCCGCGCAGCCCATCTGCCGGTGTACCCGTTCCTGGTGGCGAGCCTGCCGTTGGTGAACTTCTATCTGGGCAATTTCCGCCTGTTGGGGCCCGCGGACGGCATCCGCCTGCTGGCCCTGTATTTTCTGCTGACCGCGCTGATCCTGGTCCTCGGGCGCCTGATCTGGCGACAGACCGCACGAGCCGCCCTGGTGGTGACGCCGGCGCTGCTCGTCCTTTTTTGGGGCGGTAGGCTGGGCGTCCCCGCCAGTGTGGTGTTGTTCGGCGCCAGCGCCGGGCTCGGTTGGCTGGTGCGCCGGTATCCTCTGGACGCCCGGCGACTGTGCCTGCCGCTGAATCTGGCGGCACTGGTGTTTGTGGCGTTGCCCGCGGCCCGGATCGCGCGCGCCGAATGGCGGGAACACGCGCCGACCCCGACGGCGCTCGGACGGGACATCCCCCAACTGGCTTGGCAAGCCGACACCCCGCCGCCGGATATCTACTTCCTGCTGATCGACGGCCTGGGCCAGCCCGGGTTTCTGCGCGAGCACTATGGCCTGACCCGAACCAACCTGGATCAGGTTCTGGCGCAGCGCGGCTTTCGGGTTCTGCCCAACAGCCGCAGCGCCTATCCCCAGACCGCCTTGTCGGCGGCCTCGACCCTGAACTTCGGGTACGTGCAGGACCTGTTGCGGATTGCCGAACCGGACAGCCGGGACCGGCGGGTTCTGGCCCGGCTGGTGGGGCACAATCGGACAACGGCGGCCCTGCGCAGCGCGGGCTACGCCGTCGCCACATTCCCGTCGGGCTATCCGGTCACCCGTTTCGCGGCGCCGGACCACTGTTTCCAACCGGACCTGAACCCGTCCTTCCTGGAGTACTACGCGCTGAGCGAGAGTGCGCTGGCGCTGGTTCAGGCGGCCACCGGACACGGCCAGTCGGACCTGCTGTACGCCCTGCGCCGCCGCCGGCTGGAGTATATTTTCGACCATCTGCCGGCGGCCCGGCAAGATCTGGCCAACGATCAGCCCCTGTTCGCCTTCGCTCACATCCTGGCCCCGCATCCGCCCTTTGTTTTTGACCGAGACGGCGGGCCCCGGAATCCGGCGTCCCGGTTCGGCTTTGCCGACGGCAGTCACTGGCGGGCCGTGAACAAGGCAGGGCCGGACGCCTACCGCACAGCCTACGCAGACCAGGCAGTGTATGTACTGCGCCGGCTCGGTGAAGCGGTCGACGGCATTCTGGCCGGCTCGCCGCGACCGCCGCTGATCATCATCCAGGGTGACCACGGTCCGGGCTCAGGTTTGTTCTGGGAGGATGCGGCGGCCACCGACCAGGCCGAGCGGTTCGGGATCTGGAATGCGTGGTACATACCGGATGGCCTGGCGCTTGGACTGGAGCCTGCCGGGACGCCGGTGAACACTTTTGTCAGGCTGTTCAATGGGCTGTTCGGGACCCGGCTTGCCGTGCTGCCGGATCAGCGCTGGTTTGCCACCAGCAGCCACCCGTTTGCCTTCGTGCCGGTGGACCCAGGGGGGAGTTGACGAGCCCGAGCCAATTCCCTACGAATATGGGCCATGCGTTTGGCAACCAATTACCGCCACACGGCCCGTCCAGTGTGGTACACTTCGTCCATATCAAACACTTATAGCCAAAACCAAGAAGGTCCCACGTGAATCAGCGGCAAACCAACTGGTTGAATGCGTGGTTGCTGGGTGCGGGTATCCTGATTCTGGTCCTGGCCGCCCCCGCCTACGCCTATCGCATCCTCTTCGCCCCCTGGCCCGGACCCGATGGCAGTTGGTTCGGTGCCCCCGTTGTCGCCGTCGGCGACGTCGACGCCAACGGGCTGCCCGACTTCGTCGTCGGCGACGACGCCTACAGCGAGGGCCGCGCCTACCTCTATCTGCCCGCCCTGGACGGCACACTGCCGGCACCGGTGATCCTGGATCACGGCACCACGCCCAGCCTGTTCGGCAAGGAGACCGCGGCCGCCGGTGACCTCAACCACGACGGCTACGACGACTTCCTGATCACCTCGGAGAACATCCGTGCCGTCGTGCTGTTCCTCGGCGCGGCGACCCCCGCCGGCATCACGCGGGTGGTCATCCCCTCGCCCAACGACGAACGGTCCACCAGTGTGGCCGGCGTCGGTGACGTCAACCGGGACGGCTACGACGACTTTCTGGTCGGCGCCCTGTGGGACGAGATCGCCTGGCTTTACTACGGCGGCGCCACGGTCGACGCCACGCCGGACCTGGTGCTGAGCGGGTCGGGCCATTTCGGCATCACGGTCAGCCCGCTGGGGGATTTCAACGGGGACGGCTACGCGGATTTCGCCGTGGGCGCGCCCGGCTACGCGGTCGACGGCATCGTGCCCGGCGCGGTGTTCCTCTATCTCGGCGGGGCTGTCCCCGACGCGGAAGCCGACTTCGTGGTCACGGGCCGGCAGCACCAGGAGAATTTCGGCCGCCCCCTGCGCCTGGCCGGCGACCTCAACGGAGACGGACGGCGCGACCTGCTGGTCGCCGCTCCGGCCCATGACGGTCCGGCCCAGTGGTCGGGCCGCCTGGACGTGTTCTATCTGACCCCGGACCTCGGAGCTGTGCAGGGCCCCTCGATCTACGGCGAGGAATCCCGCGATATCTGGTACTGCGACGGCAACGCGGACATCGACCTGGACGGCGTGCCGGACGTGGTCTGCGCCCCGGGCCTTGTGGGCACCGGCCCGATAGCCATGTTTTCGGGCGCCGCCCTGGTTGGGCAGTCCTCCGTCAGCACGAGTTGGGCTGATTGGCGACTCGACACGCCGACCACCGGCCTGGCGAGCATCGGCGACCTCAACGGCGACGGGTATCGCGAATTGCTGGTCGGCAACGGGCGGGACGTTTCCCGGGGCTTCGGCGGCCGCGCGTTCGTGCTGGCCGGCGGCCACCGGGTGCTGCCGCGGTTCCGTCTGGCGAGCGCCTCCGCTGAACCGGACGCGCCGTTTGAGGTGATCCTCTACGCGTCCCTCGAGACGACCGACCCCCAGGCGTCGGTGCCGCTGGCGGCACTCGACCTGGAGTTGGCGTACGACTCCTCACTGGTGACTTTTCTGGGAGCCGAGTCCGTCACTCCGGCCGACTCGTGGGTGTACGCGGCCAACGCGGCGGTGCTGGCGGGACGCATCACGATCGCCATGGCCACCAACACGCCGCCGGCGATCGGCGCGGGCGAACAACCGCTGCTGAGGCTGCGCTTCCAGGCCGGACCGGCCGCCGGGCAGACCACGCTCGATCTCGCCGGGATCGAGGCCCATTCGTCGGCTGACCTCCCGCTCTGGCCACTGTTTGAGCCCGGCACCCTGACGATTGCCGCACCCACGTCGGTGCCAACGCGGCCGCTGTCGGTCTCGGTGCGGGCCTATCCCAATCCGTTCAACCCCATGACGACCCTGGAGTGGACCAGCCCGGTGACGGGCCCAGCCGAACTGACGATCTTCGATGCCCGCGGTCGGCGCGTTTGGCGCCAGACCATCAGCCAGACCACCGCTGGCGTGCGGACGACCCGCTGGACGGGTACCGACACCGAGGGGCGCGCGGTGGCGGCCGGGACCTATCTGCTCGAGGTTCGCAGCGGCACCTGGCGCGCGCGGACCCGACTAACCCTGGTGAGGTGAAGTGACCATGCGAACCGTTGCTGTGTTGCTGGTGCTGATCGCGGTCTGCGCCCCGGCCCGGGCCGATGGGCCGCCGCCCCGCTCGGTCCAGGTCTTTTTCGACGACAACATGCAGACAAATCTGACCTGGGCGGACAACTACGTCGGCCGGCAGTTCAAGGTGCTGGCCTACGACCTGCCCGGCGGCCTGAGCGAGTACCGTTTTCACCTTGAAATCAGCGATACCATGGCGGTATTCAACGTCGGTTTTCCGGCCGGCGTGGTCAACAGCGGCACCGGCAGTGACTTTCTGCTGCAGGCGACCGGGCCCTGCCCCACGCCCAACGGTATGGTTGTGCTCGCCGAAGGGATTTACGTGCCGCTGTCCTCGGTCCAGGACGTGACCTTGTGCCTGGGACCGGTCTCGGACCCCGGCCCCACCGGATCCGGCCTGGACTACCGGGCCTGCGGCTCGACCACCTGGGAGGATCTGTCGCTGCTCTATGCCGGCTGCGCGGTGATCAATCCCTGGAACACCTGGCCGGAACCGATCCCGAACAATGACCCCAACGCGATCATCTTCAGCGCCGCTGCGGTGCAGGGCGAACCGACCGACCTGGTCTCCTTGCCGCTGAAACTGAGCAAGGCCCTGCTCAAGTCGGGTGACCCGACCCTGGTGGGCCGTATCGTGCTGGACCTGACCTGGGATCCGGCAGTTGCCGCTTTTGACACCGTCGCGTCGTCGGTGCCGTCCGGCTGGACGACCGCATCGACCGCGGCACCCGGTTCGCTGAACCTGACTCTGACCGGACCGACGGGTTTGAATCCGACCTTCTCGGACACGGAGCTGGCAACGGTCGATTTCCGGCTGGCAGACGTCGCGGGCGCCACTTCAGTCCAGATCGAGGTCACCGAACTGCTGGATCTGACCGGCCTGCCGATCACCGCTGTCGCCCCCGCGCCGGCGGATATGACGGTGACCTGCCTCAAGGGCGACGTCGTCCCCAATCGGGACATCAACGCCCTGGACGTGCTGCTAACCCTGGAGTTCGCCGCCCAACTGCGCCAGCCCGACGCCAAGGAATTCTGCCGCGCCGAGGTGAACGACAACGGGATGATCGATGCCGGCGATGCCACGCTTATCCTGGCGCAGGCCGTCGGTGCCGGCAAACAGGCCGCGGGTCCGGCCCCGAGCCCGTGGATCGAGTCCGCACCGGGTACGCTGCGCATCGGGGTCGACGCCGCGGCGGGCGTCGATCTGTTGATCCGCTGGGATCCGGAACAGGGCGGCCTGGCCGGCTGGACGGCTGACCCCTCGCTGCAGTGCGTGGCACGGTCCGAACCCGGGGAGTTGCAGCTGGCGATGGCCCGCACCGAGACGACGCCGGCGGCGATCGTGCTGGAGTTCACGGAGCCGGGGCTGGCGGCTACCCTCGCCACGGCCTGGTTCTGGGACCGCACCGGATCACTGGCGGCTGACCGCAGTGGCCAGTCCGTGCGGCTTGACCAACCTGAGCTGCGCCTGGCCCAGCTCCTGGCGCCGGTGCCCAACCCATTCAATCCTGTCACGGAGATTCGTTTCACCATGCCCGACGCGGGCTGGGCCCGATTGCGGGTGTTGGATGCGCGGGGACGTCAGGTGTGGCACACACGAATTGCCGAAACACGCCCAGGGGCCAACACGCTGAAGTGGCGGGGAGTCGACGACAGCGACCGGCGCCTGGCCAGCGGCAGCTATCTCATCGTGCTGGAGACCGAAAGCGGGCGGGCGACGAAGCGAGTGACGTTGCTGAAGTAACCGGGAACGGCTAGTTCGCCAACATCTCGGCCAGCTTCGGCGCCAGGACCATGATCGCGATGATCACCGCCAAAGGCACCAGCCAGGTCAGCAGCGACCGTTTGCGGTGCCCGTGGGAAATCAGGGGCCGGTGACCGGTCGGTTCCTTGTTGTCATTCACTGCAGACTCCCGCATCGACTGGGGCCAGGCTCGATTCAGCGCCCATCATAATACATGGGCGCACCGCCTGTGTAGTTTTTTGCATCGCCCCGACGGCCACTTTGTGGCACATTCCTGCCAGTGTCAGTTCCCGACAGTTGTCCCCCAGCCCGGAGCGCCAACCCGATGCAAACCCGCACTACCGCCGGAATCGGTATGACCCTGCTGGCTATCGGCCTGCTCACGATCTTCTTCCTGACCTACGACCCCAACCGCGTGGACGGCCCACCCGGGCCCACGACTGAAACCGGTGCCGACCAGCCGGTGCTGCCCGGTTCGCCCGCAGAGGTGCAACGCTTCCTCGACGAATACAACGCCACCTACCGACGGTTGTGGACCGCCGCCGAAGGTGCCAAGTTCGCCGCCGAGTCGGACATTACGCCCGGGCACACGCACAACCGCATCGCCGCCGCCCAGGCCCTGGGCGAGTTTCTGGGCAGCGCGGCGGTCATCGACAAACTGCGCCTGTACCGCCAGCGCCTGGACCTGACCAGCCTGCAGGACCGCCAGCTGGAAGTTGCCTGGCAGGAGGCCGCCCACTATCCGGGCACCCTGCCCGAGGTCGTGTCGCGGCTGCTGACAGCCGAAGCCGTCGCCAATGATTCGCTGTACGCCTACAAATACGTGCTTGAGCTACCGGATCAAACGCCGCGCCGGGTCACGCCCAACGAGATCGCCGACCTTCTGGTCACCAGCACCGACCTGGCCGAACGGCAGGCTGTCTGGGAGTGCAGCAAGGCCATCGGGCCCAAGCTGAAGGACAGCGTGGTCGAGTTGCAGGGCCTGCGCAACCGGACCGCCCGGGAAATGGGCTACAGCTCGTTCTTCGGTCTGGAAGTCGCCGACTACGGCCTGGACAGCAGCGAGATGATGACTCTCATGGACGAACTGATCGGCGGCATCATGCCGCTCTACGAACAGCTGCACTGCTGGGTGCGCCACGAATTGGCCGCCCGCTACGGGACCGCCGTGCCGGACCTGATCCCGGCCCACTGGCTGGGCAACCGCTGGGCCCAGGAGTGGCCCGGTCTGGTGGCGGGCATCGACCTGGACCGGCCGCTGCAGCACGCCGAGCCCAAGTGGCTGGTCGAGCAGGGCGAACGCTTCTACATCTCGCTGGGCTTTAATCCCCTGCCGGCGAACTTCTGGGCCCGCAGCGATCTCTACCAACTGCCGCCCGACGCCACGCGCGGCAAGAACACGCACGCTTCGGCCTGGCACATCGACCTGAACCAGGACGTCCGGGCCCTGATGTCGGTCAAGCCCGACTTCGCCTGGTTCCAGACCACACACCACGAGTTGGGCCACATCTACTACTACCTGGCCTACAGCCGGCCGGAGGTGCCGCCGATCCTGCGGCGGGGGGCCAACCGGGCCTTCCACGAGGGGATCGGATCGTTGATCGAACTGGCCGCCGGCGAAGTGCCCTACCTGCAGCAGGTCGAGCTGCTGCCGCCGAACGAAACCCCGGACGAGATCCAGTGGCTGCTGAACCAGGCTTTGACCGGCGGCGTGGTCTTCCTGCCCTTTGCCTGCGGCACGATGACCCACTGGGAGTACGACCTGTACGAAGAGGATCTGCCGCGGCACCTGTACAACACGCGGTGGTGGGAATACGCGGCCAACTACCAGGGCATCGCGCCGCCCACCGAGCGCGGCGAGGCCTTCTGCGACCCGGCGACCAAGACCCACATCATCGATGATCCGGCCCAGTACTACGACTACGCCATCAGCACGGTGATCCTGCACCAGCTGCACCGCTATATCTGCCGGAATATCCTCAAGCAGGACGTGCGCGCGGCCAACTACTTCGGCCACAAGTCGGTGGGGCTCTACCTGGATTCGATTCTGCGGCTGGGAGCGACCCGCAACTGGGCCCAGGTCATGCGCGAGGCGACGGGGGAAGACTTGTCGACCGAGGCGATGCTCGAATACTTCGCGCCATTGATGGCCTGGCTGCAGGAACAGAACGCCGGACGCGAGGTGGGTTTCTAGATCCACCCCGCGCCGGCGTCAACCTCAACCGATGAACCGCACCAGTTCGTTCATCATGACCTGGATGTGCTCGCCGGTCTCGTAGTCCAGGGTCGAGCCGTGGATGCTGTGGGGAATGCCGTAGATCACGAAAATCGTGATCATCGCCACCACGCACCACCACTTGCCGGACGGATGGCCCGGTCCGGCGTCCTTGGTGCGCCACACCGCCAGCGCCCAGATCAAAGCCCCGATCGCCAGCTTGTTGTCCGTCCAGTCCCCGCCGAAGGGCCAGCCGGTCCAGTAGGCGTCGAAGGCGTACTTCTGCACCACCGGACCCAGCATCAAGCCGCCCATCAGCAGGAAGGCGAACGCCACGCGAGCCAGGGTCTTGATCGCCCCGCCGCCCGTCAACGCCTCCAGGCCGCAGCCGGTCGAGAACAGCATGCCCAGGATCATGAAGCTCACGTGGAAAATCAGGACCAGGTTGGGCACATCGCCCTTGAAGCGGGCCACCGCCGCCTCGTTGGGTGGCACGGTCACCGTCTGTCCGTCCCTGGCGAATTCGACACTGTATTCCAGCTTGCCGGCCATGCCCTGCTTCGGCAGGGCGGCCTTGAGCTGACCATCCTCGCGGACCATCGGCAACCGGGCCCATTCGTCATTGGTCGGGTAGCGCCGCCAGATGACCGTGCCGGTCACCTCCGGATCGCTGACCCGGACGGTAACGGGCATGTCACCGGTGATGCTGTGGGTCCGCAGCAGATGCCCCTTCAGGGGCACGCCGGCAATCTCGGTATTGAACCGCACTTCATAGGTGGGCCCGGAAATCTTCTGCCAGACCAGGAAAACGGTGGTCAACAGGAAAGCCACCGTCCAGAGCATGATCACGCGTTTCACGATCTACCTCGCAGGGGAAAGGCCCGCACCGGAGTGCGGGCCGTCGTTTTCGTCAGTCAACTAGGCACCATACTGCTTGATGGCCTTGTCCAGGCGCGGCAGCATCACGAACAGGAAGGCCGCCACCCCGGCGATCGCCACCGCCAGAATCACGAACATGGTCGTGCTCGGCGACAGGCCGCTGATGAAACCGGACATCTTGTTGCCGATGGCCGTGCTCAGGAACCAGCCGCCCATCATCAGGCCCACCAGGCGCTTGGGCGCCAGCTTGGTCACCAGGGACAAGCCCATGGGCGACAGGCAGAGCTCGCCAAAGGTGATGATCAGGTAGTACATGACCAGCCACATCATCGAAGTCTTGGCGGCGCCGTCCCCGCCCACGCTTGAGCCCACAGCCATGATCAGCACCGAGAACATGGTGATCACCATGCCGAGGAAGATCTTGCGCGCCGTGCTGATCGGCCGACCGCGCTTGGCCCGCCAGGCAAAGAACCAGACCACGATCGGCGTGCAGACCACGACGAAGAACGGGTTCAGGAAGCCGGTCAGCAGTTCGGCGTTCAGCAACCGCACATACTTGCCCGGCGCCAGGCGCTCGGCACCAGCCGGCACCCCGTCGTAGACCGCGTCGAAGTTGTGCTGGCCAACCATGATCACCGGCACCTCGTGGCCGTCGATCGGTCGCTCGAGCGCAACCTTGCCGGTGGCCGGCGTCTTCTCGGGTACGATTTTCACGCTGGTGGTCGACACACCGTGCGCGTCCCTGCCGGTGCTGACGACAACATTCTCATCGGGGAAAACCTTGCAGGCGAAGGTGCCGTCCACGCCGTCAGCGTCCGCATCGGCCACCGTCACCCCGGCCGCGGCGTCGGCACGGATCCCGGCCACAGCCGATTCACTGAGCAGGCGGGCTCCGAACATGGACTCGGTCTCGTCCGGCACGATGAACAGGGTGCGTTCATCGGGACGCGGCAGCTCCGGCGAGGCGTTGTGGAAGTACGAGGGCATGGCTTTCTGGGCATAGAACTCGGTCGCGGTCGGCACCCACTCGGCCCGGCGGTCGGTGTTGTGCTCGGCAAAGACCGTGATCAGGCCGCCGCTCAGGTGCAGCACCATGAAGAAGGCGCCGCCGGCCACATAGACCGGAATCAGGGCCGCCAAACCGGGCTTCTCGGCCGGAGAGGCGCGGCGCACGAGGTTGCCGAAGTAGGCCATGATCGGCAGCATGCCGATAATGAAACCAAAGGTCACCGGGCCGATGGTGTTGGTCACAAAGCCCAGCTTCTGGCCCAGGAAATACCCCGCGACCCCAAAGACGCCCGCCGGCGCCAGTATCGTCGTGAACACCTGCATCAGACCGAAATCATCCGGCCCGACCTCGGGCTGCCGGTCGGCGTCCGCCAGTCGCTTCCAGTTGAACAGCAGGACCACCACGCCGATGAGCATGCCCACGCCCGCGGCGCTGAAGGCCATGTTGAAGCTCCACAGATTGCGCAGCGGCGCGGCCAGCAAGGCACTGATCGTCGCGCCGATATTGATGCCCATGTAGAAGATATTGAAGCCCGCATCGCGGCGCGGATCATCCGGCGCATACAGATTGCCGACCATGGCCGAGATGTTGGGCTTGAAGAACCCGTTGCCAAAGCAGAGCAGGGCCAGGCCCGCGTAGAAAGTGGGCATCGAACGGATGCCCAGGGAGAAGTAGCCCGCTGCCAGCAACAGCCCGCCCAACAACACGCTGCGCCGGTACCCCAGCAGACGGTCGGCGATCATGCCGCCGACAAACGGCGTGAAATACACGAACGCCATATACGTGCCGTAGATCTCGCCGGCCACGGCGGTGGTGAAGCCCAGCCCCCCGCGCTCGGTATCGATGATATACAGAAAGAGAATACCGAGCATGAGATAGAAGCCCAGCCGCTCCCACATTTCGGTAAAAAAAAGGGCTTTCAGGCCGCTGGGATGGCCTTTGGGTGGTTGCTGAACCGGGGCCTCGGACATGGTCGCCTCCGCTAATGGGGGAATCTGGAGAAACGGGCCCGGATCGGGGGACCGGGCCGTCAAAAGGTGGTCGCCCAGCGGGGACCACCGTTTCGGTTAACCGGCGCACCATACCCCATCCAGCCGCCAGGGACCAGACTTTATTCGTGCACCAGGAGGCGGAATCCCCGGCCATGGACCGACCGGATCTCCACCTTGGGGTCGCCGCTGAGGTGTTTGCGCAGTTTGGACACGAAGACATCCATGCTGCGGCCGGCGTGGTAGCTGTCGTCCTGCCAGATGGCGCGCAAGGCCACGTCCCGTTCCAGGGTCTGCCCCAGGTGCGTGATCAGCATCCCGAGCAGGGCGCCCTCGCGCTCGGTCAGGCGCCGGACCTCGTCCCGGTGGGTCAGGGTCATGGGCCCGGGATCGAAGACATATTCACCGAGGGCGACGGGCCCGGTCGGCACGACAGCCTCCGGACCACTGCCTTCGTGCCGGCGCAGCACTGCCTGGATGCGCAGCAGCAGTTCCTCCATGCTGAACGGCTTGGTGATGTAGTCGTCACAGCCCAACTTCAGGCCGGTGATCCGGTCCTCGACCATGGACCGGGCGGTCAGGAAAATGAAGGGCGTGGCGTCACCCTGGCTGCGCAGGGTCTCGGCGAAAACAAAGCCGTCCATCTCGGGCATCATCACATCGACCAGGCAGATCACGAACGTCTCCTCGGTCAGGGCCTGCAGACCGGCCTTGCCATCGAGGCAGCGGCGGACCGCAAAGCCCTCGCGTTCCAGGGATTCGGCGATGATCAGCCCCAGATTGGGATCGTCTTCGAGCAGCAGCAGGCGCGGTTTCTCCGTCATGCGGTCTCCTCCGGATCCGGCAGCACGGGCAGGCTCACCGTTACCGTGGTCCCCTCGCCCGGCAGGCTGTGCAGTTCGACGAATCCGCCGTGGGCGGTCACCAGGCGCTGGACAAAACTCAGTCCCAGGCCGTAGCCCTTGACGTCGTGCCGGTTGCCGGTGGGGCAGCGGTAGTATTTCTCGAAGACACGGCGCTGGTTTTCGCGCGAGATCCCCCGGCCCAGGTCGCTGACCTTGACGACCAGGTAGCCCGCCATCACCGAGGTGGCGATCTTGATCCGTGGCGCGGCGGGCGAGTACTTGACCGCGTTGTCCACCAGATTGCTGAAAATACTCTGCAGGTGGACCCGGTCGCCCAGGACACTGTCCGCTGGTGCGGCAAGATCCTCGGTCAGTGAACCGCCGCGCTGTTCGACCACCAGGGCAAACGAAGAGGCCACGCCGCCCAGCAGGTCATGCAGCCGGATCACTTCGCGTTTCAGCTCGATGTCGCCGCGCTCGAAACGCGCCATCTGCAGGATCTTCTCGACCTGCCGGTGCATGCGCCGGTTTTCGTCCCGGATCATGTCCACGTAGCGGGCGAAGATCTCCGGCTGCTGCTGCACATCCTCGCGGGTGATCGCCTCGCCGGCCAGCCCCACGGTCGAAATCGGGGTCTTGAATTCGTGGGTCATGTTGTTGATGAAGTCGACCAGCTGATCGGCGAAGCGGCGCTGCTCCGCGTTGGTCCGCCAGGCTCTGGCAAAGCTCAGGATGATCACCGACATGAACAACACCGAGGCCAGCCAGAGGGGCCAGATCTGCCAGAACAGATAGATCTTGTCGCCGGGAAAAACGACCGCCAGATCGTACGGCGACGAGAACGGATCCAGGGGAAAGAGCTGCTGCCGGTAGGGGCTGTCCAGCAGTTCGGCGGCCGTGACATGATCGCTGGCCAGCACGACTTCGGGCGGTTCTTCGGCCCGCTGCCAGGCCGTGCGGTACCCACCTTCCGGCAGGCCGGCAAACTCGAACACGTCCTGCACGCCTGGTTTGATCACGCCGAACCGGGGCACGGTCGTGATCCCCACTTTGGCCAGTTCATCCTGCAGCACGGCGGCGATCTCCTGGCGGTCCAGGCGTTCCTCGATCGGTCCCGGCACCTGGGTGACCCACTGGCCGACGGCGTCGCGCAGTACAGCCTTGCGGTACGTATGCACACCGACGTGGGTTTGGTGCGGGTCCAGGGCGCCGGCCACGACGACCATGATGGAGTCTTCACCCGTGCGGTGGATCGTGGTTTCGCGCAGGCGATGCAGCTTCCGGCGGGTTTCGAACACGGGAAACCGCTCGGCCCGCGGTGAGACGGTCACCGCAGGAGCCCGGGTCACCGCCTGCCCCCTGGCCGCCGACGAAGACACGGCCGCAGCCCCGCCCGCCGAGTCGGCCAGACCAAACATGTATTCGAAGGCCGTGCCCTCGATTTCCCGCGACTCCAGGGCCGTTACCGTAGCCGCGAGAGCCGACTGGGCGCCGCCGGTGAAGGCCTGCTCCTTCAAGTCCCAGGCGTACTTCAGCAGCAGGATCTGCAGCAACATCAGTCCAGCGAGGGCCAGACTGAGGACAACCATGAGACGGGGCATGCCGGTGCGGTTCTTTTTCATGGGCGAATCATACAGCCGCGCCACGGTCGCAACCAGTCTCAAACAACGGTTTAACAATCTTTAACACCTGCTAACATTCCTTAACTGCGTTTGCGGCAACTCGCCGCGTACACTGTGCGTCCGGCAAGAAAACGTCACTGAGCCCCTGGAAGTTTTGGAGAATCGACCCATGAGAATCCGTGCCCTGCTGACCATCCTGATCCTGCTCGCCGCCAATGCCCTGGCCGCCCCTGTCTGGCAGGGCCATGAGGAAATCCAGAACGGCGTCCTGACCGTCTTCAATCCCGCCAAACCGATCAACCCGCCGGCCGTGCTCAAACCCGTCCCCGAGTGGCGCCTGGGCGGGGACGACGACCCCAACGAGACTTTGTTCGGGCTGGTCACGGACGCGCAACGGAACGCCGACGGCACTTCCTACCTGCTGGACGCGGTGCTCAGCACGATCCACGAAGTAGGCCCGGACGGTGAGATTCGGCGCACCCTGGGCCGCGAAGGCGACGGACCCGGCGAGTTCCGCAATGCCGTCAGCCTGGCCCTGCTTCCGGACAACAAGGTGGGCATCGTCGAGATGATGCCCAGCCACATGGTGGTTCTGGGTCCCGACGGCCTGGACCGACCGGGTATCGACTTCGGCGAGGGCGGCAGCCAGAACAACGTGCAACGCATCACCGTCCTGGGTGACATGATGATCATGGGCATGTTCGGCATGAAGTTCGAGGCCGGCACGGCCGAGATCAGCCAGACCCTCGGCTGTTTCAACCTGGACGGCAGCCTGCGCCACCGCATCCTGCACACGTCCGAAACCCAGTCCGGCGGTTCGGTTTCGATTTCCACCGGGGACGACAACGACTTCATCAACAACTGGGCCGTGGCCCCGGACGGACAGGTGGTCGTCTACCGCCATATCGCCGAGTACCTGCTCGAGGTCTTCGGTCCGGACGGCAAGCCCGTGCGCAATATCAGGCGCCAGTACAAGTCGGTGCGGCGGCCCGCGGACGAAATCGCCGCCCAGCGCCGCCAGCAGGAGAAAATGCGCCAGCGTTTCGGCGGCAACATGCAATTGGAAATCGATGAGATGGCGCGGGACATCGAAAACGTCATCGCCAGACCCGACGGCGAGCTTTGGGTCCTGAGCAGCGAAGGCTCACGGAACTGCCCCGACGGCAGCATCGGCATCTTCGACGTCTTTGATGCCAAGGGCCGTTTTGACCACCAGTTGCGCCTGGAAGCGGACTACAGCGCGGACGATGACAAGTACCTCGTCCGCGGCGATCACCTGTACATTCTGAAGGAAGCGCAGAACGCGCCTGACCGCACCTTCAGCGGCGGCGGCGGCAGCATGATGATGATCATGTCCTCGGGCGGCGGCGGTGACGACGAGGATGACGATGAGGAACCCAAGCCCTACGAGGTGATCTGCTACCGACTGCCGGATGGCCGTTGACCTGCCGCCCCCTGATCCGAAGAGAGCCGGCTCCGCGGGGAGCCGGCTCTCTCTTTTCGCACCGACGGTGCAGCTACTCCACGCCGTGCATCATCTTGGTCAACGGCCGGGACACCGCCATCAGGCCCAGACCGATACCCACCGTGACAAAGCCCATGTTGCCGAACAGGTCCACATACGTGGCCAGGGACTCGGACGGGG
>JAJRWA010000101.1 GCA_024277025.1 Candidatus Krumholzibacteriota bacterium | reverse complement strand
TGGCGAGCACGCCCCTGGCAACCCTGGCCGAGGTGCCGGGGCTGGACGAGGAATCGGCGGACGCCCTGTTGGCCACCGCCCAGGTCACGGCCAGCGAATTGAACAAGATGATCGCCAAGACCATCGCCGAGGAGTTGGAGAAGGGTATTGCCGACGATCAGCCGTTGTTCGACGAGGACGCCCTGCTTGCCGGTGGCGACGAGGGCGAGACCGACGAGGCGAGTGCGGGCCGCGAGGGCGTGGCGCCGGACGAGTCGGTGCCGGACGGCGATCTGTTCAGCAACCTGCCGGAGGGCGACGCGGCTGAGGCCGACGATGAGGACAAGGAAGAAGAGAAGAAGATCGATCCCTTCGCCAATACCGAGTTGGACGACTAGCTCGATGGCGACAGTGGACAAGCAGAAGCTGTTGAATCTGCTGGGCCTGGCCCGGCGTGCCGGACAATTGGCGATGGGCTTTTCAGCCGTCGAGAAGATAGTCCGGCGGGGCGAGAGGCCGCTGGTGCTGGTGGTGTCGGATATCGGCGCGAGCCAGATGAACAAAATCAGCCGCTGGGAACCCCTCCGGGGAATCGTATCCGGCGCGCTGACAGGTGAAGAATTGGCCCAGGCGATGGGGCGCGAGAAGCTCTCGGTCGTGGGTGTGAGCGATGCCGGCTTTAGCAAGGGCATCCAGAAACTGGTCGCTGGAGGTAGCGAGTCTTGACGAGGAATCTTCGCGTTTACGAGCTGGGCCGGCACTACGGTGTCGACAGTAAGCAGATCATGACCCTTCTGAAGAAGATGAAGGTCACGGTCAAGAGCCACATGAGCGTCGTGGAGGATGATGACGTGGATCGGGTCCACTCCGTCTTCCAGCGCAAGCGGGAACTGGCTCGGGAAAACTACGCCAAGGCCCACGGGTTGAATCCCAGCCAGCTGAAGAACGTGGCGGCTCTCAAGCCGCTCGAGCGTCCGCAGCCGGTGGAGGAGCCCGAGCCCAAGAAGAAGAAGGCGGCCAAGAAAAAGGTCACCAAGAAGAAGAAGGCGCCGGCCAAGCCGAAGGTCGTGGTGATCAAGAAATCCGGCACGCTGACGGCGGTGGCCAAGAAGGCCAAAGCGGCCCGCGAAGCCGAAGAGAAGGCCAAGGCGGCCGAGAGCGAGCGCCTGGCGGCGGAGAAGGAAGCCAAGGAGGCCGAACTGGCCGCCAAGCGTGAGGAACATGCCAAGGCGCGGATCGTCAAGAACACGGCGGCCAAGCTGGTCAAGAAGGCCGACATCAAGCCCAAGGAAGAGGAAGTCGAGGCGGCGGTCGAGGAGACTCCGGCCGCCGAAGCGGTGACGGAGGCTGTCGAGACGCCCGTGGCCGACGAGGCAACCACCGAGGGTGAGGCGGCAACCGAAGAGGCGCCGGCAGAGGTCGCGCCGGTGACCGCGGACAAGCCGGCGGACGCGGTGGTCGACGCTGAGCCCGAAACCAAGACCGAGCCGGAGCCCGTCCCGGCACCGGAGAAGCCGGAACCGGCCGACCCCCTGGACAAGGTGGGCGCCAAGAAGAACGACGGCTTCAAGGTCGGCGATATCATCCGGCCGGCTCCCAAGGGGGGGCCACGCAGCCGGAACTTCGGTGCGGACAAACCGAGCACCTCGGTTTCCAGCGCCTCGGTGCGCGACTCGATCAAGGCCGCGATCCAGCGGCGCAAGGACGAGGCTGAATCCCGCGAAACGCCTTCGCGGCGCAAGCGGGCGCGCAAGAAGAAGAAGGTCGATCAGGCCGAGGTCGACAAGGCGCTCAAGCAGACCATGGCCCAGCTCGGCGGCTCGGCCGGCAAGAAGAAGCGGCGCAAGGAGGGCGGCGGCGAGGAAGAGGTCGTCGAGGTCGAAACCGCCGTGCTGAAGCTCACCGAGTTCATCACGGTGCAGGAGCTGGCGGAGAAGCTGGGCGTCAAGGCTCAGGAACTGATCGGCAAGCTCTTCGGTCTGGGCATCATGGCGACGATCAACCAGCGCCTGGAGAAGGACAACATCGAGCTGCTGGCTTCGGAATTCGAGCGCGAGGTCGAGTTCCTGACCGAATACGGCCAGGAAGTGCTCGAGGCCGAGGAAATCCCGGACGAGGACCTGACCGATCGCCCGCCGGTGGTGACGGTGATGGGTCACGTCGATCATGGCAAGACCTCGCTGCTGGACAGCATCCGCAAGACCAACGTCATCGCGGGCGAGGCCGGCGGTATCACCCAGCACATCGGTGCCTACACGGTCGAGACCGACGGCGGACCGATCACCTTCCTGGACACGCCGGGTCACGCGGCCTTTACGGCCATGCGTGCCCGCGGCGCCCAGGTCACGGATATCGTGATCCTGATCGTGGCCGCGGACGACAGCGTCATGCCGCAAACGGTCGAGGCCATCAGCCACGCCAAGGCGGCCGGGGTGCCGCTGATCGTGGCGGTCAACAAGATCGACCTGGAAGCAGCCAAGCCGGACAAGGTCAAGCAGGAACTGCTGCAGCACAACGTCGTGGTCGAGGAATTCGGCGGCGATATCCTGTGCGCCGAGATTTCGGCCAAGAAGGGTCTGGGCGTCGACAAGCTGCTGGAGATGGTGCATCTGCAGTCCGAGGTTCTCGAGTTGAAGGCCAGTGCGGTGGGTCGGGCCCGCGGCACCGTGGTCGAAGCCAAGAAGGAACAGGGACGCGGCGTGGTCTTCACCGTGCTGGTGGACAAGGGCACGTTGCACAGGGGCGACAACTTCCTGGTCGGCATGACCGAGGGCAAGGTGCGCGCCATCCTGGATGAGCGCGGCCAGAAGCTGGCAGAGGTCAAGCCGGGCGAACCCTGCGAGATCATGGGCGGCAACGATGTGCCCGAGGCCGGCGACCGTTTCTATGTGGTCAAGGACGAGCGCGAGGCGCGCGAGATGGCCGGCAACCGCCGCCGTCTGCAGCGTCAGCAGCAGATCGTCAAGCCCAAGCAGGTCATCGACCTGGACAATCTGGCCGAACTGATGACGACAGGCGACCTGAAGGAACTGCCCATCATTATCAAGGGTGATGTGGCCGGTTCGGTCGAGGCGCTGGCCGATCAGCTGATGGACCTGAACACCGCCGAGGTGCAGGTCAAGGTCGTGCACAAGGCCGTCGGCGCGGTCAGCGAGTCGGATGTGCTGCTGGCGGCCAACACCGGCGCCATGATCATCGGCTTCCACTTGCGTCCCGGCGCGTCGACGCGTGATCTGGCCAAGCGTCACAACGTGACGATCGAAGTCTTCGACATCATCTACGAGGCCGTCGACACCCTGAAGAAGTCGATGGCCGGCCTGCTGGGTTCGATCCAGCGCGAGGTCAGCACGGGCAGCGCCCAGGTCAGGCAGGTGTTCACCATCCCGAAGGTCGGCCAGGTGGCCGGCTCGATGGTCATCAGCGGCGTGATCAAGCGCAACAGCAAGGCCCGCCTGGTCCGCCAGGAAGTCGTCGTCTTCGAGGGCAAGGTCAATTCGCTGAAACGCTTCAAGGACGACGTGAAGGAAGTCCAGACCGGTTACGAATGCGGCATCGGCCTGGAGAACTTCTACGACATCCAGGAGAACGACGTGCTGGAGTGCTACGAGATCGAGGAGATCGAGCGCACGGAGTTGTAGGTTCTCGGCAGGAGGGGTGCTTGCCCTGCTTTGTAGGGACGCCGGTCCGGGACCTCCTGTCCCGGACCGGCTTGACTTTCGGGCCGCTCCGCCATCCATGGCTGCGCGGCCCTGCAGACACCCCACAAAGCAGGGCAACCACCCCTCCTGCCGGACCGCCACCACAAGCGTCAGAAACGCCACTGGGAGTTCTGATCGCCGGAGCGCCGGGGTGCCCAACGACAGGAGGTCGTTGGGTGCCGTCCCTGAAAACAAGGCGATGCAGGGCTGGCCCGCCGCCCGCCTGCGACGCAAAGGACAACAATGGATCCTTATCGAACAAACAAAATGAACCAGTCGATCCTGGAAGTGCTCAGCAGCCTGATCCAGAGTGCGGTCAAGGACCCGCGGGTGGGCTTTGTGACCATCAACCAGGTGAAGCTGAATCGCGACCATTCGGTGGCCGAGGTTTTCTATTCGGTGCTCGGGGACGAGCAGGAACGCAGGGACAGCTTCAAGGGCTTGAAGAAGGCGCGCGGGTTCATGCAGAGCAAGCTGGTGCGAACCCTGGGCATGCGGGCCGCGCCGAGCCTGCGCTTTGTCTATGACGACTCGGTGGCCAAGGCGATCGACATGGGCGAACTGCTGGACGGCCTGAAGCAGGACGGCGGCTTTTTGACCGAGGACGAGAAGAAGCGCCGGATGACGCTGGACGATATCCAGCCGCCGCTGGAACTGATCCGCGGCCTGCGCCAGGGTGACAGCTTCTGGCTGGTGCCGCACCACAATCCGGATCCGGATGCCATGGGCGGCGTGTTGGCTTTGGCCGAGGCGCTGCGGGCCATGGGCCGTACGGTGCGGGTGATGGGCTATTGCGATCCGCCGATCGGGCTGAAGGACCTGCCGGGCTTCGATCAGGTCACGTGCAGCGACGACCCCGACGCGGTCTTCGACGAGGACCAGCCCGACACGCTGGTGCTGGTGGATTGCCACCGCATCGACCGTTGCGGTCCGCTGGAAGACACCCTGGCCCGCTTTGCGAAGCGCTGGTGCGTGGATCATCATCTGATCAGCGGCCGCAAGGCGCCCGAGCCGGGCTGGGTCGAGGACCGATCCTGCTCGAGCTGCACGCTGATCCACCGGGTGATCGCGAAACTGGGCGAGGGCGATTCCGACTACAGCGATTCGCCGTTCGACATGACCGTGGATATGGGCACCAATCTGTACGCCGGACTGGTGACCGACACGGGCGGCTTCCGCTTCAACAACACGGTGCCCTTCACCTTCGAACTGGCGCGCGATCTGTCCGAGCTGGGCGTGGACACGGCCGCGGTGGCGGCCCAGTCGTTGCACCGCTATCGCCGGCAGGGCGTGGCCATGCTGCAGCACGTTCTGGCTACCTTCGATTACCATGCCGAAGGCCGGATCCTGGTGGCCCACGCCACCCGCGGGATGCTGCAGGAAACCGGCGCGGTGATGCCCGATACCGAGGGCTTCGTGAACATCGCCACGGCCGTGGACGGCGTGCAACTGGTGGCCTTCCTGAAGGAACTGGACGACGATACCTGGCGCGCTTCCCTGCGCGCGGAGCCGGGCTGGGACGTGCAGCAGATCGCCGCGCGCCACGGCGGCGGCGGACACAAGGCCGCGGCCGGCTGCACCATCGAAGGCCCGCTGGACGAAGTGATCGCCGGGCTGGTGGGCGACCTGATGGCGGCCTTGTCGGCATGACCGGCGGGGCGCGCGACCCGCGCGGCGGCGTGCTGCTGGTGGACAAGCCGGCGGGCGTGACCTCGTTCGCGGTGGTCAACGCGGTGCGCAAGGCGCTGGTGCGCGCTTTCCCGGAATTGGCGTCGGGCCGCAAGAAGGTGCCTGGCGGTCCGCGGCCGCCGCGGTTCAAGTGCGGTCATGCCGGCACCCTGGATCCGCTGGCAACCGGGCTGCTGGTGGTGCTCGTGGGCAAGACCTCCCGACTGGCAAACTTCCTGCTTGGCCTGGACAAGACGTATGGCGCGACGGTGCGCTTCGGCACGGCCACCGATTCCCTGGACGCGGACGGCACGGTCGTAGCCAGCGGCCCCCTGCCGTGCGACGAACAGGAAATCATCCGGGCTCTGGACGGTTTCCGCGGGGAGATCAGCCAGGTGCCGCCGGTGATCAGCGCCCTCAAACGGGATGGCCAGCCCCTTTACAAATTGGCGCGCTCGGGCAAGGATGTGCCTGAGCCTGACGCCCGGCCGGTGACCATCCACCGCCTGGAGTTGACGGCCGCGCGGCTGAACGCTGAAACGGCTGAGGTGGACTTGCTCGTCGGCTGCTCGAGCGGCACCTATATCAGGTCGTTGGCGCGGGATCTGGCGGCGGCCGTCGGCACGGTTGGCCACCTCACCCGGCTGCGGCGCCTGGATATCGGGCCGTTCAAAGTGGCGGCCGCCGTCAGCGGAATCATGGAGATGGATGGGGCGGCAATGGTCCGCCACCTGCTGCCGGCGGCCGCAGCCTTGCCCCATGTGCCGTGCCTGGAATTGTCGGCGCAGGAGGCGTCTGGCCTTCGCGAAGGCCACCAGCCGGCACGCGACTGGCTGGACCGGCTGGATGGCCCGCCGGTGGGCACGGGCAAGACCGGCCCGCTGTTCCGCATGGTCGACGCTGCGGGCGAACTGGTGGGAGTCGGCCGCGTGGACGAGTCAACCGGGGAGCCGCGCATCGCCGTGGGCATCCCCAAACAGGAGTAGAACCCGAGTGCGCCTGATCCGCCTGACAGCCGAATACATCGACGAGCTGATCGGCGGGCGCATCGGCGTACGTGGGCCGCAGCTCGAGTCGTGCGCCCTGACGCTGGGCAGCTTCGACGGCCTGCACCGCGGACACATGGCCCTGATCCAGGGCGTGCGCGACAGCAGGCGGCAACAGAATCTGCAGGAGGGTGTCGTCTTCACCTTCATGCAGCACCCGCGTGTCCTGTTGGATGCCGACCCCGCAGCGTTCCTGCTGACGACCTGGCGCGAGAAGCTGAGTGTGCTGCACGACAGCGGCTGCGGGGTGATCGTGGCCGCCGATTTCTGCCCGGCCTTGTCGCGCCTGACCTATCGCGAATTCGTGGCGAAGTTCCTGGTCGGGTACCTGGGCATGAAGCACCTGGTGGCGGGGTACGATGTGCATCTGGGCGTCGAGCGCGGGGGGACGGCCGCGACTCTGGCCGCGCTGGGCGACGAACTGGGCTACACGATGGATGTGCTGCCGGCCGTGCAGGATGGCGCGCAGGTGATCAGCAGCTCGGTCATTCGCCGGGCAATCGCCGCCGGCGACATGCCTCTGGCCACGGCCATGCTGGGTCGGCCCTATGCCCTGTGGGGCGAGGTCACCCCCGGCGATCGCCGGGGCACCGAGATCGGCTACCCGACGGCCAACATCGTACCCCTGGACGAGATGAAACTGTTGCCCGAGAGCGGCGTCTACGCCGTCCGCGTACAGGTGCCCGGCGACGTGGTCCAACCCGGCACCACCGGCGAACTGGGACGGGTCGACGAGGTGCTGCCCGAGGTCGACATGAATGGCGACCTGCTGAGCGCAGCCGCGGCCGACTGGGCGGTCTTCAACGGCATGCTGAATTTCGGCCACGTGCCGACCTTTCACGGCGGCGGCCTGCCCAAGCCGCGCATCGAGGCCAATATCTTCGGCTTCGCGGGCGATCTGCGTGGGCGCAACGTGAAGGTCGAGTGGATCCAGCGGCTGCGCGGGGAGCGGAGGTTTGAAGGGGTGGCGGATCTGAC
>JAJRWA010000100.1 GCA_024277025.1 Candidatus Krumholzibacteriota bacterium | reverse complement strand
TCTCCAGGGAGCGCAGCGGGCTCAAATCGACGATGGGATCCTCGCCGGAGCCGCCGCCCAGCCACAGGTCTCCCTGGATTTCCCGGATCCCGCCGAGCAGGTCCACTTCGGTTTGGGTCTGCAGCCGCACATCGCCCTGATAGACCAGAACGCCGACGATGATCGTGTCCGGTTCGACAATGGTGTCGGAGCAGGCCGGGAGCAGTAGCAGAACCAGCAGGACACTCAGCAGGGCGACCGGCGAAGGCAGGCGTGACAAAAACATCGGGACCTCGGATGTGACTTGAATTGGTGTGCCCAGAATCCCGCCGGGCCCTTTTCCGCTGAACGCGTGCACAGGAAGTCTAACCCACGCCCAATATGTTGTCAAAACCCCAAAAATAGGCCATATTCCCCGCTCGATACCAATCCGGCCCCGAGCGAGAGGTTTTTCGAGATGGTCTACGATCCGCAAAAGATCGAGCCCAGGTGGCAGCAGTACTGGGATCAGCACAAGACGTTCAGGGCCGTGGATCCGCGTGAACCGGGCGCGGCGGAAAAACCCAAGTACTACGTGCTGGATATGTTTCCCTACCCGTCGGGCAACGGCCTGCACGTGGGGCACCCCGAGGGATACACGGCCACCGATATCGTCTCGCGCTTCAAGCGCCACACGGGGCACAATGTGCTGCACCCCATGGGCTGGGACAGCTTCGGTCTGCCGGCCGAGAACCACGCCGTCAAGACCGGTACGCATCCGGCGGTAACCACGACGAAGAATATCGCCAATTTCAAACGACAACTGAAAATGCTCGGTTTCAGCTACGACTGGGACCGCGAAGTGGCCACCAGCGATCCGGATTATTATCGCTGGACCCAGTGGATCTTCGCCCAACTGTACAAACAGGGTCTCGCCTACGAAGGCGAGATGGCGGTCAACTGGTGTCCGGCCCTGGGCACCGTGCTGGCCAACGAAGAGGTCAAGGACGGGTTGAGCGAAGTGGGCGGCCATCCGGTCGAGCGGCGCCCGATGAAACAGTGGATGCTGAAGATCACGGCCTACGCCCAGCGCCTGCTGGACGACCTGGACGGGCTGGACTGGCCCGAGTATATCAAGGACCTGCAGCGCAACTGGATCGGCCGCAGCGAGGGTGCCGAAGTGGACTTCGCCATCGCGGGGCACGACGAAAAGTTGCGCGTGTTCACGACGCGGCCCGACACGTTGTTCGGTGCGACCTACATGGTGCTCAGCCCCGAACACCCGTGGGTCGAGAAGCTGACGACGCCCGACCAGAGCGCGGCGGTGGCCGCGTATCGCAAGGAGGCCGCCGGCAAGAGTGATCGCGACCGGCAGATCGCCAAGGAGAAGACAGGGGTATTCACCGGTGCCGAGGCCATCAATCCGGCCACCGGCAAGAATATTCCGATCTGGATCGCCGACTACGTGATGATGGGCTATGGCACCGGCGCGATCATGGCCGTGCCCGGCCAGGACGAACGCGACTGGGAATTCGCCGAGAAGTTCGGCTTGCCGATCGTGCGCACGGTGCAGACACCGAAGGGCTGGGACGGCGGGGCCTTCACCGGCGACGGCATCGCCATCAACAGTGATTTCCTGGATGGTCTGGGCGTGGCCGAGGCCAAGGCGAAGATGACGGCCTGGCTGGTCGAAAAGGGTCTGGGCGAGGCCTGCGTGAACTACAAGCTGCGCGACTGGCTGTTCAGCCGGCAGCGCTACTGGGGCGAGCCCTTCCCGCTGCTGAAACTGGCCGACGGCACCATGCGCGTCCTGAATGACGACGAACTGCCGCTGACCCTGCCGGAGGTCGAGCGCTACGAACCATCGGGCACGGGCGAGGGGCCGCTGGCGACGATCGACGAATGGATGCACATCACCGACCCGGTCACGGGCCAGGCCGCCACCCGCGAGTCCAACACCATGCCCCAGTGGGCCGGCAGCTGCTGGTACTATTTGCGCTACATGGACCCACGCAACACCGAGCAGGCCTGGGATCCGGAACTGGAGAAGTACTGGGGGCCGGTCGATCTGTATCTGGGCGGGACCTAACACGCGGTGCTGCACCTGCTGTACGCCCGTTTCTGGCACAAGGTGTTGTTCGATCTGGGCCTGGTCTCGACCAATGAGCCGTTCCAGAAGCTGCGCAACCAGGGCATGATCCTGGGCGAGAACGGCGACAAGATGAGCAAGAGCCGCGGCAATGTGGTCAACCCGGACGATGTGATCGCAGCCCAGGGGGCCGATGCCCTGCGCCTGTACCTGATGTTCCTGGGGCCGCTCGAGCGTGACAAGCCGTGGAACACCAAGGGTATCGAAGGTGTGCGGCGCTTCCTGGACCGGGTCTGGCGCCTGTACTGTGACAACGAGACGGACGAACTGCTGCCGTCGGTGCAGGCTGTCGACGCGGACGAGGGCACGCTGCGGGTACTGCACAAGACCATCGACGCGGTCACGACCATGACCGAGGACCTGCGCTTCAACACGGCCATCAGCCAGATGATGGTCTTCGTCAACGAAATGACCGGCCGCGACGTGCGGCCGCGCGTGGTACTCGAGTCGTTCGTGGTGCTGCTCAGCCCCTACGCGCCGCATCTGGCGGAGGAATTGTGGGCCAAGCTGGGCCATACCGAAACCCTGGCCTACGCAGCCTGGCCCGCGGCTGATCCGCAGTATCTGATCGAGGATCTGATCACCGTGGCGGTGCAGGTCAACGGCAAGGTGCGCGACCAGCTGCAGGTGCCGGCGGACAGCGAGGCCGAGGCCGTCAAGGAGCTGGCGCTGGCCAGTGAGAAGGTGCAGCCCTGGACTGCGGGCAAGACGGTGGTCAAGACGATCTACGTGCCGGGCAAGCTGGTCAGTGTGGTGGTGAAGTAATGGTTTTGATGGCAGTGATATTCAGCCTGGCGGGTTCGCTGGCCCTGGCCGGTTCGGCGCCGTACCTCGAGGCGCGGGCCGGCGATGACCTGGTGCGGGTCCAGCCCGGGGCCGCCGAATCCGCCACGATCGGCAGCTACGCTGTGCGCTGGTATCGTCACTCGGTCGACGACTTCACCGCCGGCACCGTTGCCGTGCGCGACGGTGAGCTGGCCGCCCTGTGGCTGGTCGATCTGGATCGGGACGGCGGGCGCGAGGTGCTGGTCTGGCTGCGCTCCGGCGGCTCGGGCTCGTATGGTCGCGTGGACCGCTATCACCTGGACTCGGGCAGCCTGGTGCGGGATGACCTGCCGGCACCGGACCCGGTGTTGCTGGAGCAATACATGGGACACGATACTTTC
This sequence comes from Candidatus Krumholzibacteriota bacterium, assembly GCA_024277025.1. Classification (GTDB taxonomy): domain Bacteria; phylum Krumholzibacteriota; class Krumholzibacteriia; order LZORAL124-64-63; family LZORAL124-64-63; genus JAGRNP01. Next base: position 2,899 of record JAJRWA010000100.1, on the reverse strand, counting down.
ACGGTCGAGGACGGTGTGCTGCTGAGGTCTTTTCCCCTCTATCGCCCCACTGATTCCAACGCCGCGCCCACCGGTGGGACGCGGACGTTGGTCTTCGAACCGGGTGCGTCGGCCTGGTCGCTTTCAACTGGGAACTCGCAATAGCCCAGCGGCCGCCGGCTTCTCAACGCGCAATCAGCGTCCCGGTCTTGAAGTCCGATTCAGGGTCCGTCGTCAGGGCCGTGGGCGTCCCCCCGGCCACGTCGACGATGTACAGATCACGGTTACCGCCGACGTCGGAGTAGTAGATGATCTGCGAGCCGTCCGGCGTGAACGACGGGTGGAACTCGCCACCGGCGATGGTCAGCAGCTGGGCCTGCCCGGAGCCGTCGAGGTTCATGGTCCACAACTCGTAGTTGTCGCTGCGTCGGCTCGCAAAAAGAATCCTGTCGGCGGTGGGGTCGGCCATCGGCGTGGTGTCCTCGAACGCGTTGTTGCTGAGGTTCACCTCACCGGTGCCGTCGATGCCGACGGCGTAAATCTGCTGGTTCGTGTCCCTTCTCGAGACGAAGAACACGCGCTGGCCGTCGCGACTGAAGACCGGAAACGTGTCTTCGGCCGGATCGTTGGTCAGTTGCCGGAGTCCGGTCCCGTCGGCGGCAATCAGCCAGATATCGCGGCCGCCGACCGGATCCTGATCACTGACGAAGGCGATGAGGTCGGCGACCGGGGACCACACCGGCCGGTAGCTGGCCGCGGCGCTATCGGTCAACCGGACTTCGTTGGCCCCGTCGAAATCGGCCACGTAGAGGTCCTGGCGGGAATCCCGGAACGACTCGTAGACGACGCGCGTGCCATCCGCGTTGTTGGCGCCGAAGACGGATTCACCAACGCTGGTGACCGGCACCAGATCGGTACCATCGATTTTCATGCTGTAGAGCTGGGAGGTGCCACTGCGGCGGCTGTTGAAGACGAACCGGGGGGTCCGTGGTGGGTCGTCAGGTCCGGCGGGGCTCTTGTCGTCGCCACCACAACCGGGCAGCAACAGAGCGGCGAACAGCATGGGGATCACGAGCGCGGCAAAGGTCAATCGTTTCATGGGGTCCCTCCCTGGACTTGCGTGTTATTTCGGCCCAACAGGCACCGACAGTAGACTGAAAAGCCTACTGGGTAAATAGGGAATCTGGTCGTGATCCGGGCGGAACCGGGCCCGGCGAGATCTTTCCGGGCTCTGATAACTGATGGTGCTTCTTTTTCCCCCCGCGAGAATGGTGAGGCTGGGTTTCATCCCGCACTTGATCCTGATGATGAGGATTTTCTGGCAGTTCAGAATAAGATGCGCAAACGCGGCCTGCGCTGGTTGCACCGCCACGGCCATCTTGATGATGTGGCGCTTCACACCATGGACAGTGCTGGCCATGCTGGTGGCTGGTCGGTATATGCCTCGGTGACAATACCCAATTGGGACCGTCACGGCCTGGAGCGGTTGGTTATCGGGTGCGACCATGCAACTGTTGACCGAGGCTCGGGACAAGATGGAAATCGACCAGCCGGACCCATCGCAGGATAAACCGCAGGGGAGGGTGCGTCAGGCAGCAGCCCGATGTTGGGCCATGGTACTAGGTTTTCGCAAAATCTCTGATTATGCCGTCTCTACTGCCGGACTTACGCCCCGCCAATGCCGCGATCTTTTGGCCATTGGCGATAATCTGCCCCAGTTTCCGGAAATAGTAACGGCCCTCAGCGAGGGCCGTCTCTCCTGGAGCCACGCGCGGACTATTTGTACTAACACCGATCCCGCCGAGCAGTCCACCTGGCTGGATGCGTCCGTCTCCTTATCGGCCGCGGAGTTACAGGAGCTCATTTCCGAGCCGCCGGAGGCGGCGTCTCCGGGGCCGAAATCCCAGGAAACTGCGGCGCCGCCAGTAGTACAGCCCGCCAGACCGGTGCCAAAAGAGCAAGAAACGAAGATGCCGGAAGCAATTTCTGAGGAGAAATTGCAGGTGATCTCCCTGAAATTCACTGGCGAGCAATATCCGCTCTGGCAGTCAGTTTCCGAACAAGTGCACAGGCAAGGCAAGAACCTCGCTGATGATATACTCACGGCATTGAGCGGTGGCGCCGGCAACAGCACGCTAACGACCAGAATTGTGCTCCTACACTGCCCGGCCTGTGGCCGGGCAGTATTATTTCCCACCAGCCGCAGCGAGATTGCCGTTCCCAAGGCGATGCTGGCCGCCGGTGGTACGGCCAAACTGGAAAACCTAATCGTGCTCTGCAGCGGTTGTCATCGGCGGCTTCATCGTGAAGAAGAATCCGCCCGAGCGGCCCTGCGCCGGGCACCGGAATAATGCCTGCCTGGTCAATAGCCTTGTTCAGTGACAATTCACGACAAATCTGATTTTGTACTTGACGCCATCAGCCAATATGGTCTACAATTTTTGCTCAATGCTGTTGGAATATTAATGTGGGGACAAGGTACATGTTATGAACTCGCTAAAAATGCAAAGCGGTGATGGTAGCAAGGCGAGCAAGGGCATTTCCAGTGGTGGTAGTTGGCAGGCTATCAATTTTCTTTTGGCGAATGCTGCCCTGCGCGGGACATTCACGCCGAGCGCTAGCCCCGAAGTTCGGTCTAGACCCGCTCCTGCAGATCCCCAACGTGTTCATATGCACGCTCCCCAACCGAAAAATTCTCCCCTTGGTCATGCTGTTGCTGGTCGTGGGCCGCCGCAGTTGGCAACCCTGCTCTCTGTGGTCATGTTGTGTTTATCAATGCTTGCGACTAACCAGCCAATAGCATTAGGACAGGGCGTAGCTCAGACTGCTAATTTAACAGTAAGATTCCACGAGACCATAGGGTTGGGAAGCCAAGAAACTACTGATTTAACTCAAATGGGAGTTATGTTTTATGATTTAG
>JAJRWA010000099.1 GCA_024277025.1 Candidatus Krumholzibacteriota bacterium | reverse complement strand
GCGTTGACGAAATCAGGACCTCGGCCTACAATAGGCGTGCAAAATACCCCTCATTTGTCAATTTGGATGGTGACCGGCGCACGCTGCCGCGCACCTGCAGACAGGAGATCAAGATGATACTTGGCATCGCGCGGGAAATGGGTCCAGGCGAGAAGCGCGTGGCCCTGGTGCCTGCCGCTGTGGCCCCACTGCAGAAAGCGGGCCTGGAGATCCTGATCGAGGAGGGGGCCGGCGAAATCGCCGGCTATCCGACGGCAGACTACACCGACAAGGGCGCTGCCGCGGTGGGTCGCGCCGATGTGTTTGCCCGGGCGGATATTCTTCTGCAGATCAACGGGCCCGGCGTGGCCGCGGAGGCCGCCGGCCTGGCTGACACCCGCAGCGGCCAGGTTGTGATCGGCATGCAGGACCCGTTGGGCAATCCGGCGGGAACCAAAGCGATGGCCGAGCAGGGACTGACGGCTTTCTCCCTGGAGATGGTGCCACGAATCACGCGCGCCCAGAGCATGGACGTACTCAGTTCCATGGCTACGGTCGCCGGGTATCAGGCTGTGCTCGAGGCAGCCGCACAACTGCCGCGGCTGTTTCCCATGTTGATGACGGCGGCCGGGACTCTGGCGCCAACCAAGGTCTTTGTCGTCGGCGTGGGCGTGGCCGGACTGCAGGCCATCGCCACGGCCAAGCGTCTCGGCGCGGTGGTCGAGGCTTATGATGTGCGACCGGCGGTCAAGGATCAGGTCCTGTCGGTGGGCGCCAAGTTCGTCGAGTTTGATCTGGAAACCGAGGGTGCCGAGGACAAGGGCGGCTACGCCAAGGCACAAAGTGAAGAATTCATCCGGCGGCAGCAGGAGCAGATGCAGGCCGTCGTCGCGCGCAACGACGTGGTGATCACCACGGCGGCCATCCCCGGCCGCAAATCACCGGTGCTGGTCACCGAACCCATGGTCGAGGCCATGTAGCCCGGTTCGGTGATCGTCGATCTGGCGGCCGAGCGCGGGGGCAACTGTGAATTGACCCGGGCCGACGAGGTGGTTACGGCCCACGGCGTGACGATCATGGGCCCGACGGATCTGGTCTCGCGCAAGCCCTATCACGCCAGTCAGATGTTCAGCAAGAACGCCGAAACATTCCTGAAGTCACTACTGGTCGACGGCCAGTTGAATATCGATCCGGCCGACGAGGTCACCATGGGCACGCTTTTGTGCCGCGACGGTGAGGTCGTGCACCCGCGCTTGCGCGAGATGCTTGATCTGCCCGCCATCGAAACCCCATCCGAACCCGCGTCCGAAGGAGACTGACCCATGGAAGCCCTGGTTGCTGCGGTCACGGTTTTTGTTCTCGCCGTCTTTATCGGCTTCGAGATCATCACCAAGGTGCCGCCCACTCTGCACACGCCCCTGATGTCGGGCTCCAATGCCATCAGCGGCGTGACCCTGATCGGCGCGATCATCAGCACGCGCACGGACAATCCCAAGCTCGCGACCATCCTCGGCACCGCGGCGGTGGCCTTTGCCATGGTCAACGTTGTCGGTGGCTACATGGTCACCCACCGCATGCTCGACATGTTCCGGAACAAGAGGTGATGACGTGAGCGGATTTCTCATCGGTGAGGGCTGGATCAATCTGGCCTATTTGGTGGCGGCGGTCCTGTTCATTGTCGGCCTCAAGGGGTTGACGCACCCGCGGACGGCGGTGCGGGGTAACCTGACCAGCGCCTGGGGCATGCTGCTGGCCGTGGTGGCGACCCTGGTGGCCAACGGGTTGGATTACCAGTGGATCCTGGTGGGAGCGGTCATCGGCGGGCTGGTCGGCGGTATCGCCGCCATGCGCGTGCAGATGACCCAGATGCCAGAAATGGTCGCCCTGTTCAACGGCTTTGGTGGCGGCGCCAGCGTGCTGGTGGCCGGGGCGGCGTATATGATCGCGGTCGACCCCCACACGCAGATGACCGTTTCGACGGGACTGAGCGGGATGATCGGCGCCGTGACCCTGACCGGGTCACTCGTGGCCTTCGGCAAACTTGCCGGGCTCCTGCCGGGCGGCCAAATCGGCTTCCCCGGCATGAAGGCCTTCAACGCCCTGGTGGGCCTCGGCGTGCTTGGCTGCGTGGGCTGGCTGACGGTCGACCCCTCGGCCCAGATCGCCTACTGGATCATCGTGGGCGCCTCATGCGTGCTGGGCGTGACCCTGACCATCCCGATCGGCGGGGCGGACATGCCGGTGGTGATTTCCCTGCTGAACTCGTATTCGGGTCTGGCGGCGGCGGCCACGGGTTTTGTCCTGATGAACAACGTGCTGATTATTGCCGGCTCCCTGGTCGGGGCGTCGGGCATTGTCCTGACCCGGATCATGTGCGTGGCCATGAACCGCTCGCTGGGCAACGTGCTTTTCGGCTCACTTGGCCCCAGCGCCGACGGGCCCAGCGCCGATGATGTCTACGGCGGCAAGGTCAAGTCGACCAGCCCCGAGGAAGTGGCCATGCTCTTTGACACGGCCCAGCGGGTGCTGGTGGTGCCCGGCTACGGCCTGGCCGTGGCCCAGGCCCAGCACATCGTACGCGATCTGGGCAATGTGCTGGAGGAACGTGGCATCACAGTGGAGTACGGTATCCATCCGGTCGCCGGCCGCATGCCCGGCCACATGAACGTGCTGCTGGCCGAGGCCGATGTGCCCTACGAGAAACTGCGTGAGATGGACGACATCAACTCGGAGATCGCCCAGATCGATGTCTGCCTGGTGGTCGGGGCCAACGACGTGGTCAACCCCGTGGCGCGCACCGACCCGCAGAGCCCCATTGCGGGCATGCCGATCATCGACGTGGACAAGGCGCGCACCGTGGTGGTGGTCAAACGTTCGCTGAGCCCGGGCTTTGCGGGCATCCCCAATCCGCTCTTTGCCGCGGACAACTGCCTGATGATGTTCGGGGACGGCAAGAAGGCGATCACCGATCTGGTGGCCGCCCTGAAGGAAGGGTAGGGCGAGACTCGATTCCGACGCGGGATTTGACGGGAGGGCGGCAGCGATCAGGCTGCGCCCTCCTTTTTCTGTTTGCGGGCGCGGATGAACGGCATGGCGAACGACAGCACCGCCAGGATGAGCATGACCGCGCTGACCGGACGGGTCAGGAAGATGCTCGCGTCGCCCATGATCAGCGTGCGCCGGAAATTGCTCTCGGCCATGTAGCCCAGGATCAGGGCCAGCACCAGCGGCGCGGTGGGGAATCCGTAGCGCCGCAGGATCCAGCCCAGGATGCCGAAGACCAGGCAGATGACCACGTCGAACATGGAGTTGGCCACACCGTAGCTGCCGACGAAGGCGATCACCAGGATCACCGGAAACAACAGCGCCTTGGGCGCCGAAATGATCTTCACCCACAGGCGGTTACCCAGGATGCCGAGCACCAGCAGGATGGCGTTGCCCAGCACCAGGCTGGCGAACAGGCCGTAGACCAGGTACGAATTCTTGCCCGCGAACAACTCGGGCCCGGGCGTGACTCCGTGCAGCATCAGGGCACCGACCAGGACGGCGGTGGCCGCGCTGCCGGGGATGCCGAGGGTCAGCAGGGGCACCAGCGCACCACCGACAGAGCCGCCGGCAGCCGCCGCGGGGGCCGCCACCCCTTCGAGACTGCCGTGGCCGAATTCCTCGGGCTTGCGGCTGGTGCGCCGCGCCTCGTTGTAGGCGATGAAGGCCGCGATGGTGGCGCCGGCGCCGGGCACCACGCCGATGACCGTGCCGAGGGCCGAGGACTGCAGGATGCTGCGTTTGAGGCCCAGCAGTTCGCTGCGCCCGGGCATCTTGCTGGAAAAGGACTGCAGCCGCGCCTGGACGGGTTCGAATTTCTCGATGTTCAGCAGTACCTCGCCCACGGCGAAGAGGCCGATCAGGGCCGGAATGAAAGCGACGCCGTCGGTCAGTTCGGGCACGCCGAACGTGAAGCGCATGTAACCCGAAATGGGGTCCAGGCCGATCGTCATCAGCAGCAGGCCAAACACGGTGCTGACCGCGCCCTTGAGCATGTTCTTCTGCTCCATGGAGACGACGATCGTCAGGCCGAAGATGGCCAGGGCGAAGTATTCGGGCGGCCCAAAGGCCAGCGCGGCCTTGGCCAGCGGTACCGAAAACAGGACCAGGATGAACGTGCCGATGATGCCGCCGGTGCAGTTGGCGACCACGGCGGCGCCCAGGGCCCGGCCGGGCTCGCCGCGTTTGGTCAACGTGTAGCCGTCAAACGCCAAGGCGACTGCTGCCGGCGTGCCTGGCGTGTTGATGGCAATGGCCGTGATACAACCGCCGTAGGCGCTCGCGGTGTAGACCGCGGCCAGCAGGATCAGGGCGATCAGGGGGTGCATGCCGTAGGTGAACGGGACCATCAGCGCGACCCCGGTCGAGGCCGACAGGCCGGGCATGACGCCGACGAAAATGCCGATGACGATGCCACCGAAGATTACCAGGGTCGGTTCCCACCAGGGCACGCCGTCCAGCCCGGATCCCACCAGTGTCGCGAAGCCTTCGGCCAGATGCTGCAGTACTTCCATGATTCCTACCCGAAGATAACGCCGGTTGGCAACGGCAGTCCTAAAGTCTTGGCGAAGATGAACCAGCAGAACAGGAGCATGCCCACCGTCAGCAGGCCCACCGTCAGGTGCCGCCGGTAGCCCATGGCGTAGATCCCGCCAACCAGCAGGATCAGGGTCGCGAGGTAGAAGCCGATGACCGGCATCAAGAAAACGAAAAGGATCATCAGGACCGCGAAGGTCAGTACGAGGCGGATGCGCCCACGGGAGTTCTGCTCGGGACGCCGCAACGCGCCGCTGATCTGGGCCAGGGAGAACACCATCAGGACCAACGACCAGATAATCGGTATCGTGGCCGCGCCCACCTGTTGCCCATCGGTCGGGGGCGGGAAGCTGAGCGCGTAGAACAGGAACAGCACGGACAAGGCCAAGGTCATGGTCGCGATGCTGGTCTGGCCGGTGAGGCGGCGCCCGCCGGTGCGGCCGAGCAACAGGACCAGGATCAGCACCACAGGCACGGAGAACCAGCCGGCCAGGCGTTTGCGCTGGGCCTGCTGATCGGGCTCGCCGGCAATGATGTTGGCCATGCGCAGATACTTGATCGAATCCTCACTGTCGCGGTTCACCAGGGCGGTGAATTCCTGTTCCTCGAGGAAAACGTTCTGGGCCGAGTTGTTGGCGACGAACTCGACCCACTCCGGATCCGCCGAGACCTGATGCAGCAGGCTGATCAGCCACTCGCAGACGGCGTCGGGCGTTCCCTGCCGCACGGCGAACCCGCGCCACATGATCTCGTGGGGCAGGTCGCAGCCGGATTCGATGAGAGTCGGCACCGCGGGATAGCGGCTGAGGCGGGTTTCGTTCGAGACGGCGGCGATCTGCAGGTCCGGCCGACCGCGCACATCCTCGGGGTTGCCCACGTAGACGGTGCCGTGCCCGCCCAACAGCGCGGCGACGGCTTCGCCACCGCCGTCGTAGGGCAGCCAGGTGGCCGTGATGCCCAGCTTGTCCCAGGTCTTGATGGCCATCAGGTGGTCGAGGCTGCCCACGCCGGGCCCGACCCAGATCTGTTTGCCCGCTTTGGCCTGGGCATCGCGAATGATGTCCTCGATGGTCACCACGTCGGTGTTGCGGTTGGTGATCAGCGCCTCGGGGGCCATGACCATGCAGGCCAGGAAGCGAAAATCGGACATGTCGATATTGCTGCGGGTGACCTTGACCGTCGAGATGAAGGTGGCCGGCACCGCCAGCACATGATAGCCGTCCGGCTGTTTGCCCAGCACCGCCCGCATGGCCACGGCTCCGGATCCGCCGTAGCGGTTTTCGATCACCAGCGGCGTGTCGGTGTAGTTGCGGGCGACCTTGGCGACCATGCGCGCCGTCAGGTCGATGGCGCCGCCGGGCTTGGCGTGCACGATGATGACAATGGGCTTGTCCGGGTAGGCGGCTTGCGCCGCAGCCGGCAGGGCACTTGACAGGACCATGGTGAGGGCTACGACCAGCCATGGGTTGATTCCGGCTGCCGCCGGACGACATCTGTTGCGAGCCACGTTCTACTCCGCCGGGCTGACCTGATGCCGCGGGGCACCGGTGTGGGTCGTTCGTCGTTCAGTCTTCAGGGCTGACCTGCATTTCAGGCGAGGCTTCCAGAAGGCAACAGCAACCGGCATGCCAACAAGGAAGATCTCCGGCGCATGGTGAACCCAGGAGCGGCTGGATTGCAAGATGTTTCATCACAATAGATTAATGGCTTGCCGGGTTTTCGGGATTCCGGCCGTGGCCGTGTCCGCACTCAGGAGACGAGATCTCGCCACATTGTCTGGCGAAGCCTCGCCGCTGCCGGCGGTGCGCCCGGTCGCAGATGTCTCAGCGATTTTCGAGCTTGCTGCGCAGTGTGCTGCGCGGCAGGTCCAGCAGCTTGGCCGCCCGGGAAATGTTGCCCTGAGCCTGGCCGAGCGCCCACTGCAGGACCTGGTCCTCGCAGTGCTGCATGTACTGGCGGTAGCTGCGTCCGGAAAGGTCGGCTCTGGCGGCCGGGGGCAGGTCCTGGCCGAGGCCGGATCCCACCGCGTTGATCGCCCCATCGATCAGGTCGGCCACCGAGACGCCGGGCAGGGCGATCATCCGCTCGACGACATTGCCCAGTTCGCGCACGTTGCCGGGCCAGTCATAGGCCATCATCACCTTGTACTGGGCCGAGTCGATGGCAAAGGCCCCGGACTGACCCAGGCGTTTGGCGAAGTGTTCGATCAGGGCGGGAATGTCCTCCTTGCGCTCCTTCAGCGTGGGCAGCAGCAGGGGGATCACGTTCAGGCGATAGTAGAGATCCTCACGGAAGCGGCCCTCGCCCGCGAGGGCCTTGAGGTCCTGCTTGGTCGCGGCGATCAGCCGGATGTCAATGGCCTGGGCCGCGCCGCCGCCCACCGGTTCGATCTCCCGCTCCTGGATGACGCGCAGCAGTTTGACCTGGGTGGCCAGGGGCAAGTCGTCGATCTCGTCGATGAACAGGCTGCCGCCACGGGCTCGCTGGAAGTATCCCTTGTGATCGCGATCCGCGCCGGTGAAAGCACCCTTGCGGTGGCCGAACAGTTCGCTCTCCACCAGGGTGTCGGGAATCGCGGAGCAGTTCACCGCGACAAACGGTCCCTGGCTGCGCGAACTGCGGGCATGCACGGCGCGGGCCACGAGCTCCTTGCCCGTGCCGCTGGGCCCCTGGATCAGGACGTTGGCCTCGCCGGGCGCGATGGCGTCGATCGTCTCGTTCAGCTTGACCATGCAGGCCGAGGTGCCGACGATGCGGTCCTCGTCGGTCACGGCGATGCGTCGCCGCAATTCGGTGTTCTCGCGTTCCACGTCGTGCAGCCGGGCCAGATTGCGCACCCGTGCGAGAATCTCATCGGTCTGGAACGGCTTGGTCACATAGTCGTAGGCGCCGCGGCGCAGGGCCTCGACAGCCGTCTCGGTCGACGCGTAGGCGGTCATGATGATGACATGCGGCGCCGGGTCCAGCTCCTTGGCCCGCTGCAGCAGCTCCAGCCCACCGGGCCCGGGCAGGTTGAGGTCCGTGATCATCAGGTCATACGAATCGGCGTTCAGGGCTTCGACGGCCACGTTGCCGTCGGGGCAGGGCAGGACCTCGTGGCCCTCCCTGCGCAGGGTGTCGGTCAGGGCCACGCGGGTCATGGGCTCGTCTTCGACCATCAGGATTTTCATGTCGTGTCCTCTTGCGGAATGCCGGACGGTGAAGCCGGCAGCTTGATGGTGAACGTGGCGCCGGCGCCGGGCGAACTGGCCACTTCCAGCGTACCGCCCGCGGCCTGGACGATGTTGAGGCAAATGGACAGGCCGAGCCCCGTACCCTCACCCGTTTTCTTGGTCGTGAAGAAGGGGTCGAAGACCCGGTCGAGGATCCCGGCGTCGATGCCGTCGCCGGAATCCTCGACCGCCACGGAAACCTGGCCCGCGGCGTGCCGGCTCGTCACCCGAATGAGGCCGCCCGATTCCACCGCGTCCCTGGCGTTGAGCAGCAGGTTCATGATGACTTCCTGCATGAGCTGCCGGTCAGCCACCACCGGCGGCAACGAGTCGGTCAGAGCCAGCTCCAGCCGGATCTGCTGGCGCTCCAGATCGAACTTGACCAGGCGCTCGACCGCGCGCACCGCTTCATTCAGATCAATCGGGCCCGGTGCGGCCTGCTGTTTGCGGGCGAAGCCCAGCAGTTTGTGCAGCACTCCGGACGCATTGGTCAGGCCTTCGTCCATCAGGTCCAGATAGGTCGCCGTCTGCTCGGCGTTCTGCGGGTCCCGCCGGATGGCGTAGATGCAGTTGCGGACGCCGTTGATCGGGTTGTTGATCTCGTGGGCCAACCCCGAGGCCAGGCGTCCGATGGCCGCCAGACGCTCGGCGTGCAACATCTGATGTTCGGCACGCAGCATCTCGCGGTGCGACTGGTCCACGCGTTCCTGCATGCGCTGGAAATGGCGGTAGAGAATGCCGATTTCATCCTGGCGCGCGGGCAACGCCGGACCGCTGGTTGGCTGGAAATCCACCGAGTCCATGGCCGTCACCAACACCTGCAGGCTGGACAGCAGGCGCCCCAGCAGGAACCAGAGCAACAACAGCAGCAGCGAGGTAACGGCCGAGGTGAACAGGGCCAGCAGGACGAAGTTGCGCCGGATCTGGGCCCGGATCGATTCGGCTTCGATCTGCAGGATCAGCGCGCCCCAGCTGCGGTGGCCGGTGCGCAGGGGGTACACCGTTTCCATGACCCAGCGGCCATCGGTCCGGGCGGTGACGGTCGTGCGCACGGTCTCGTCGGCCAGGACGCGGGTTGCCGGGCCCGACACCCAGGGGGCCTCGCCGCTGTCCCAGCTGCGGGCTGTCGTGCGGCCGGTCTGATCCAGGACCGTGATCGCCGTCAGTCGCGGGTTCTGCGCCATGAACATGGCGACATAGTTGTCGAGAAAGCCTTCGGCCTGGTAGAGGTCCTGGTCGGCGAAGATCAGGGCATCGATCACCGCCACGGAAAAGGCGCCGCTGATGGCCTGGATGGTCGCCCGTTCCTCGGTGAGCAGCGAGTTGCGCCAGCTGTAGAGCATGCCCCAGGAGAGAAACATCATGATCGCGGCCGTGCTGGCCCCCACGGTCAGCAGGATGCGGGACCGGAGCCCGGTGTGGGTGATCATCGCTCACCCTCCAGGGTGCCGAACGCCTCGGTGTAGTCGGCCTCGCTCACGGGCCGGAAACCGAAAGCGAATTCCGGGGTCCAGCCGGCCAGGATCTCCCGGTCGCGGGGGTCGTCGTCGTTCAGGGCCAGCAGCAGCCGGGTCAGGGTTTTCAGGACTGCGGGCGGTCCGTCGCGGCGGGCGACCAGGGGCGCGCCGGGTATGGGCGGCGAGAGGGCGACCTGGCGCAGGCCTTCCCGTTTGAAACGGTCCGCCACCGACTCCTTGACCACGCCGGCGTCAAAGTGGCCCCGCAGGACCTCCCAGACGACGGTCTGGTGGTGGTCGAAGTGGTGCAGGGAGTCCAGGTCCGCCGTTGTCAGGCCCACATCGGGCAGGCCTCGCCGCTGCAGCCAGTTGCCCGACCAGGAGTCGGGCGACGGCAGCGCCACGCGCAACCCGGCCAGATCCTGGACCGTGGCCACGGGACTGTCCGCACGCGTGACCAGCACCGCGTGGAAGACTGAACTGCCGGCGGCGTTGCGCGGAGCGGCCAGCGGCATCAGGTCGCGCGATTCCAGATGACCGTAGATCCAGGCCCCGAGAAACGAGGCGGTCACTTCACCCTGCTCCAGCTTGTCCACGGCATCCTGGTAGCTGGTGCTCAGGCGCAATTCAAACCGGTACTCGCTGTTGGTGTTGAGGTAGTCCAGTACCGGCTGGTAGCCGGAGAAGATGATGTTGGGGGCGAAGCGGGAGACGACACCGATCCGGATCACTTCTGAACCGGACCCGAATGATTCGGCGGCCGGAACCGTGGCTGTGGGCTGGGGATCGCGGGAGTGGATGTCCTGCAGATCACGCAGCACCAGCCAATTGCCGCCGAACAAGCCGACGACCACCAGCAGGACCAGAAGATTGGCAAGGGATCGCTTCATGCGGGCAACCATAGCCGGTTTGGCGAAATTTCGCCAGCAAGTCAGCGAGATTTCGCCCGAGCCGGGCCGCCTGAATCTCGTGGACAGTATAACCTGTTGCGTCTATGTATGGTTAGGTCAGACCAAACAGGGGCATGGGGCTTGCTTTACCGTGTTGAACACGAAATCTAGGAAGAGGTACGCCATGGGCAAGGAAATCGAACGAAAATATCTGGTGACCGGCCAGCAGTGGAAAGAACAGGCTGACGGCACGTTGTACCGGCAAGGTTACCTGAATTCGCAGAAAGAACGCGTTGTGCGGGCCCGGACGATGGGGCAGAAGGCGGCGCTGACCATCAAGGGCATCACCGTGGGCGCCACGCGGCTTGAGTTCGAATACGACATCCCGCTGGATGATTGCAACCAACTGCTGGAGCTGTGCGAGCAGCCGCTGATCTAGAAGACGCGCTACAAGGTGGAGTTTGGCGGACTGGTCTGGGAGATCGACGAGTTCCACGGCGTGAACGAAGGTCTGACCGTGGCCGAATGTGAGCTCGAGTCCGAGGACCAGCAGATCGACAAACCGGATTGGGTCGGCGCAGAAGTGACCGGCGATCCGCGCTACTACAATTCGAATCTGATTGCCAAGCCGTTTTCGACCTGGTAGGCGGGGAGGCCCCTCGGTATGCGCGCCCGCAAAGCAGTAATCCTTCTGGCCCTGACGGCGCTGACGGCGCTGACGATGTTTTTTGTGATGCTGGCGGATTCGGCGGCGATCGGCGCGGTTGTCGACCAGGACCGGGATCGGTTCCGGAGAGAGTGGTCGGGGCCGGACGGGAAAACCGAAGTTGAAGTTTCGGCAGAATGGGGAGATGGTGGTGTGGGTGACCTCCGGCCGCCTCTCACCGGCGAGAACGCCCGTGATTTCGCGATCCCGTTCGGCCCGGCCTGTGTCCGGGCCCGTGTTTCAGACATGGAAGGTGAGTGACCGTGCCCCTGTTCAGATCCAGCCGCGTATTGGAAGCGCAAATCGACGAGTTTCTGGATGTCGTCGCCGAAGGGGGTCTGGTTTACCAGGCCGGCGTGAAGGCCTATCTCAACGGGGACAAGTCCGACTTCGACGCGGCGATCATCAAGATCGACAAGCTCGAGAGCAAGGCGGACAAGCTGAGCAAGGACGTCGAGTCGCATCTGTACCGGCAGTCCCTGATCCCCGAACATCGCGGCGATGTACTGGGCCTGCTGGAGAACTCGGACAACATCATCGATACGACCAAGATGAGCCTGTATCAGTTCTCGGTGGAGCAGCCCGAGATCCCCGCCGAATTCGACGCGGAGTTTCTCAAACTGGCTGACGCGAGTGCGGCCGCGGTCGACGCGGTTATCGTCTGCGCGCGGGCCTTCTTCCGCGACAGCGAACAGGTCAAGGACAACCTGTACAAGGTCCACCATTTCGAGAAGGAAGCCGACACGATCAGCGACTCCCTGAAACGGGCCATTTTCGCCAGCGATCTGGACCTGGCCCACAAGATTCATCTGCGCTATTTCGCCCTGAATGTGGAGAAGGTGTCGGACAAGGCCCAGGAAGTTGCCGATCGTCTGGCGATCTACTCCATCAAGCGGAATATCTGAGGCGGCCTTGATGGAAATCCTCCTCTTCCTGAGCAGCGGTCTTTTTCTGGGGTGGTCCCTGGGCGCGAACGACGCGGCCAACGTGTTTGGTACTGCGGTGGGCACGCGCATGATCAAGTTCCGCACCGCGGCCCTGGTCTGTTCGGTATTCGTGGTCATTGGCGCCACCGTCAGTGGTGCGGGCGCGGCCCACACCCTGGGCAAGCTGGGTGCCGTCAATGCGTTGGCCGGGTCTTTTACGGTAGCTTTGGCTTCGGCTCTGACGACGTTCCTGATGACCCGCCTGAAGATCCCGGTTTCCACTTCCCAGGCCATTGTCGGCGCGATCATCGGCTGGAATTTCTACTCCGCCAGCCTGACTGACTCATCATCCCTGACCAAGATCATGATCACCTGGGTGGCGTGCCCGGTGCTGTCGGGTGTGATGGCGGTCGTGCTGTTCATCCTGGTGCGGTTCCTGTTGCGCGTGACCAAGCCGCACCTGCTGCGCCTGGATGCGGGCACGCGCTGGGGATTGTTGATCGTCGGTGCTTTCGGTTCCTACAGCCTGGGGGCCAACAATATCGCCAATGTGATGGGCGTCTTCGTGCTGGACAATCCCTTCCATGATCTGGTCCTGTTTGACGTGATCCGGGTCACGGGCGTGCAGCAGCTCTTTTTCATCGGGGCGGTGGCCATCGGCGTGGGCGTCTTCACCTACTCCGAGAGGGTGATGAAGACGGTGGGCAGCGGTCTGGTGCGGATCTCGCCGGTGCCGGCTTTCGTGATCGTGCTGGCCCAGTCCCTGACGCTGTTTCTTTTTGCTTCCCAGAGTCTGGAATACTTCCTGGCGAGCCATGGTCTGCCGACCTTTCCGCTGGTTCCGGTCAGCAGCAGCCAGGCTGTGATCGGGGCCATTGTCGGCCTCAGCCTGTTCAAGGGCGTCGGAATCCGGTACAAGGTCATGGGCGAGATTTCCCTGGGCTGGGCGGCAACGCCGCTCATGGCCGGTGTTGTCTCGTTCCTCTTGCTGTTTTTTATGGACAATGTTTTTGATCAGCAGGTCTACCACCCGGTAAGATACCGCCTGGACGCCGACGTGATCGAGGAACTGGCTGCGCGTGGCGTGACTGATCCGGTCTTCGTGGAATTGCCGGTGCAGAACAGCGCGCGCAAGCTGCAGCGCACGCTGCTGGACCAGACCGATCTTTCGGCCGACGCCATCGCCGAGGTGATGGACGTGGCGGCGGTGGGACCCTGGGAAGTGGACCTGGCGGCGGCGGCCCCGACCGTGTGGGAGGACCTGGGGCTGAGCCCCGAACAGATGGTGGCCCTGCGCCGCCTTGATGGGCAGCGATTTGACCACGCCTGGCAGTTCCACCGGGCATTGGCTGCGGCCTCGGAATCGTGGCGACCACGACCGGGGGACCTGGCCAACAAGAAATGGAACAAGGCATTGAAGAGTCAACTGTCCCTCCTGCTTCGTGTGTGCAGGGTGTACCAACGGCATGAGTGATGAAATCGGGCGTGACCAGGCGGCTCGCCGTCTAGCGACCGACTTTGTTGCTCAGGCCATACCTCAAGCAAGGAGAGCAAGAGATGCGTAACTGGTTCGTCACATTGGCTGCCGTCGTGGTTCTGCTGACCATGGCCGGTGCTGCCTTCGCCGGATCGAGCCCCCTGAACGCGACCTCTGAGGACGGCATTCTGGTCTTCACTTCGGACGACGGAGCCTTCAAGTGGTGGGTGGACGCGCGCGTCTACCTGGACATGGCCATGTACATGGACGACGGCCCGTTGTACGACCCCGACAGCGGTGTCTACGACGACTATGCCGATTTCCACGAGAAGCAGGACAGCCTGGCCGGTGGTTTCCTGCTGCGCCGGGCCCGCTTTGCCCTGAAGTCCCAGCTGTGGCACGACTGGTACGGCGAGATCGACCTCGACTTTGCCGACGAAGCGGCCGCGGTCAAGGACGCCTACATCAGCTACCGCGGCCTGTTCGGCGGCAATGGCCATGTGCGTGTCGGTAACTTCCGCCAGCCCAATGGCCTGGAAGAAGTCACGACCAGCCGCAACCTGATGTTCATGGAGCGCAGCCAGGGCACCGACCCGTTCGTGGTCGGCCGCCGCATGGGTATCGAAGTGACCGGCTGGCAGGAGAAGTACCGCTGGTCCGTGTCCATGTTCGGTGCGGATGTCGAGGACTTTGTGAAGGAAGCCAACGAGCAGGTCAACTTCGCGACCCGCCTGAACTGGTCCCCGATCCGGACCGACGAGAGCACGCTGCTGATCGGCGCGTCCGGTACGCTGCAGAAGCCCACCTTCGTCGGCGCGCCCGATGATGCCGGCGACCGCAGTGTCTCGAGCGTCAAGTTCAACTCGCGTCCCGAGACCAACGTTTCGGACACGAAGTTCATCTACGCCAAGATCAAGGACGTGGAGAAATTCTCGACCTTCGGTGGCGAGGTGGCCTACGTGAACAAGCGCTTCATGGCCCAGGGCGAGTACATGACGGCTGCCATCGACCGCTACGCCAGCAGCGATCCCACGGACAACCGGGAGAGCATTTCGTACAGCGGCGGCTACGGTTTCGTCAGCTTCTTCCTGACCGATGACACCCACGCCTACGATCACAAGGACGCCGAGTTCGCCCGCGTGACCCCGAACAGTGCCAAGGGCGCCTGGGAAGTGGCGGCGCGTTATTCGACCGTCGACCTGAACGACGCGGATGCCGACGAGCAGAATGGTGGCTCGACGTCCATCACCCTGGGTGTGAACTACTACCCCAACCCCAACGTGAAGCTGATGCTGAACTACGGGCACGTGAACAACGACGAGTATGCCACCGGCAAGAAGGGTGTCTTCTTCGGTGACTACGACTTCGACTACGTGCAGATGCGTTTCCAGACCGCCTTCTAGGACGGCTGGATTCTTTCGGCCGGGGCTGCAGTGCGGCTCCGGCCATTTTTGACAGGAGAGGGCACCATGGCCAAGGAAGAGTTGAAAATCGGCGAGATCTCGAAGCCTCGCTTCGAATTTCGCACCTTCGGGCAGGACTTCGACGACGAAGCCTACCTGATGTCCCGCCTCTCGGTGCCGGTGCCTGAAAAGGTCTGGGACCGCCAGTCGGATGAGATCTATATCGTGTCGCGCGCCAATGACGTGAACAACACGAAGATTCGGGACGGCAAGATGGACATCAAGACGTTCGTCACCGAAGAGCAGGGCCTCGAGCAGTGGAATCCGCTGATGAAGGGCGAGTTTCCCCTCGCGTCCTCGGTGCTGCGTGACGATGTGTTCCCCGCGTTCCAGGTGCCGCCGCCGGAGTTCAGTCAGGAGACCTACACCCTGGACGAGTTCCTGCAGATGATTGCCGACCATCCGGACCTGCAGGCGGTCAAGGTCCACAAGCACCGGTTCGGCTACATGGTCAACGACACGATTTGTGAAGTGGCCGAGGTGCTGATCAACGGCGCCCGCCTGGTGACGATCAATTCCGAGTCCACTGAGATTGAAGATATCCTCAAGACGCTTGAGCTGACGGATCTGGCTGGTGTGGAGAACATCAACTATCTGCAGGCGATCAAGCGCGTGATCGGCTGGATCGACAAGGATCTCGCCAACTAGACCGGCCTGTCTGGACGCCGGCGTCGAACCGTGGTCTGGGCCACATTCGGCGCCGGCGTGCGGGCTGCTGCCTGCTGCTGACCTGCCGCAGACTTTTCCCATGTTTATTGTCGGATATTGCTAATGAGATCTGCAATGGTGACGATGACCACAGAGTCCGTCGTTGATTTAACAATATCATAATCGTCCTGTTCCGGGACGGAGGGAGAGGCAATCATGTTTGCAGGAATGAAACTGGGCACGAAACTGATCGCTGGATTCGGTATCGTGTCGCTGCTGCTGGCGGTAGTCGTGGGTTTGGGCTGGAACGGCCTGACAGCGGTAACCAGCGGCTTCTCGTCCCTGCTCGCCCACGATGTTCCCATCGTCAATGAAGCCTATCAGGTACGGGGACAGGTCTTGCAGTGCCGACGCAATGAGAAGGATTTTCTGGCGCGCCGGGACGACAAGTACAGTGCCTTGTTGGATACGAACGTTGAGCAGGTGTATGGGCATGCGGCAGCAATTGCCGATCTGGCGGCTGAATCCGATCTCCCCGAGGTCAGGGCCCTTGCGGGAGAAATCGACGCCGCCGCCCGGGAATACGCAGGATTGTTCCACGAGATCGTCGCGGCGTGGCAGGTCAAGGGGCTTTCCCCGGATGCCGGACTGCAAGGTGAGTTTCGGGTTGCCGCTCATGACCTCGCTACACAGATGAAAGGGTACGCCGTCGCCGAACTCCGCCTCGACTTGCTGATGGTTCGGCGCTACGAAAAGGACTTTCGGCTGACCGGGGCCGACAAGTATCGCCAGAAATGGCAGGCGGCTGCGGCGGCCTATGCCCAGGCAGTGGTCGCCAGCGATTGCAGTGCCGGGTTCAAGGCCAGCCAGGCCGGATTCGTGGCCGACTACGAAAAGGCCATGGCCGCGAATCTGGCGGCCACCAGCGACAGTGAGCGGGATCTGACCTACCAGGCCCTGCGCGAGTATGCGCACAACCTGGAAGACGGGCTCAAGGCCATTGCCCTGCCCAACGCCAGGGCGCTGGTGCTCGAGATCCGGAAGCAGGAGAAAGACTATCTGCTGCGCCATGGGATTAAGGATGCTGCCGGTCATTATACGTATCGTGACAAGTATGTGGACAAGACCAACCAAGCGGTAGCCGCCCTGGTGAGCACCTGCGACGCCGCCGAAAAAGACGGTTTCGCCCGCCCGGCTGCCGTCGAGATCCGGCGTTTGGCCAAAGAGTATATCACGTCCTTCAATGCACTCGTGGCCCAGGATGATGAAATCCGTCTTCTGGCCGGGAAGATGAAAGCGGCAGCCTACCGTATCGATCCTCTCGTTGACGAGATTATTGCCATGGCCGAGGAAGGGAGTCTGCAGGCGACCGCCGCCATGCAGACCACTGCGGCCGCGGCCCGGACACTGGCTTTGGTCGTTGGTGGCCTGGCCATCCTGCTGGGGCTGGGTCTCGGTGTCTTTCTCAGCCGGTCGATCACCGGCCCCATCAATCGGGTCATCGAATCACTGGGTCAGGGTGCCAGTGAAATCACTTCGGCGGCGGACCAGATGTCCGGCGTCAGTCAGCAGTTGGCCGAAGGCGCGACCGAGCAGGCCGCGAGCCTGGAGGAGACGTCGGCTGCCCTTGAGGAACTGAGTGTGACGGCTGGGCAGAATGCGGCGGATTCCAGCTTGGCCGACGAGAATACGACCAAGGTCTCGAAGGCCATCGCGCGTGGGCGTGAAGCCATGGACGGCATGAACGAGGCCATGGCCGCGATCAGGTCCTCGGCGGATGAAACAGCCAGGATCATCAAGACCATCGACGAAATCGCCTTTCAGACCAATCTGCTGGCGTTGAATGCGGCCGTTGAGGCGGCTCGTGCCGGTGATGCGGGCCGAGGGTTTGCCGTGGTGGCCGAAGAGGTGCGTAGCCTGGCTGGGCGTTGCACCGAGGCGGCCCGGGATACAACCGAGCTGATCGAGGAGTCGAACGAGAACAGCAACAAGGGGCTGGCGGCATGCGACCACGTCAGCAGGCTGCTTGCTGAAGTCGGTGAAGGGGTCGACCAGGTCGGTAGTCTGGTCGGCAAGGTGAACAAGGCCAGCCGACAGCAGGCTACTGGAGTCGCCGAACTCAATACCGCCATGGGACAGATCGACCAGTCCACCCAGACCAACGCGGCCAGCGCCGAAGAGGCCGCGTCCACCAGCGAAGAGCTGTCGGCACAGGCTGTCGCTCTGCGTGGTGTGGTGCGGACCCTGACCGGCATCGTCATGGGGAACAGTGGTCAGACGGAGCCGGACTCGCGGGCCGTGAACCGGCCCCGGCCAGTGACCGCATCACCGCCACCGGCACCGGCCGGCGAGGTGGCGCAACAGGTGTTCACGATCGATGAAGAAGACCTGATCAATATCTGAAAACGCTCCGAGCGGCGGCCTGGTCACCCACCACGCGCGTGCCAGGCCGCCAGCACTTCCGCTTCACGCTCAGGCGTCAAGCCCGACCGCAGCGGCTTGTCCCGGCGATCCTGGGGCAGGGTCGCCCACCAGTCCAGGGTTCCGCGTACGGTCTCGGAAATGGGCCGGAAAGTGAGCCCCGCCTTGACCGCCTTCATCACATTGATAAAGGGATGGCCAGCTTCTTCACCGTCAAGGGGCACCCAGACCGGCATGTCCGACCAGGCGGCCACTCCGTGCTCGGTCAGGAATTCGTGGTCCGCCCAGGTGAAGGTGGCGTCCGCACCGGACACGCGTCGGCAGGTGTCGAGCAGTTCGCCCATGGTCAGTTCCCCGGCCGGACTGGTGGCGTTGTAGGTGCCGCCGTAGCCCTTTTCCGCCGCCAGCACAATGAATTCGGCGAGGTCACGCACATCGATGACCTGGGTCGGTGTCTCCGGGGTACCGGGCGCCAGCACCTCGCCGCCCCGGCTGACGCGCACCGGCCAGTAGGTGAAGCGATCGGTACCGTCCATGGGGCCGGCAATCAGGCCGGGCCGGATGTTGCAGGCCTTGTTGCCAAACACCCTGGTGTTGGCCTGCTCACAGAGAGCCTTGAGCGGACCGTAATTTGCGCCGTTGATGTCGCGCATGCCCGTGGCGGCGGCGATCTCCTCCGCGGTCATCGTGCCGACGGCGGACTTCTCATCCAGGCCGCGCACCGAGAAGTCGGCAAAGACCGAGATGGATGAGATGAAAATGTAGTGTCCGACCCGCCCCCTGAGCAGCTCCGTCGTGGCCTGCACCGTGCGCGGGATGTAGCCGCTGTTGTCTATGCACACATCCCACTGGCCGGTCTCCAGGGACTTCAGGTCGCCGAAGCGGTCCCCCTTGAGTTTGGTCAGATCCGGGAAGAGCTGCTGGTTGGTTCGGCCCCGGTTGAATAGCGTGACTTCATGGCCGCGGGCCCGGGCCACCGCGACAGTTGCCGGGCCCAGGAAGGCCGTGCCGCCGAGAATCAGGATGCGCAGCTTGCGCTTGCTCTTGATGGGCGTGAAGTCGGCCAGGGCCTGGCCGGCCGCAAGGGTGCCGGCCGTGGCGACCGCACCGCCGGCGGCTGTCTTGAGGAAATCGCGACGGGTCAAACTCATTTACTGGCTCCCCGGATCAGAATCCATGAAGTGGCTAGGGCCTTTCATCCGTTGTTCAACGCGACCATACGACAATCAACAGATCAATGATTCACCAAAAAATCAGCCCTCCTGGGGGAGCCCTGATCCCTCGTGTTCCTCGATCAGATGCACCGTCTGGGTCGGGAAGGCGATGCTCATGCCCAGTTCCTCGACCAGTGCCATGATCGTCAGGTTCACGTCCTGCCGCACCGACAGGTGTTGGGTCCAGTCCGTGGTCACGGTGAAGCAGTAGACAAAGAGGTCGAGGCTCGAGGCGTTGAACTCGGTGAACTTGACCAGGATGAACTCCTGATCGATGTCCGGGTTCCCGCGCAGGTATTCCTCGATCCGCCGGACCAGATCGGCGACCTGGGTCGCGCTGGCGTCGTAGGTCACGCCCAGGGAGAACTTGATGCGCCGTTTGGGCATCAGGCTGTGGTTTTCGACCGTGGCATTGGCCAGGGCCTGGTTGGGAATCGAGACCACGGTCTTGGCGAAGGTGCGCACGCGGGTCGAGCGCAGGCCGATCTCCTCGACGACGCCGTCGCCGCCGCGGAAGGTGATCCAGTCGCCCACGTGGAAGGGCCGGTCGATCAGGATCATGATCGAACCGAAGAGATTCGCCAGCGTGTCCTTGGCCGCCATGGCCAGGGCCAAACCGCCAATGCCCAGGCCGGCCAGCAATCCGGACACCGAATAGCCCAGGTTCTGGGCCACCAGGATGAAGGCGAGGATGAACAGGAACGTTTTGAGTGCCTTGCGGATCAGGGGCACGACCTGATCGTCGATTCGGCTCGAAGTGCGGGCGGCCAGTTCGCGCAGCAGCAGGGTCAGGGCGTCAACCAGGCGGAATGCCGTCCAGGTGATGACCGCGATACTGACAACTTTGAACACACGGTCGGAGAGCCCCAGCCAATCGGGCTGTACCGCCAGCAGGGTACGGATCGCCAGGTAGGCGCCGACCACCGGCAAGATCAGTCCCAACGGGTTGATCAGCGCTTCGGTGGCCATATCGTCCGCCTCGGTCTCGGTCTTGTCGGCCCAACTCGCCAGGCGGCGGGCCACGACCGTATTCAGGATCGCCCGCAGGATGAAGCCCCCGACCACAAAGGCCAGGGCCAACCCCAATTCGCCGGTTGTCCAGGGACCTATCTGCTGGGCCCAGATCGCATTCAGACTCGCCATGATCTTCCTCTCTCTATTCCTGAGGTGCCGGTTCGTGGGGCAAGGTCAGCACTTGGCTGCCCGCCGTCAATTCTTCAAGACTGAGTCCGGTGGCGTTGCGCAGCAGGTTGAAGAACATATCCTGCAATCCGCCGACCTCCAGCTGCGAGGCGCCCTGGTCGAGCAGGCCCAGCGTCCAGTCGACGAAGGACTGCTTACGGTCCAGCACCATCTTCAGGGGCACGACCATCTGGCCCGCATCGTAGACGAACATCAGTTGCTCATCGCCGAGTTCGGCGGCGCGTTTGAGGTGGCCCCGCGCCCGTTCGAAGTGGCCGAGTCCGATGTCGGTCAGGGCCGCGTAGAACAAGGCGTTGACTGTCCGGCCCCACACCCGAAAACCGGTGGCGGTTTCGCACAGGACCACAGCCTGGCTCGAAGCGGTCGTCAGGCCATTGGCCCAGGTCACGGACACCTCGGGCCCAAGCACCAGGCGCGGTCCGCGCGTACCGGACAGGGCCTGATACATGTCGCTCGGCTGGGTCCAGCGTTCGCCCAGGTTGTCAGCCGTCTGCAGGGTGCCGGTGTCGACCAGGGGTTGCAGCAGCGTCAACTGGGTCAGCTTGTCGCCTGTTTCCCGGCCCAGGGCGGGATGCCGTTGCAGGTCCCGCATGGTGCGGCAGGCCTGCCAGGAAAGGGCCGTGGCACGGGCCACGGGATCAGCCACCAAACCCAGCTCCTGCCGGTTGCCCAGCCGGGTTTCCATGCCGAAAAAGCCCCAGACCATGGCGGCCAGGGTCAGGGCGCCGAGCACCGGCAGCCGTCCCAGCTTCTGGTGGCGCACGCGTTCAACCACACTGCCGATCAGCAGCCCCACCGGGGCCACGGCCAGATAGGCCAGATAGGGGACCAGACGCTTGCGCAGCGGCAGAGCGGGCGCCAGAATCAGCAAGGCCGCCACCAGGGTCAGCAGTACCAGTGGCGAGCGGTACCGCTGCCAGCTGACCACACCCCAGGCCGCCCAGGCGGCGAAGAACAACAGGCCCGCGGCGGTCATCAACGGAAAGAACTGGCTGGCCAGGATGGGGCCGGGTGACATCAGCCACCAGCCGCAGGCGCCCAGATTGCCCAGCATGACCAGCGGCCCGCCGGTGGCGTAGGCGGCGCCGCCACTGGTGGCAAAATGGCTGCTGACCAGCACGCCTTCCGCCAGGGCAACCGGCAGCAGCAGCATGATCATGGCCCAGGCGAAGGCCTTGTCCGGCAGGCGTACGCCCAGGCGCAGCCAGGCAAACACCAGAAACAACAGGGGCAGGCCCAGACCCGACTCTTTGCTCAGGATCGACAGCGCAGCCAGCAGCGTGGCCCAGGCCAGTCGGGGGCGCCCACCCTCGGCCGCCGACAGCCAGCGCTCGACGGCGGCCAGGGCGAAAACAGCCGCCAGCAATTCCTGGATACCCGAGGCCCAGTACAGCGGCGTGAAGGCCAGGGGTGAAGCCGCGAAAACAAGTCCGGCCACCAGCCGGCTCACCAGTCCCAGGCCGCCCCGCCGGGCAAGCCGGATCACCAGCACGGCGGCCAAGCCATGCAGGGCCAACCGCAGCACCGAGTGTGCGTCGGCGTTGAGTCCGAGCACCGGCCAGGTCAGGGTCCAATACAGGTGCTGGCTGAGAATGCGGGCCGGCCAGGCAGCCGTTGCGTCACCGGTATCCAGGCCGGCGGCGCGGGCCAGTTGGCCCCAGTCGTCCAGGGTCCACCAGGCGCCCATGGCGGGCAGGCGGCCCAGGACCGCCGCAACAAAGGCGGCGATCTCCGGCAGCCGGGCCATCCGGTCGTCGGTCGGGCTGTCCAGTGTGGCGGCTTCGGAACGCACGGCTACTCCCGGCTGGGGTGGGCAGAAGATCGCGGGCAAAGTTAAGCAAAGATCGGCCCGATGGAAACCGCCGGCTTGCCTGCCCGGCCCTGCAAGGAGCAAGGCAACCGGGCGACTGTACGGTGCCGGCTCTGTGGCGTCAATGATCCTGCCGTTGGCCGGTTGTCAGTCCCGGCCCGATGTGCGAAAATGAGTCTTACCTGTCCACGCGGCCGGATTTGATACAGGGGGGAGAACGCCGATGAACGCCAAACTCCGCATACTGCTCGTCATGCTGCCTGCCCTGATGCTGGCGACCAGTGCCGGGGCCCAGAATCTGGACGCGGAGTTTGCGACACCGGATTCCTTCAAGGAACAGCCCACCGCCGGGATCTGGACCAATGTCACGGTGGTCGTGACTGGCGACTGGGAATATGCCGGAGTGGCTGTTGAGTGGGTGGGTGGCGGTGAGGCGCTGCGGGTCACCCGGCCCGACGGTGCGGCCAGGAACATGGACTCCGACCAGATCCTCAAGGTGTTGGACGCCAAGGGACACGACATCACGAGCCAGGTTGCGGCAGGACGCCGGCGGGGCGACCAGCCCGCGCTGACCGGCCGGGATAGCGGCCATACCGTGGCGATGTCCGATTCGGGCCGGGTCACCACACCCACGCTGGCGGGGCCACCGCCGCCGCCTGTGTTTCGTTTCGCCCTGGATGCGGGAATCGGCTATGCAACCCACGCCGGCACCTGGTTCGCCGGCCTGGATGACGGCCGCAACTACCAATTGGGACTGCGGGTTACCACTGAAAACGATGTCTTCGTCCGGGTGCTGTACCGCAACCAGAATCTGGGCCAGCAGACCGAAGAAGTGTACATCGATGGTCTGGGTACGGTGAATTTCACGGCCGACTTCTCGCTGCGCGAGTACCAGTTCCTGCTGGGCAAGATCGGCCGGATGGTCGAGAAGGAGTCCCTGCGGTCATTCGGCTACCTGGAATTCGGACTTTCGGTCATGGACCACCGGGCGGTCACGACGGATCTCGGCGGTTCGACCACGTCGATCACCAAGGCGGGCCTGGTGCTGCAGGGCGGCGTCATGTTCGTGGTCGACCGGCATGTCGCCGTGGACCTGTCTGTCGGCGCAACCTGGAAATCGAGCCTCCTCGGCGATGACGGCGGCGGCTTGCTGATGGGCGCCCACGCGGGCCTGGCGCTGCTTTTCTGACGGGATCTGGCCAACCGGCGGCGACTGTGCTAGAATCGGTTATTGGTGCCGATTGAGACCCCCAACCCAACCAACAGGATGAAGTGAAATGCAGAAGACGCGGATGTGGACCGGTTTGGCCCTGACGGCAGTATTGGTGCTCGGTTTGGCAATTCTGGCGGGCTGTGGCGACAAGGTCGACCAGGAGAGTTCGGCCCAGGCGGCGCCCGGGCCGCTGACCATGGATCCGGCCACCTACGAGCAGTGGGAAATCGCCCTGGTCGAGATGCGCATCAACAAGAACGAGCAGTTCGCCGTGGCGGAGACGTCGCCGCTGGTGCCGGCGACAATTCCCGACTTCAAGGGTTTGAACTACTATTTTCCCGCCGCCGACCTGCACTTCCGCACACCGTTCGTGGCGGCGGCCGGCACCGACACCGTGGCCCTGACCAAGCGCAAGGGCGACATCGTCAAGTACATCCGGCGCGGGCAGGTGTCCTTCACCCACGAGGGCAAGCAGTACACCTTGCCGGTCTTCGGGCCGGTCGACACCACGGGTGGCAACTACCTGTGGCTGCCGTTTACTGACAAGACCAGTGGTCACGAGACCTATGCCGGCGGCCGCTACCTGGACATCACCCTGGACAGCGAAGGCATGGTCGATCTCGACTTCAACTACGCCTACAACCCGCTGTGCGATTACAACGCCGAGCGTTACAACTGCACCCTCCCGCCGGCCGAGAGCCATCTGGATTTCGCGGTCGAAGCGGGCGAGAAGTCGTTCAGCACCGACCACTAGCTGATGGAACTGCTGGGTGAAATCGGCCAGTGGTCGGGCTATGTGTTGTGGGCCCTGCTGCTGATTGTGGCTTCGTTGTTCGTCTACCTGGGTTTGGGCGGCTCTTTCATCGTGCTGGGACTGGCGGTGATCCATGCCGCGGTGACCGGTTTCGATCCGGTGACCTGGCAGTGGCTGTTGGTCCTGCTGGGACTGGCCCTGTTTGGCGAGCTGTTGGAATTCCTGATCGGCACCTTTTACGCGGCCCGCAAGGGAGCGACGAAGTCGGGCGTGGTGGCGGCCTTTGTCGGCGGCCTGGCCGGAGCTTTCGTGGGCAACGGCGTCCTGCCGGTGATCGGGGCCGTGCTCGGGTCGTTCCTGGGCGCCTTTGCCGGTGCCGTCCTGGGCGAGTATTACCGCAATCAACAACTGGAGCCCAGCCTGCGGGTCGGGGGCTACGCGTTTCTCGGGCGGGTGGTGGCCATGGTGCTCAAACATGCCATTGCCCTGGTGATGGTTTTCCTGATCCTGCGGCTGACCAGTCCCTGACAATCGCGAATTGCCGAGTGAATCAATCACGATTAAGGTAGTAGTCGCTATGTTTCACCAAATCTGACCATCAGGAACGGGGTGGCATGGAACTGACTCTCGTCGGTCTGGTCGACAATCAGGAACTGCGGCATATACTGACCGAAGGCTCCCACGTCATCGGGCGCGGTGATGATACCAACGTCAAACTGGCCCAGGCCAGTGTCTCGCGGCGACATGCCGAAATCGTGGTCTCCGGCAACGAGGCGATCCTGCGCGATCTGGGCAGCCACAACGGCACCAAACTGAACGGGAATCCGGTCACCACCGACGTGGCTCTGCAACAGGGCGACCAGGTCGATGTGGCCAACCTCAGTTTCCGGGTCGAAGGGCCCGCGGGTCTGGGCCTGACCATCTTCAACGAGTCCCAGACCCTGGTGCCGAGCGCCGAAATGACCTGGGAGGAGGTCCAGAGCGGGCGGCGGGACAAGCGAGACCTGCAGTCGCTGCTGTTTCGGGTGCTGGCCGAGGCGGGCGACCTGCTGACGATTCCGCGGGAACCTGAAGAGATGTACGAACCGATCCTGGATCTGGTCGAGACCGCGCTGCTGCAGCCCGAACGGATCTTCGTGCTGCTGATCGAGGCGGACCAGGATGAGCCGGTGAACAAGGCCTCGCGCGTGCGCGGCCAGGGTGCGGCCACGAGCCTGGCCCTGAGCCGGACGATGATGCGGCAGGTGATCGAGAAGCGGAAGTCGTTCCTGACCTCCGACCCCCTGAACGATCCGGGTTTCGGCGGCATGATGAGCATGGTCAGCCAGGGCATCCGCTCGGCCATCGCGGTGCCGCTGTTCGACAACGAGGAAGTGATCGGCCTGCTGTACGCCGACGACTCCAGCGCGGGCAAGCGCTTTTCCAAGGATCAGCTGGCCGCCTTCACGCTGCTGGCCAATGTCATCGCCGTGGCCATCACCCATTCGCGCTACCATCTGCTCGAAGAGGAAAAGCGGCGCCAGGATACCGAACTGCAGACGGCCGGCGGCATCCTGGACAACATCCTGCTGTCCACGCTGCCGGAGTGTCCGGGTTACGAAGTGACCGCCAGCCTGGAGGCGTGTTTCGAGGTGGGCGGCGACCTCTACGACGCGCGCCTGATGAGTGACGGGCGCTACGCCTTCCTGATCGGTGACGTCGTGGGCAAGGGGCTGGGCGCGGCATTGCTGGTGTCGCACATCCTGTCCTGGTCGCGCTTCATGATCGAGGAGAACTGGGATCCCCAGGCCATGATCTCACGGCTGAACCGGCAGATCTTCGAGTGCACGGACTCGGTGCGTTTCACGACGTTTTTTCTGGGCTACCTGACGCCGGAAACCGGGCACATCACCTACGTCAACGCGGGGCACAATCCGCCCTATGTCGTGCGGGCCGACGGCGAAATCGAAACCTGTCCGGCGACGGGCATGCCGGTGGGCATCCTGGACGAGTTTCCCTACACGACCGGCGAGGTCACGCTGCAGGCCGGCGACATGATCACGCTCTACAGCGACGGTGTGCCCGAGACCCAGCGCGGCGAGCGGGACGAGGACGAGTACGGCGAGGAACGATTCGAGGCGTTCCTGCGCGAGCAGCGGCAGACCGGTCTGGCGGAATTATGTACGCACCTGCAGCAGACTCTGGTGGATTTTCGGGGCGACGAGCCGGTCGGTGACGACATCACGCTGTTGTTGTTGCGGCGCAACCGGGAGCAGGTCTGATCATGGTTCGTTTTCTGGCGATTTGGCTGTTGGTGCTTGGTGTGACCGGTAGTGCGGTGGCCCGGGAGGCGGCGCCGGAACAGCCGCGTCACCTGATCTATTTGCACGGAGCGATCGTGGCGATTCAGGGATTGCCGGCGGTTCATCCGGTCTTCGGCGAGTACGCTTTCGACGATATCGTGCAGGCCTGCGTGGATTCCGGCTTTGTCGTGCACGCCGCCGTGCGCCAGCGGCAGGCTGATGTCTGGGTGCCGGCCCGGCAGACTGCCGCGGTGATCGACAGCTTGCTGGCCGATGGTGTGGCCGCTGATCACATCACCGTCGTGGGTGCGTCGGCTGGCGGTTTCATTGCCGGTCTGGTGTCCCACCTGACCGCAGAAGCGGATATCCGCTACGTGCTGCTGGGCGTGTGCAGCGAGGGGGCCGAGGATTGGTGGCAGCAGCAGGGTGTGCAACTGCATGGCCGTGTCCTGTCCATTCATGAGAAGACCGATACCGGGCGTGGCGCCTGCGCCCGGTCCTTCGCACGCTGCGCCGACAGTGTGTCCGCTGTGGCGGAGGTCGAAGTGGCCACCGGCCGGCAGCATGGCTTTCTCTACCAGCCCCTGGACGCGTGGCTGACCCCGGCGGTGGCCTGGGCCCGGGCCGGCAATCTCTGAACCGCCCTGTCCGAGCCCGGACAGATATTGTATTATTACTTCAAGTAACCTGACAATCCTCCCGCTATGGAGTTCGTCTTGCCTTTGCACCGACGCCTCACCGCCGGTCTGATGTGCGCCGCCTGTGTTCTGGCAGCCCTGCCGGCTGCGGCTGGCAGCCTGGCGCCCGGTCTGGCCCGGCAGCTGGCCGACCGGCAGCCGGACGACGTGATCAGAGTGCTGGTCGTGCTGCGGGACCAGGTGGCGGTGGCGGCGCTGGATGCGCGCCTGAGCACCGAAAAGGCGGGCCGCGGCCGGCGCCACGAGTTGATCGTGGCCGAGCTGCAGCAACAGGCGGCGGTCGCCCAACACGACCTGCTGCAGGCCCTTGGGGCGGACAAGGCCGCCGGCGCGGTGCGGGGCTACACGCCCCACTGGCTGGTCAACGCGGTGGTCGTGACCGGCACGGTGGCTGCGGTGCGCAAACTGGCGGCCCGGGACGACGTCCGGCGCGTGGAAGCCGATCTGGTGCCGGAATTGATCGCGCCGGTGAGCAGTTGGCTGCCGCCGACGAAACAGGCCGCCGGCATCGGCATCACGCCCGGTGTGGTGGCCATCGGGGCGCGGCGCGTGTGGCAGGAGCTGGGTTTTGATGGCAGCGGCACCCTGGTGGGCATCATCGACACCGGGGTCGATGTGAACCATCCGGCCCTCAGCGCGCGCTGGCGCGGCAATTTTGCCGACCCGGCGACCGCCTGGCTGGACGCCGCCGAAGTGGGGCAGCCGGTTTTGCCGGCCGATGGCCAGGGCCACGGCACCCACGTCATGGGCACGCTGACCGGTCTGGCCGACGGCGACACGATCGGCGTCGCGCCCGGCGCCCAGTGGATCGCCACCAACGCCATCTCGGCCCCTGTCGTCACCTTCGACAACGCGATCATCGCCTCCCTGGAATTCATGACCGATCCGGACGGGGATCCGGCCACCAGCGACGACGTGCCCGACGTGGTGCAGAACAGCTGGGGCGTCAGCGAGGCTTTTGCCGGCTACATCGACTGTGACAGCAGCTGGTGGGATCTGATCGACAACTGCGAGGCCGCCGGGGTGGTGCTGGTGTGGGCGGCGGGCAACGAGGGCGGTGGCGGCAACGCGGGCACCGTGCGTTCACCGGCGGACCGGGCCACCAATCCGTACAACTGCTTCTCGGTGGGTTCGACCAGCAACCACGCGCCGTTTCTGATCAGCGATTTTTCCAGTCGCGGCCCCTCCGGCTGCGGTGGTCCCTACGCCATCAAGCCCGAACTGACCGCACCCGGTGACACGATCTACAGCGCGCTGCCCGGTGGCGGTTACATCTACCGCAACGGCACTTCGATGGCGGGGCCCCACGTGGCCGGAGTGGTGGCCTTGATGCGGCAGGCCAATCCGGATGTGGATGTGGTGACGATCAAGGACATCCTGCTGCGCTCGGCGCTGGACCAGGGCCTCGTGGGCGAGGACAACGACTATGGGCACGGCCTGGTCGACGCCTACGCGGCGGTGCGCGCGGTGCTCAGCGGCATCGGCACCATCGGTGGCACGGTGACCGACGCCGCCACAGGCCTGCCGCTGGCCGGGGCCCGGCTTCAGCTGGACGGCGGTTTCAACCAGGCGGTCAGCGATGATCAGGGGCAGTACAGCCTCACCATGACCGCGGGGGGCGTCTCGTTCACCGTTTCCGCGTTCGGCTACGATGACGGCCAGATCACTGCAGCTATTCCGGACGGCGGACAGGTGACCGGCGACGTAGCCCTGGTGCCGCGATTGGTGGTGGCGCTGACCGGCACGGTGCGCGGTCCGGATCTGCTGCCGGTCGCCGGAGCGACGGTGACCGTGGAGGACACGCCCCTGCCGGTGGCCGTGACCGACACGGCCGGCTTCTACCGGGTGGACCTGCCCGTCGACGCCGCGCAGCCCTATTCGGTGCGGGTCGTCGCCGACGGTCTGGGCTATCAGGAGCAGCAGATACTGGTGACCGGCGCGGTGAGTCTTGATTTCGACCTGCCGGACCTGACCTGGGAGGATTTCGAGAGCGGGGACTTCGCGTCCTTTCCCTGGCGTTTCAGTGGCAGCGCGCCCTGGGGCCTGGACACCGCCACGGTCTACGAGGGGCAGTACGCCGCCGTCAGCACGGTCATCGGCGACGCCCAGACTGCGGAACTGCACCTGGACTACTACGTGGCCGGCGACGGCGACCTGCGCTTCCGCTACAAGGTCTCGTCCGAGTTCAGTTTCGATTTTCTGTACTTCCTGATCGACGGGGTGGAGGCGGGGGCCTGGTCCGGCGAGGTGGACTGGAGCCTGTTCAGTCGCACCATTCCCACGGGCAACCACACCTTCAGCTGGATCTACGCCAAGGACGAGGTGATCGGCGAGGGCGCGGATCGGGCCTGGCTCGATTTTGTCGAGTTCCCGGTGACGGGGATCGAACCGTTGCCGCAGTTGGCGTTCTCGCCGGTCTCGGTGGTCGTGACCCTGGCGCCGGGCGGCAACGCGGTTCGCACGGTAACCTTGGAAAATGCCGGCACGGCAGACCTGGCCTACTCGTTGAGCGCAACGCCGCTGACCAAGGCTGTCCCAGGTGAGGCGGTTCCGGCGCGGCGGCCGGCGCCCCGCAGTCATCTGGCCAAAGGGGAGAAGGACAACGCGCCCACCGTGGCCATCCGGCCGACCGGCGGTGGCGGCCCGGACGCCTTTGGCTACACCTGGCAGGACAGCGACGACCTGGATGGCCCGGTCTATGGGTGGGAGGATATCGGCGCTGTGGGGACGGTTGCCGGCACGGGCGATGACCTGAGCCTGGGCGCGTTTGACCTGGGCTTCGCTATGACCTTCTATGGCGAGGTGTTCACGACGGTGCGGATCAGCACCAACGGTTTCCTGAGTTTTTCCGGCACGAGCAGCCCCTACCTGAACCAGGCCCTGCCCGATGGTGTCGCACCGCAGAACGTGGTGGCGCCTTTCTGGGACGATCTGGACGCCACCGCCGGCGGCCGCATTCTCTACTGGGCGGATCCGGACGCGGACCGTTTCATCGTCCAGTTCGAGGATGTGCCCCGCTACGACAGCCCGGCCACCGAAACCTTCCAGGTCATTCTGCGGGGCAGCGGGTCGTTGACTTTCCAGTACCGGAACGTCAGTGAGACTGAGTTCTGCACCGTGGGCATCGAAGACGGGGCTGGCGCTGACGGGCTGACCGTGCTTTACAACGCACCGGACTACTTGCACGACGGCCTGGCCATCCGGTTCTCGCCGGCCGAATTCCTGCCCTGGGTGCAGATCAGTCCCCTGGCCGGTGTGATTCCGCCGGGACAGAGCGCCGCCGTCACCCTGCAGTTCGACGCGACGGATCTGGCGCCGGGCACCAGCGTGGCGACGCTGAACATCACCAGCAATGATCCGGAGACGGCGACGACCCTCGTGCCGCTGCTGCTGACGGTGGCGGCGGTCAGCGAGGTGACAACCGGCGGGCCGCAAGCGATGATTCTGGCCGGTGCCGTGCCCAACCCGTTCAACCCCCGGACCGAGATTCGGTACACGTTGCCGGGCGCCGGTCCGGTCACCCTGCGGGTTCATGATGTGCGGGGGCGTCTGGTGCGGGAGTTGGTCGCGGGATCGCAGGCCGCCGGGCCGCACCTGGTGCTGTGGGACGGCCGGGACAGTGGGGGCCGCGCCGTGGCCTCGGGGACCTACTACGCGCGCCTGGTTTTTGCCGGCCGCAGCCGGGTGACGGCCATGACGCTCGTGCGTTGATCACCGGCGGCTGATCCCGTATCGTAAGCGGGGCATTCTACTCATCTGACTATCAGTCTGGAGAAGGCTATGAATCGTATTCTGTTGCGCAGAGTCCTGTCCCTCTTTGTCCTGTTGCTGCTGCTGGCGCCGTTGGCGGCCGCGGCCCAGACCGCCAGCGCCGGCTGGACCCACTCCGACGTCGGCCTGAACGACAAGGGCGACGGCATCTATCTGGGTATCGCAAACAGCGTCGCCTGGGACAACCCGGTTTTTGATGTGGTCTACGGCCTGGAGTATGTGCAGAAGAAGGGCAGCCAGCCGACGCCGTTCAGCGATCCGGTCGGCGGCTTCACCGTCACGGACGCCGAAGTGACCCTGCACGTGCTGGAACCGGCGGTGTTCGTGGGCGCGCGGGTGCCCGGGCTGAGTTTTGTGCCGCGCCTCTACGTGGGCAGTTCGATCGGGCTGAAGGTCAAGGAGAGCTGGTCGGACTTTCCCGGTGTGCCGGATGTGCGGTACGGCTACAAGGACACCGACTTCATTTTGCACGTGGGCGTGTCCGTGGGCGTGGGGCCATTCACGGTGGATGCGCGCTGGTCCAGGAGCATGGTTGGCCAGTTGCTGATCGACCCGAATCCGGTGCCGCTCAAGAGCGCCGACAAGGCGACTGAACCGATGGCCGGCGTGAAGGTGCCTGAAGAAGGATTCGATACCGAAGTGGTGCGGCTGGGCCTGGCCTATTCCTTCTAGTGCCGGATCAGCAGCATCGCGCCGAGTACGGCCAGCAGCAGGCTGACCAGCCGGCGGAACGCGCGTTCGGAAATCTGCACGTGCAGCCGATGGCCCAGCCAGGCGCCGAACAACACCGCCGGCATCACCAGCAGGGACGAGAACAGGCGGGGGCCGGTCACCAGGCCGCCCGCCACGTAGCTGGGCACGCGCACGACCGTCATCAGCAGGAAGATTGTCATCAGGTTGGCCCGAAACGCCGTCTTGTCGGCCGCCGTCAGGTGGTACCAGATGATCAGCGGTGGCCCGCCAGTGCCGAACAGTCCGGTCAACAGTCCGCTGACCAGGCCGGCTGGCGGCGCCAGCGCCGCCGGCGGCGTGATGCGTCCGCCGGGCGGCAGCTTGATGAAGACCAGGCCGACCGTGATCAGGAACCAACCCAGCACCTGCAGCACGATCTGCGGCTCAGTCGCGTTCAGTAGCCAGGCGCCGGCCGGGATGCCCATGGCAATGCCCGCGCCCAGGGCCGCGATGGGCCGCCAGCGCACCTTGCGGCGGGACTGCCAGGTGACGAAGAGCTCGGCCGGCAGATTGACCAGCAGCAGCACCACCACCACATCCTTCAGCTCGGGAAAGATCAGGGCCAGACTGCCGACGGCGATCAGGCCCGAGCCGAAGCCGAACAGCACGTACACCAGCTGGGCGATGATCAGGATGCCGCAGGTCGCGGCGTAGATGGCCAGTGAAGGGAATATTGTCGGGGGCAAGGGGGCTCCGGTCGGCGAGGGCGGTACGGAAGCGGTCGGGCCGCGCGGGGAATACTGCTTGAATATTCACCGGCGCGGCCCGGGGGGCAATGGAAAATCCCGCCTACTCCTTTTCTGCCGTCAAGTCTGCCGCCCGCCGAATCAACCGCGCCAACTCGCTGACCTGCTCGTCGCCGGCCAGCTCATGGGTCAGCGCGTCGGCCACCGGCACCAGTTCGGCCAGGGAGTGCCCTTTGGCCCAATAGCTGTGGCGCAGCAGCTCGGCGAATTCGGCGACCACCGTCTGCACACGCATGCCCGGCGAGCTGTCACCAAATGAACCGTCGAACTGGTTCAGCAGGAACGGCTGTTCGATCTCCGTCACCTGACCGGCGTGCTCGGTGTCGTGGGCCGGCGCTTCCCAGCGCAGGCGGACAGTGCCGACCCGGAGAGCGGGCGCGGGCAGCGGCGAAGCCGTATTCCCGTCCGCGACCACTTCCCGGTCGGCCGGCTGCCTGAGCTTCAGTTCGTACAGGGCGGTGACCTGGTGGCCGGCGCCCACTTCGCCCGCGTCGACCTGGTCGTTGCGGAAATCCTCGTCCGCCACGTCGCGGTTCTCGTAGCCGAGCAGCCGCCAGCGCTGGACCACGGCCCCGTTGAACGCGACCTGAACCTTGGCTTCGCGGGCGATCGTCTGCAGCAATCCGGTCAGGTTCTCGCGGAAGACCCGCTCGCCCTCCTGCGGCGTGTCGATGTAGAAGTAGTTGCCGTCGCCCTGGTTGGCCAGCTTCTCCATCATCACGTCGTTGTAGTTGCCCATGCCGAAACCGATGGTCGACAGGGTGATGCCCTCGTCCGAGGCCCGGCGCACGATGTCCAGGATGCCGCCCGCTTCGGTGCTGCGGCCGGTGTTGGCCACGCCGTCCGAACACAGGACCAGGCGGTTCAGCTTGGCCGCGTCGTAGTTCTCGCGGGCCAGCCGGTAACCCAGTTCCAGACCTTCGGCTGCGTTGGTGCTGCCGCCGGTCTGCAGGGCGTCGATGGCCGCGCCGATCACTTCGCGGCGCGAAACGTCCG
The DNA here is from genome assembly GCA_024277025.1 of Candidatus Krumholzibacteriota bacterium. Lineage (GTDB taxonomy): Bacteria > Krumholzibacteriota > Krumholzibacteriia > LZORAL124-64-63 > LZORAL124-64-63 > JAGRNP01. Next base: position 22,002 of record JAJRWA010000099.1, on the reverse strand, counting down.
TCAGGGGCAACTTCACTTCACCGCGCGACCCGTAGACCACGATCCCCACCTTGTCGCCCTCGCGCAGCTCGTCCAGCAGGATGTGCAGCGAGTGTTTTACCTGTCCGAGGCGGTTGCCGCCGGACATGGAGCCGGAAATATCGATCACGAAGACCAGGTTGGCCGGCTTGCGCTCGTCGTCCGGGATATCCCGGCCCACCAACCCGATCCGCAGCAGCCGGTAGCCCGGGCCGAAGCGCGAATGGGCGCCTTCGGTGTGGATGGCGAAGGTCTCGTCGGTCTGCCGGGGCCAGCGCGCGTCAAAGGCGTTGACGAATTCCTCGACCCGGATCGCGTCCCGGGGCGGCAGCAGGCCGCGGTTCAGGTAGCTGCTCGCGACCGTCCACGAGGCGTTGTCCACGTCCAGGGCGAAGGTCGACAGGGAATCGTCCTCGGTGGCGACGAACGGATTCACGCCGGCGCTCTGGAAGTACATCAGTTCGACTGTTTCACCGTTGGGCGGGGTGGTGCCGCCGGTGACCGAGCCGGGGGCAGGGGGAACGCCATCGATCTGCAGCCGGACTTCGCCTGAACGACCGCCGCGCCCATACAATTTCCCGGCGCGCATCACGACGCCGGCCTGTTTGCTCAGGGCGTCATCAATCGAGTCGATGGCGTAGTGGTCGGGGTTGCCTTTCGTGGCCGGACGCTCGTTGGCCGAGCTCCGGACCTCAACCATGTACTCGGCGCCCTCGACATCGAAGGCCTCCAGGCTCGCGACGATCATGGGCTCCAGTTCGAAATCGCGCTGGGTTTCGCTTTCAGCCGGCAGCGCCACGGCCACGCGCACGGGCTGGTAGCTGAGCAGATTAACAGCCAATTCCACCTTCTGTTCCGCTGGCACGTTCTCGAAGCGGAAAACACCCAGCGAATCGGTCGTGGCCGTCAGGTTGGTGCCGGCGATGCTGACTATGGCGTAGGCCAGAGGTTCCCGGGTCTCCTTGTCCAGCACGCGGCCGGTCAGGGCCGCTGTAGCCACTGCTGGCAGATCGGACTCGGCGAGGTGGCGCTTGGCCGTGACCGCGGGCACAGGAGCCATGGCGCGTACTTCATCGTGCGGCATGGTCTGGAGTTCCAACACCGCGACCTGGTTGCCAACCCCGATCTTCGGCTGACCGAGCTGCCGGCTGCCCAGCTGCCAGACCACCGCAAACACGATCGTGGCCGCAATCGCGGTCACCGCCAGGGCGGGCCGGAAGGTTCGGCGCGGTTGTGCGTGGCGCTCCGGGCCATGGGTCCGGCGCCGGATTTCGTACCAGAGCTGTTCCCGCTCGGTATCGTTCAGTTCGTACTGGGTGGGGTTCAGATTGCGCTTCATGACAGACCTCCCGCGTCGCCGCCAAAGACAAGATCGTCGCCTTCCTCAAGCCACCGCCTGAGATTGCGGCACGCCCGGTGGTGATGGACCCGTGCCGTCGCCTCGCTGCAGCCGAGGCTGTCGGCGATCATGGCAAACGACTGGTCCTCGAGTTCGCGGAGGAGAATCGCGGCCCGTTGCCTGGACGACAGGCGATCCAACGCCGCCTGAATACCATCGCCCAGGCCGGGGAACGACTCCTCCGCGCCGGATGAAGCAAGGGGGGTGACTTCCCGGGCCAGCACGGCCAGCTTGCGCACGCGCAGGGCGACCTGCCGCCGCCAGTCCAGGCATTTTCGCAGTGCCACCTTGCGCAGCCAGCCGAGCAGGGTGCCCTGGCCGCGGAAGGTGTCCAGGCGGGAGAACGCCACCACGTAGGTCTCCTGCAGGAGATCCCGCGCGGCGTCGCGGTCACCGGTCTGGTAACACAGGAAATTGAACAATCTGGCGTGGGTCTGGTCGTAGATGCTGCGCCAGGCGCCTTCGTCGCCACTGACGGCGGCCTGGGCCAGACGCAGATCTGCCTGAAGGTCTGCCTGGGGAATCACATTTTCGCTCATCAGAGTCCTCCTCGCTATGTGTCAGAGGACGAACGGGGGCGCACTTCCGTTTACTCGCGCTAGAAAGTGCGTCGCAGGGATATCGTCAGCCAGGTGGCCGGATTGCCGAGCAGGGAGTGCCCGTAGTAGCCGGCGACGGAGCGGGGCTCCTGGTCGGTCACCGCCAGGTCAAGGTCGTAGTCGGCCACCTGGATGGCGGCACCCAGGTTGACCCTGAAGGCGGCAAAGTCCGCCTCGCCGGTGCCGGTGTCATTGCCGAATCTGACCGGCTCATACCGCACCGAGCCGCGGAAGGTCAGCCAGTACTGGAACCGTGATTCGAAGCCCAGGGTCCAGGCCAGCGAGTCCCAGGTGCGGGTTTCGTCGACGGTGGCGGGGCCGTCCGGCGGTGCGGCGAGATGGTCGACGTCGGCAGTGACATAATCCAGGCCCACGACCAGCAGGTGATCCGCATCCGGATACCAGTTCAGGCCGGCGCCCACCTTGAAGAGGTGGCCGTCCAGACTGGGATCCTGGAGGGGCAAAGGGGCGGGCAGCACCCGATCGTCGCGTACGAATTCCAGGGTCGGCACGAGGGCCGTCGTCGGTGAGAGCCGGACAAACGCGCGGGCCCGCAGACCGTAACTGCCATGGCTGCTGTTGCTGCTGTCGATCGAATCGTCAGCGCCGGCCGCAGCCATGGTCGTGTCGGTGAGGGTTACCTGCTCGCGGTGTCGGCGCAGTTCACCCGCCAGGTCCAGGTAGGCTCCGTCGCTGATATCCCAGCGCAGGCCACCGCCCCACTCGGTCCGGGCGCGATCCCAGCTGCGGTGCGCCGTGGCTGACGCCCCCGGTACGACGGCGTCCTCGCCGCTGTCGGCTCCGTGCCGGTACATCAACGCCGGTTGCAGACGGCCGAAACGCCGCGACCACATGGCCGTCCAGGTCGTGCCCATCCGGTCGCGGGCCAGGCCGCCGGGGTCCACTGCGTCGCCCTGCCCGTTGACAAAAAGTGCTGCCGTACCCCAGCTTCCCGCCTCGTCCGGAGTCAGATGCAGCCCGATTCCTGGACCGGAAACCCGGTCCCCGCCTGCGTCGTGCCAGCCTTCGGGCAGGGTGAAGTGCCCGGCCTCGAGCACGACCAGGTTCGGGTAGTCGCCGAGGCTGCCGTACCAGCGCTGGACATTGTGGTCGTCTTCGATGAAGTCGCCGCCGCCCAGGCTGGTCAGGCGGGCGGTGGTGGCCAATCCCGGCCGCGGGGCGGCGGCCACGGCCAGGATGAGAACGAGGCCGGCCAGCGGGCTGCGGCAAGAACGTGGATTCCAGGACACGATGAAGACCCCTTGTCGGACTGATGGTTCCCGGCAGACTAGCATAGCCTTGCCGCGGCGCAAACAGCCGATGGGGTTGCCGATGGACCGGGATGTGCGCACATTGTGCCGACAACCTTCACCGATGGAGCACGGAATGAGCAACGGGGAAAACCCGGACAAGCCCGAGATCGAGTATCCCTGTCCCTGGGACTACAAGATCATCGGCACCTGCGAGGATGCCCTGCGCGGCGCGGTGCAGGTTTGTCTGGCGCGCACATTGAACCAGGACTCGGGAGCGCGGGAGTTCGAACTGGGCATGAGCCGCACCAGCAACGGCGGCAAGTACGTCAGCCTGAATCTGAACCTGATGGTCATGGACGAAACCGAGCGCAACCAGATTTTCTCGTCCCTGGCCGGTCATCCGGAAATCCGCATCGTCATTTAGGGTCCGGTGGAATGATCACTTCGGGCAACGCGCTCAGGTCGGTGTCTTCGCCGCCCGGCAGACCACTCGGCACCCGGTTGGTGGCGCCGTCGGGATAACGCTCCACCAGCCGCATGTAGATCCGGTATCGATTGAGAATCTCTTCTACGTAATTGACCGTCTCGCCACCGCCGTAAAAGCCGTGGCGCGTCTTGCTGAAGTACTTGCGCTCCATGAGCCGCGGTAGAGTCACCGCCAGCGAACCCTCCCAGCGGTTGGGATCCCGGCCCATTTCCATGGCGAGGCGCCGGGCGTCGGTCAGGTGGCCGTGGCCGGCGTGGTACTCGGCCATGGTGAAACGCAAGCGGTCCAGGGAGTCGAGGTAGGCGTAGGTGCGCCAGGTGGCGCTCAACAACCGCAGGCCCGCCGTGAGGTTGGCCGACGGGTCGAAAAGACTGTCGCGCTGGGCGCAGGCGAACTGGGGCAGTACCTGCATCAGGCCGCGGGCGCCGGCGCGGCTGCGGGCGCGGGGATAGAAACGCGATTCCTGGAAAATCTGGGCTGCGATCAGGCGCCAGTCAAAGCCGGCGGCCTCGGCCTTGGTGCGGATCAGATCGTCGTAGATGGAAATGGCGCCGCTCTTGTCGGGCCGAAAGGCTTCCTGGCGAAAGCCACGGATGGTCAGCGGGTTTTCGAAGTAGCGGTCGTAGATGATGCCGTAGTTCTGGCTGCGCCGGCTGCGGCCGTCGTTGTCGCGCCAGATGTTGTGCCGCAGGTAGTCGTTCAGGGCGGCTTTCAACTCGGGGCAGTTCTCCCGCACATACCAGACGGTGGCCCGGCGCGGGCCGAGGGTGGGTCCGGTCTTCAAACCTTCCAGATGGAGCATGGCCGCGCGGGCGATGATGTCGTCCACGACCACGGCCTCGGTCGTGCCGCGGCTGACCTGGGCCATCAATTCCTCGGGATCGACTCCCGGCCGACCGGTGGTGACAAAGAAGCGCAGCCGCTGTTCGTCTTTGAGCGCCAGCAGTTCCGAGCGGAACCGGTCGTTGGCGGGGATGGTCAGGCTCAGGCCGGACAGGGACTCCAGGCTGTCACCCCGGGGAGAATCAGCGGGCAGGATGACGACCTTCTGGACGAAATTGGTCGGACGCGTGGCCGCAAGCCAGCGATCCCGGCTGGGGTGGGGTACGAGCCCGGCACAGACCACGTCGCCCCGGCCGGCATTGAGCAACGAGACGATATCTTCATCACCCTCGGGTACAACAACTTCCACCGTCAGGCCCTGCTCCGCAGCGAAGCGGCTGATCAGTTCATAGTCGAAGCCGGCCTGACCCCCTTTGTGGATAAAGTAATTGCTGGAATTGTAACGGGTTATCACCCGCAAGACGCCGCCGCTCTTTAGCTGGGGCAGATCGCGTTCCAGGGCGGGGTGGGAGATGGCCGGTAAGTGGTCCGGATCGGTCAGAAAACCGTCATCAATGCGCTCCTGGCACCCGCCAACTGTCAGAGTCAGACCGCCGATGACCAGGGCTGTCCCCAGGCCGATACCAAACAGACGGCGCCAGGGGGCCCCATTGGCCGAGTTTGTTGTAACTGGTTTGTTTGTCTGCCATTTCATCGGTCTGACACCGGCCCGTTGGGGATGAATTGTGCGAGCTGACGTTTGCAGGATTCAGGCCAACGTTCTGGCCGCCAAACGGTTCCCGCGGCGCGGTTTGAGGGTGCATCAAATCCCAAAATTTGGTATAATGGTGTGCTCGTCGCAGCCAGAATCGCAACTTTTCAGCCAAGGATACTGCAACCGCATGGCACGTCGGCTCTCGCCCACCCCCCTTGTGATCGGTCTGCTGTTGGCGGTCGCTGCCTGGCAACCGCCAGTTATGGCGGCGGCCCCCCTGCCCGATGGCCAGGCGTTCGAGGCCCTGGTGGCGTCTGATCTGGCTGCGGGCACGCTCACGGCTGAGGAAGCTCTGCTGCTGCGGTTCCAGTACGGTTTTTCGGCGTCAGAACTGCCGCCCCGCTATCAGGTGGCCGGGTTTTCGCCCCTGCCCTGCGCGACCGGGCTGATCGCCGCATACTACCGCGAACGACCGCGTTTGACCAACGATACCGTGACCCGGATAGACGGCTGGCTGCAGCCGGCCACCGACAAGTTGCTCTACTAAAGTCCCGGCGGGCATTTCCAGCTTTCGTACGCGACGAGCGGCGCCGATTCGGTGCCGTCGCTGGATATTTCGCCGGCCAACGGTATTCCCGATTTCGTCGAGAATGTGGCCCTGTATTTTGACAAGTCCTGGGCTGTTGCCGTGGACTCGCTGGGTTTTGGGACACCGGCCGGTGCGGTCTACCAGGTCAGTTTCGAGAGTATGCAGTACTACGGCTATACCACAGTCGTCAGCGCCGCCACCGGTGAGACCCGCATCGTGATGCACAATACCTATGTGGGTTTCCCGGAGAACGAAGATCCGGAGGGCGTGGTGGCCGGCGCGGCCAAGGTCACCGCAGCCCACGAGTTCAAGCACGCCACCCAGTACGCGACCTCGCGCTGGTCGGAGGGCGGGTGGGTCGAGCTGGACGCCACCTGGTTCGAGGACGTGGTCTACGACCAGGTGAACGACTACTACAACTATCTCAACGGGGAAAGCCCGTTGCGCCAGCCCGCGATTCCCCTCGACGGCGGCGCCAATACCACGGGCTCGTACGAGGACTGCGTCTGGCAGACCTATCTGGCCGAGACCCGGGGTGTGGGGATCATCCAGGATTTTTGGACCCGCCGGGCGCTGCTGCCCAGTGAAGCGGTGATGGAGACCTATCGCGCCGTCCTGACGGCTCGCGGATCTTCACTTGCCGTGGCGTGGGCGTCCTTTGCGGCCTGGAACTACGGGGCCGGTGGGCGGGCAGTGACCGGAGTCGGCTACGAGGAGGCAGCCGGGTACCCACTCGGCCCCGTGCTCGACACGGCGACCATGTACCCGTTCACGGTCTCAGGCAGCGTGGAACATCTGGCGGCGGAGTTCGTCAGGCTTGAGGGTTTCAGCGCGTTGGACATGCAGATGCTGCGCGTGCAGTTCGACGGCCAGGACGCCGTCGGGCCCCTGACCCTGGCTATTCACGTGGCCCGGCGGGACGGAACCGGCCTGATCGAGACGATCACCCTGGACGGCAGCAACGATGCCGACCATCTGGTTTCGGTGCCCGTGCGGGACATGCTGTCAGCCGGGATCGTGGTCGGCAACGCGGCGGTCTTCGGCCTGACCGGCACCTGGGATCTGGATCTGTCACTGGTGCCGATTCCGGCGGTGCCCGTGGCCGAGGTCGACCGGTCGGCCGTGTCGGTGGTGCTGATGGCTGACACTGCCGATCAGGAATTGGTGCGCCTGACGAATGCCGGCGAAGAAGGTTCGCTGTTGCCGTATCAAGCCCAGCTATGGACGACCTCGCCGGACAAGGGCGAGTCTGTCCCGGATCAGGACAAGAGTGTCGCCGGATCGACTTTCACCTCGGTCACCACCAGCTACCTGCCCGGGCAACTGATGAACCTGGATTTCGCCGTCTTCAACGGCAGCGCGGACCAGGAATGGCTGACGGATCTGAGCCTGGATTTTCCGGCCGGGGTGACGGTGTTGGTTGCGTCCGACTTCGTGGGCGGCTCGCTGGGTGATCTGGTGGCGGACAATAGTCTGGGCGACGGAGCACAGGTCACCTGGCACGGTACATACGGCCTGCAGGACTACGGGGTCGTGCGCGATGGGGAGTCGGCATTCGCCACGGTGCAGGTCATGGTCGGGCCCGGCTTCAGTGGTGATCTGGCCCTGGACTGGACCCTGACCGGGGACGATTTCGGCACAACGCCGCACCAGATCGCCGGTACGCTGGTTCTGGCCGAAGGCAGTCCGGTGCTGACTCTGCAAAGCACCAACGGCGGCGAGATCCTGAGGGTGGACGAACCGGTCACGGTGCTCTGGTCAACCGGCGGCGTGGTGCCTTTGGTGGATCTGGACCTGAGCCGTGACGGTGGTCTGACGTGGGCTCCGGTAGCCGCGGGCCTGGCCAATGATGGGACAGAAGGTGTCGTGCTTGGCGGTCCACCGGCCAACACCTGCTTACTGAGGGTGCGCGACAGCGGGGGCGGAATCGCCGACGTGAGCGATGAGGTCTTTCAGCTCTACGCGTCGCCGACCTGGGCGGACGTGGCCCCGGTGGCCGGAGTGTTGGCCGCCGGTGAAGGTGTCGACCTGATGGTGATCATTGATGCTGCGGGGATGATCCCGGGCAACCACGAAGCCTGGCTGGTCGTGCTGCATGGCGGCGTGTCTTCGCGCACGGTGGTGCCGATTCTCCTGCAGGTCGAGCCCGGCACCAGCGCCGTGGCCCCGGTGCCAGCCTTTGCTTTGCACGGCGCCTATCCGAACCCGTTCAACCCGCAGACGTCAATCCTGTTCGAATTGCCGGTCGCGGCCGCAACCACGGTTGATATCCTGGACGTCAGGGGCCATCGGGTGCGCCAGCTGTTCCAGGGGGCCTTGCCGGCCGGGAATCACAGCCAGGTTTGGGACGGACGGGACGGCGCGGGCCATGGGGTGGGGGCCGGTGTCTATCTGGTTCGGGTGCGGTCGGGCCGCCACGACGCGACAACCAAGGTTCTGCTGGCCAAGTGATATGGAACGGCTGGGCAAGCCTTATCACCAGCCCCGGGCACAATCTCAGAGTCACAACCTATCCCGCTCAGTGGGGCGCAATGACCTGGAAGGCCTCGATACAATCGTGGCCACGGCCACGGCGGCGCCCTGTCGCCGAAGGCTTCGTGCAGGTTGCCGATGTCGCGCAGATCCGCTTGTTTGGCGGCCAGACTGGTGGCGGCAAGTCCCTTGGCTTGTGACATATTCTTGCTCCTGCGTGGGGTGGGTTGCTTACTTGGTCACGCACTTGCCCGGTGGCGGTGGGTGCGATCAATGATACAGGGTGTTCACTGGCTGGTCACGCAGGAATCCCGGCAACCGGAGCAAACGACTTGGATCCGATCACTCTTTTGGGGCTGGCCGTGGCTCTGGCCATGGACGCTTTCGCGGTGGCTCTGGCCACGGCGTTGACCCTGCCGAATCTGACCGGGCGGCATTTGTTCCGCTTTGGCTGGCATTTTGGGCTGTTTCAGGCTCTGATGCCGGTGCTGGGCTGGCTGGCCGGTTTGGCGGTGCAGCAGTGGATCGCCGCCTTCGATCATTGGGTGGCTTTTGGCCTGCTGGGATTCATCGGCGCACGGATGGTCTGGGGAGCGACGCACCCCGTGGCAGCGGACGGCCCGGCTGATCCGACCCGTGGCTGGTCGCTGATCATGTTGTCGGTGGCGACCAGTATCGATGCTCTGGCTGTCGGCTTGACCCTGGCCATGCTCGAGGTTGCGATTTGGCGGCCGGCTCTGGTCATCGGCCTGGTGGCGGGCGTGCTGACGGTGGCGGGCATGCTGCTGGGACGGCGGCTGAGCCGGCGCTGGGGGCCGGGGGCCGAACTGGCCGGCGGTATTGTGCTGATCGGGATCGGGGCGCGCATCCTGTGGCAGCATCTGGTCGGCTGAAGGCCGCCGGAACTGATCGTAAAGGGAGTTCGGGATTGTAGTTACCGGAAAATCCAAACCGGGGGAACAGAATGGACGACGTGCGGACCTACACTGGCACTTTGATCGCCGACCTGATCCTGCCGGCGGCCCGCAGTCTCAAGGACCGGCGGGCACCCCAACGAGCCCTGGTGCAGCGGCTGAAGAACAGCGATCTTGCCGTGGCCCAGGTCGGTCCCGCAGATCTGGTGCAGCGCCTTTTTCTGGCGGTGACCGCCGTCTCGGGCAGCGAGTCCCTGCTGGTCGAAAGACTGGACGGCGCCGAGCGGCTGCTGTTCGCCTCGGGTTTCGAGGTGGGCGAGCTGCGTCGCCGCATCGACGTGGACTCATTCCCCTCGGGCTGACCGCTGCCCGAACCAACCGAAAGTGAAGTTGCAATGCCCCTGCCGCGCCTGATCGACCTGAGCCACACGATCGTCGACAACATGGCCCAGTGGCCCGGCGACGGGCAGCCCCTGCGGCTGCACCGCCACAGCCTGCACGGCGAGAGCAGCCACATGAGCAGCGGCCTGGAGCTGGGCTGCCACGTGGGCACCCACATCGACGCGCCCCTGCATTTTCTGGCGGGAGAGCCGGGCATCGATGAGCTCCCGCTGGACCGGTTCCTGGGGCCGGCGGTGGTGATCCGCTGCGGCCACAGCGACCAGACCCGTGCCCTGGGTGCGGAACTGCTGGACGATCTTGACCTGACGGACGTGGACTTCGTCCTTTTCGATACGGATTGGGCGCGTCACTGGGGCACTGATCTCTACTACGAGCGATGGTCCTGGCTGTCGCCGGAGCTGGCCACACGGCTGGCCGAGGCCCAGCTCAAGGGCGTGGGACTGGACACACCCAGCCTCGACCCCTACGATGCCCAGACGGCCCACGACATCTGCGCCCCGGCGGGGCTGATCAACATCGAGAACCTGACCAATCTGCAGGCAGTGCCCGACCGGGGCTTCACGCTGCAGGTCATGCCCCTGAAACTGGATGGAACCGAGGCTTCGCCCGTGCGGGCGCTGGCCATGCTGGAGACGTGAACTGTTGGCACTGTCTGATATCCTGATTTTTGTCCTGGGACTGGTCATGCTCATCGGCGGGGCCTGGGTCCTGATCAGCGGCGGCACGCGGGTGGCCGCCGTGCTGGGTCTGCCGCCGGTGGTGGTGGGCCTGACCGTGGTGGCCTTCGGCACATCGGCGCCGGAACTCTTTGTTTCGGCGCTGGGAGCGATGGAGGGTTCGACCGGCCTGGTGCTGGGTAATGTGATCGGTTCGAATGTGGCGAATCTGGGGCTGATCCTGGCGCTGGCGGCCATTCTGAGGCCGGTGAAGGTGGAGCGGGGGCTGGGGCGCAAAGAGGTTCCGTTCATGCTGGCGGCGACCGCTGTTTTCGGCGTCATGGTTTGGGATGGTCGATTGGGTCACCGGGACGCCTTGGTTCTGGTTCTCGGTTTCCTGGCCTTCATGGTCTGGACATTCCGCAATCGCGGCCGGGGTGTGGTGGCCAAAGTGCCGGACGCCGACGCCCTGGTGATCGATCCGGACGCGCGCGGCCGCGAGCTGACCGTTGGTTCGTTGCTGGTGATCTTGGGCATCGTCGGTCTGGCCGGGGGTGGGCACTTTATTGTCGAGGCCGCGACCCGTTTGGCGCTGGGTTTCGGCGTGTCTGAGACAGTCATCGATCTGACGCTGGTGGCCATCGGCACCAGCCTGCCGGAACTGGCGACGACTATCGTGGCGGCGGCCCGGGACGAGGACGATCTGGCCCTGGGCAATATCGTGGGGTCGAACCTCTTCAATATACTGGCGGTGGCCGGGCCGGTGGGGCTGGTCTGGGGTCTGGATGTGGAAGGGCCGCAGCAGCCGCTGGCCTATTTGCCCCTGCGGCCGACAGCCAACCAGGTGCAGATCGTGAGCATGCTGCTGCTGACTGTCATGGTGACGGTCATGATCATGCTGGGCCGCGGGAGAGTGGGCCGAGTGCGCGGGGTGTTGCTGTTGTCGGTATATATCCTGATCATGTTTATCTGGACAACCTGAAAGGCAACCTGGCGTCATCATGAGTGCATCCAAGCCACGCCCCAATAAATCTCCGGTTGCCGGGTCGGCTGACGCGGCCGCGCGCCCCTGGCATCCGCCGCGGGCCATCGGCCTGGCGCGGGCGCTGCTCAAGGCGGGTTATGGATCGCGGCGGCAAACCGAGGACCTGGTGACCGGGGGCCGCGTGCGTGTCGGCGACACGGTCGTCACCGACCCGCGCCAGATGGTTGCTGCGGGGGCGGACATCTTTCTGGACGACGAGTTGCTGTGCCATTTGCAGCGCCGTTACTTTGCGGTCCACAAACCGGCGCGGATCGCCTGTGGCGGCGAGGAAAGTGCTGGGCGCCGCTCGGTGAGCGAGTATTTCCCGCTCGGCGTGGTCGGACTGGTACCGGCCGGACGCATGGACAGTCTGACGACCGGGCTGCTGCTGGTTTCCAATGATCCGGTCTGGAACAACATGATCACCACGACGCGTGGCCTGGAACAGGACTACCGGATCCAGTTCGAGGGTGAGTTGACGGACCTGGAACTGAGCCTGATCACGGCGGGTGTGCACTTGCCGGGGCGGGGATTGTTCAAGCCGCAGGCGGTGCGCATCGTCGAGAGCATGAAGGGGCACACGGTGGTCAGTATGACCGTGCGCGAGGGCAAGGTGCGCCAGGTGCGGCGGATGATGGCGACCCTGCGGCACAAGGTGACCCTGGTGCGGCGCACGCGGATCGGGGACATCCGGTTGGTGGACCTGTCGGTGGGCGGTTACCGGGAACTGAGTGCGGCCGAGATCGCGTCGGTGCGGCAGATAAACGCGGCGATCAAGCGCCAGGGAGGCTGATCATGTGGGCGGTGATCACGACGCAGAGTATCCTGGCGGTCAGCCTGGTGGTCGTGATCGTGCTGTTGCTGCTGCAGTCCCGACGTCTGCGGCGGCGGGAAGCTGAACTGCAGGTGGTCAGCGAGGCCTTGCTGGATCGCGAACAGCTGGCGACACTCGGCCGCATGATGGCCGGTATCGCCCATGAACTCAACACGCCGCTGGGCGCGGTGCGCTGTTCGGTGGGCACGCGGCAGAAGGCCGTGGCCATGATCGACGAGGCGGTGTCGAGTCTGGCCGGGCAGTCCTCGGTGCCGGCCGACGAAGTCGCCGAGTTTCTGACGCGGGTCAACCGGGCCCTGCGGGCCCTGCACGGCACCGATCCGGTCCTGCACGAAGCGCTGACCCGCAGTGACCAGCTGATTCGTGAATTGAGGCTGGCGGGCCGCGGCCAGGAGGATGAGCCCCAACCGATTGATGTCAACGCCCTGGTCGAAGGCACTCTGTTGCTGGCCCAGCACGAACTGCGGGACTCAGTAACCGTGAACCTGGAGTTGGGTGACCTGCAGCCGGTGCCGGGCTGGCCGGGCCCCCTGGGCCAGGTCCTGCTGAATCTGGTGCTGAACGCCAGGCAGGCGGCCGGCGAGCAGGCCACGATCACGATCGCCACGGAAATGTCCGGCAGCGAGGTTGTGGTCCGGGTCAGCGATGACGGTCCCGGTTTGCCCGCAGGTGCGAGCGAACGCCTGTTCAAGCCCGGCTTCACGACCAAGTCGTCGCACGAAGGCACCGGCTTGGGCCTGTTCATTTCGCGGCGGATTCTGCAGCGTCACCAGGGTCGGATCTCGGCGGTCAACCGGCCGGCCGGCGGTGCGGAATTCACCGTCGTGCTGCCCACTGTGCGCTCGGACGCGGGCTGCGTTGACTGCTGATGGCGGTCCTCTCGGGAAGTCTGCTGGATCTGCGCACCGGCGAGCGGCGCGTCGTCCTGTTGATGGGGGCCAACTATTACCTGCTGCTGCTTTTCTACTATCTGCTGAAGCCGGCCCGCGATTCGCTTTTCCTGGTGGACCTGGCCCCCGCACAACTGCCGCTGGCCTACATGCTGACTGCGCTGGTCGCCGCACCGGTGACCGCGGCCTACGCCCGGGCGGGCATGAAGCGCCGCCTGGACCGGTTGATCCTGCTGACGACCGGGGTACTGGTTGTCAGTCTGGTTGGGTTCCACTGGCTGATTCCGGTCAGCCGCGGCTGGATCATCTACCTGTTCTACAGCTGGGTTGGCGTGGCCGCCGGCCTGACGACCAGCCAGTTCTGGCTGCAGGCCAACGGCGTGTTCCATGCGGCCCAGGCCAAACGGATTTTTCCGATCCTGGGGTTGGGCGGCATCGCGGGCGCCTTCACCGGCGGTGAGGTGACTAACTTCCTGGTGCGGCGTTTCGCCCTGGCCACCGAGGATTTGCTGCTGGTCAGCGCGGGCGTACTGGCAGTGGCCGGTGTACTGGCCGGATTGGTTTGGCACGAGAAAGCCCTGACCCGTGACCGTATTCCCGATAGCCCGCTGCCCGGCGAGTCCCAGGGCACCGATGTTCGCAGCATCGTGGCGTCGATCTTCCGTTCACGGCATCTGACCCTGACGGTGGGGATCATCGCCCTGACCGTGATGACGGCCAGCTTCGTCGACTTCCAGTTCAAGACAGTCAGTTGGCAGGCCTTCCCGAACGGCGAGGAATTGACTGCGTTCCTGGGCCGGTTCTATGGCCGGATGAGCCTGGTTTCGCTGTTGGTGCAGTTGGTTCTGGCGCCGCGCATGATCCGGTGGTTCGGCGTCGGCAATTCGCTGCTCGTGCTGCCGATCTTTCTGGCCGGGGGCGCGGCCGCCATGCTCTTCGCTCCGGGGCTGATGGCCGGCATGGTCCTGCGGGGCGGCGACTTCAGTCTGAAGTACAGCCTGGACAAGACCAGTCGCGAGCTGCTCTTCCTGCCGATTCCCCTGGCCCTGAAGAAGCGCACCAAGGTCTTCATCGACATGTTCGTCGACCGCTGGGCGCGGGGGGTGGCCGGCGGGCTGCTGCTGCTGGCCACGGCGGTGCTGGGTCTGGACCTGCGCGGGATTGCCCTGGTCTCGCTGGTCCTGATCGCGATCTGGCTGGTGCTGGCCCTGCTCATGCGGCGCGCCTACCTGAACTCCTTCCGCGAGGCGCTGTCCCGCCGCGAGATCGATGTGCGCGACCTGCGCGTGCGCCTGGACGACGCGGCGGCCGTGAAGGTGCTGGTCAAGGCCCTGGGCAGCAGTGTCGAGCGTGAAGTGATCTATGCTTTGGATATGCTGCAGGGGGTCACCTCGACCCGACTTGGCGGGGCCGTGCGGCCCTTGCTGAGCCACGCGTCGGCCGAGGTGCGGCGGCGGGCGGTCGAGGTCCTGGCGGCCAACCGGGAACCGGATGACAGTACCCGGGTGCGAGAACTGCTGCTGGATGACGATCTGGCCACACGCACGGCGGCCGTTGCCTTCCTGTGCACCGAAGCTGAGGATGGTTGCACGACGCTTCTGCGCGGGTTGCTGGCGGGCAGCGGCAGGGAACGCAATGCCGCGGTGGCCTATATCGCAGCGCGTGATGACAATGAAGCTCACCGTGCTCTGGTCACCCGGCGGGTCGTCGAGGCGATTCAGCTCTGTGGCGAGAGCGAAGGCTGTGAGGGCCGTGAAGTTGTGGCCCGACTGCCCTGGCTGCCGTCCGAATGCGGCACACGGCTGTGGGACAGCTTGCTGGCGAGCGATGATCCGCGCGTGGCGAAGGCGGCCATGGCTGGCGTGGGGCTGCGCGGAGAGCGCGAGCGCGTACCCTGGCTGCTGGCCCGGCTGAGCCAACCCGAATTCCGGATTCCGGCGCGTGAAGCGCTGGCGGCGCTGGCCCTGGCCGAACCGGCCGTCATTGCGGAGCTGGAAGAATTCCTGGGTGACAGCGGCCAGCCGTCCCGGCAGCGGGTGGAGATCCCGCGGATCCTGGCGACGGTTCCGCATCAGCAAAGTGTGGACGTGCTGGTGCGGCGCCTGGCGGCCCACATCCCGGACATGCGCTACGCGGTGCTCAAGGGGTTGGGTAAGCTGCGGTCGCGGTATCCGGATCTGGTATTCGAACACGAGACCATCTCGCGGGAAGTCTGCATCGAGGCCGGGCGCTATATTCAACTGGCCCGCGTGGGCACGTTGGTGCCGAGCGAGGGCGAGGCGGCCCGGCTGCTGACGCAGGCCATCGGCGAGACACAGCAACAGCGGCTGGAGAGCGTCTTTCGGCTGCTGGGGCTGCTCTATCCGGCCAAGGATCTGCTCAACGCGTATCATGGCATGATGAGTGGGCGGCGGGTGCTGCGGGCCAACGCACAGGAGTTTCTGGACAACCTGCTGACCGGCAGCCACCGCCAACTCGTGCTGTCGTTGCTTGACGAGCAACCGGCCACCGAAGCCTGGCGCGAGGCGCTGTCCGGACTGGGCAACGAATTCGACGAGTCGCTGCGCAACGCCGACGAGGCTCTGGCCTTCCTAGGGCACAGCTGCGATCCGTGGCTGGCCGCGTGCGCCATCTTTGCCGGCGGCGTGGCCGAAAATCCGGCGGCCCTGCCCCATTTGACGAAAACGGGAGATGAAATGCTGACGCCCATCGAGAAGGTGCTGCTGCTGCAGAACGTGGAAATATTCGCCGAGGTGCCCAGTGACCAGTTGGCGGCTTTGGCGGCGATCTCAAGGGAAGTGAGCTATCTGGCCGGAGACCTGGTCTATCAGGAGCATGACTCGCCGGACGGGCTGTATCTGGTTCTGTCGGGTGCGGTGCGGCTTTCCCAGGGGGAACGCACGGTCTCGGTGGCTGGTCCGCGCGAGAGCTTCGGCACCTGGGCCCTGTTCGACGACGAGGCCAAGGTGCTCGGCGCCGAGACCATCGAGGATTCACGGCTGTTGCGGATTGATCGCAACGAGTTCAACGATCTGCTCTCGGACGATGTCCGCATCGCCCAGGGCATCATTCGCACGGTGGCGCGCAAGTTGCGCGAACTGGCTGAGAGGGCGGTCTGATGGGTGGTCCGGACAAGACCAATCCGGTGGTTATGCTGGTGGATGACGAACCCATGGTCACGATGGCCCTGGCTTCGTTTCTGGAGCTGGAAACCGACTACGAAGTTGTTACCTGCGGCAGCGGCGACGAGGCTTTGACCCGTTTCGCCGCCGGCAAGGTTGATGTGGCGGTGTCTGATTTCCTGATGCCGAAAATGAACGGCCTGGAGTTGCTGGCCCGGTTCAAGGAGCTGGATCCGGAGGTGCCGCGGCTGCTGTTGACAGGCTACGCCGACAAGGACAACGCCATCCGGGGCATCAACGAAGTGGGCTTGTTCCAGTACCTGGAAAAGCCCCTGGACAACGACCAGTTGTTGCTGTCGCTGCGCACCGCCCTGGACCACCGCAGTCTGCGGGCTGCCCTGCGGAGCAAGATCGACGAGCTGGATCAGGCCCTGCGTGAGAACCGGACCATGACCACGCGCGACGAGGAGCTGCAGCGCGAAATGGACTGGGCGCGCACGATCCAGACCCGCTTTCTGCCGGCGGAAGTGCCGACTCTTGCTGATTGGCGGGTGGATGTGGTGTACAATCCGGCCATGGCCGTCGGCGGCGATTTCTATGATTTCGTGCCGTTGGCCGGTGGGCGTCTGGCGCTGATCCTGATCGACAGTGCCGGTCACGGGGTCCAGGCTGCGCTGGGCACGGCCCTGCTGAAGTTCGCCACGACGGGACTCGTGGACCGCGATCTGGATCCGGCCGGGATCATGGCGCACTTGAACCATGTCCTGTACCGCGGCCTGCCGCGGGATATTCCGGTCGCCGCGGCGGTGGCCGTGCTCGAACCCGCCGGTGGCCGGTTGCGCCTGATCGGCGCGGGGCTGCCCAAGCCGGCCCTGGTCAGCGCCGACGGCAGTGTCGTGTACCAGCCGGCGACGGGCCTGTTGCTGGGCTTGGTTGACGGGGATCTGTACCAGACAGGCGTCGAAACGGTGTTGACCGTGCAGCCCGGACAGACGCTCCTGATGTTCAGCGACGGGTTGACCGAGGCCCAGGACGCCCGGGACGTCTTCTACGGGGAAGGCCCCATGAACGACGACATCGCCGCCTGGGCGGGCGGGGGCGTGGCGGAGCTGCCGGCGCTGCTGGCGGCCAGGGCCCTGGCGTTCGGCCTGCCGGAGTACCGGGATGATTTGACCATGCTGGGCGTGAGCCGCCGGGCGGAGGGCTGAAGTGAACGCGACCAACGGAAAATACGCTGAGAACGAGGTGCGACTGGTCCTGGTGGACGACGAGCCCATGGTGCTCGATACCCTGCGCTCGTTCCTGGAACTGGAAACCGACTACAACATCGAGTCCTTCACCGACCCGGAGGCGGCCATCGCCTTCGGCCGGGACAACGAGGTCGATCTGGTGGTGTCGGATTTCCTGATGCCCGGCATCAACGGCATCGCCCTGCTCGGGGCCTATGCCGAGTCGAATCCCCACGCGCCGCGGGTGCTGTTGACCGGTTACGCGGACAAGGCGAGCGCCATCAAGGCCATCAACGAGGTGGGTCTGTTCCAGTATCTGGAGAAACCGTGGGACAACGATCAGTTGCTGGTGGTCTTCCGCAACGCCCTGGACCGGCGCTTCCTGGTCAAGGCGCTGCAGGACAAGATCGCCGAAATCGATCGGGCCCAGGGCAAGCTGTCCGGACTGCAGGATGACATTCTGCGTACATTTATTTGAGCGGAGGGAAGGTGAGCTGCGTGCAGAAACGACTATGGCTGGCCGTCTGTCTGGCGGTTCTGCTGACTGCGGCGGACAGCCCGGCCCAGCTGAGCGACAACTCCCTGCTGGTGACCGGATTTGTCAGCCAGGGCTATCTGAACACTTCGGAAAACAACTATCTCGTGCCGCGTTCGGTCAACGGCACGGCCGAATTCACCGAAGCGGCGATCACCGTGGTGGCGCAGCCCATGGATCGCCTGCGGGTGGGGATCCAACTGCTGGCGCGCAATTTCGGCAATACCGGCAACGATTTCGTGACCGTCGACTGGGCCTACGGCGACTACCGCTATCAGGACTGGCTGGGTGTGCGGCTCGGCAAGGTGAAGATGCCTTTCGGCTTCTACAACGAAGGCCGCGACGTGGACATGCTGCGCACGAGCATCTTCCTGCCCCAGAGTATCTACAGCGAACAACTGCGGGACTTTTTTCTGGCCTACGAGGGTGGCGGCGCCTACGGCAATCTGGCGATCGGCGATTTCGGCGACCTGGACTATCACATCTACGGCGGCACCCTGAACGTGCCGGATGCGGCGCAGGGATTTTGGCGCGACCTGTATCAGGGGGTTGGCGAGGCCCTGGCCAGGCCGGTGGAAAACGTCGTCGCCGCCGAGTATGGCCGCGAGGCGGCGGCCGAATTCGACGAAGTGCGTGATCCGGTCGTGACCTTTCCCTGGATCTACGGCGGCGCCCTGTTCTGGAACACGCCGGTGTCCGGTCTGCGGCTGGGAGCTTCGGGTATGCAGGGCCGCTTCAACGTCCAGGGCCGCCTGCGCTACGACGTGCTGCTTGATACGGGGGATCCCGGCGGCGTGCCGGACTACCTGCCATACACGATCGAGCTGGATCAGACCACGGCGATCAACCACCTGGCGGTCTTCGGCGGCGAATACCTGCGTGACCGCTGGAGCCTGGTCGGCGAGTACTACCATGATGACTTCGACGGCGACACTTCCCATGGCTGGTATGTGCAGACCGGCTGGCAGGCCGGCCGGCGGTTGACCCTGGCCGCGTACTACTCCGATGCCCGCAGTTCACAGAGAAGCGGGAACGGCAGATCGACGGCAATTCCCGACTACTACGACTGGCAGAAGGATCTGACGATCAGTGCCCGCTACGACCTGACGGATCACTGGTTGTTCAAACTCGAGCACCACTTCATTGACGGCGTGGGGTTGACCGGGGCGGCGACCGGACCGTTCGATCCCGACGATGTGCAGCCGCAGCGGTGGGGCATGATCGTCGCCAAGACCACGTTCTATTTCTGATCGGAGGGTGGGTATGAAAAATTTCCTGCGTCGACCGGTCAGATTGCAGCTGGCCGGCTGGGTTTTGGCGGGGATTCTGTCCGGCACCGGGGTGGGCGTGGCGGGTGAGCTGCTTATCATCGGCAATCCGGACGTGCCGGCGCCGCAACTGGATGCCAAGGGGCTGCAGCGGATCTACATGGGCAAGCAGACGCGGTGGCTGAACGATGAAGCCATCGTGCCGGTCATGCTCAGGGAAGGACCCCTGCACGACACGTTCGTCGAGGACTACCTCGATCGCTCGGTGCACCGTTTCGTCACCTACTGGCGGCAGATGGTGTTTACCGGCAAGGGCTTGCCGCCACGGAGCTTCAACAGCGAGGATGAGTTGATCGACTTTGTGGCCGTGACTCCCGGGGCCCTGGGCTATGCCTCGAGCGCTGCCGACACGGGCCGCGTCAAGGTGCTGCCGGTGGTGGCGGAGTGAGCGGTGGCCGGTCATGAAATTCACCCACAAGATCATGCTCAGTCCCCTGGTCACGGCCGTGGCTTTCCTGGTCATCTTCGCCGTTACCCAGCGCTCGGCCGAGCGCAGTGCCCGCACCATCGGCCGCATACAGGACGAATTCTTCCACGCCACCGAGCTGAGCCACAGCCTGCAGATCGAGCTGCTGACCCTCAGCCACATGCTGACCGAGGCGGCGACCAACGGCAACGAGGACGCCCTGGTCGAATCCGAGGCGGTTGCCGAGCGCTTTCAGGCCACGGTGAACAGCTGTCGGGACATGCCGGAGCTGGCCGCGATGATCTCACCGCTTGAGCCGAAGTTCGACAGCTACTACGAGGTCGCCCGGCGGACAACCCGGCAGATGATCGATCAGGCCGGAGGACTGGATCTTGATTTCGACCAGGGACTGGTGGATCAGATCCAGGACATGAACGGGCGCTATGCGGAGCTGAGCCGGGACATCGATGTGATCGTGGCGCGCAACAACGAGCAACTGAAGCAAGCCATCGGCAATACGCGGGCCCGGATCGTGCGCATGCGCCGGGTGATGAACGTCACCAGTGTCGTCTTCCTGGTCCTGCTGGTCTTCCTGTCGGTCGTCGTGATCGGTTCGATCGTGCGGCCGGTCCATCGCATGAGCCGCCTGGCCCAGGCGATCAGCGGCGGTGATCTGGGGCAGGAGCTGGACTACCGCTCGGGCGATGCCCTGGGCGAACTGGCCGACAGTATCCGGGAGATGCAGTCGTCGCTGATCAGTGACATTGCGCGCCGGGAAAAAGCGGAGTCCGACCTGATCGCCGCCCAGGGCCAGATGATCCAGTCGGAAAAGATGGCGGTG
The DNA here is from genome assembly GCA_024277025.1 of Candidatus Krumholzibacteriota bacterium. Lineage (GTDB taxonomy): Bacteria > Krumholzibacteriota > Krumholzibacteriia > LZORAL124-64-63 > LZORAL124-64-63 > JAGRNP01. The sequence continues at coordinate 1,466 of JAJRWA010000099.1, read as the reverse complement.
CTGGGCAAGCTGGTGGCGGGGCTGACCCATGAACTGAACACGCCGTTGGGCGCCATGGGCTCGTCGGTGGATGTGCTGGGACGCAGCCGGGACATCATCGTGACGAACTGCGGGCGCGATGGGCAGGGGCACGACGACCCGCGTCTGGGCCGCGCCCTGCGGGCCATGGAGCAGGGGTTGGCGAGTCTGTCCCAGGCCACGGCCCGCATTGACGAGTTGGTCACGGGCCTGAAGGTGTTCAGCCAACTGGACAAGGGCGAGGTGCAACAGACCGATATCAACGCTGGCCTGGAGGCGACTCTGGGCCTGATCGGGCACGACATTCCCGACGGTATCGAAATCGTCCGGAATTTGGGGGAACTGCCCCTGGTGCTGGGCTATCCAGCCCAGTTGAATCAGGCTTTCCTGGCCCTGTTGCGGCACGCGGTGCGGGATACGGCCCCATCCGGGACGGTCACCATTGGCAGCGAGCAAGTCGGAGACCGGATCCGGGTCACGATCGCCGACACAGGTTGCGGATACCAACCGGATGCGTTGCTGGCGTTGTTCAACCCGAGCTTCCGGGCGGACACCAGCCGTATGCGCATGGATTGGGAGATGGTCAGCAGTGCCCGCATCATCGAGCGGCACCAGGGAACCATTACGGCCAAGAGCGATCCGGGTGTGGGTACGAATTATGTCGTGGAGATCCCGGTCTGGCCGGATCTGGCTCCGGCCAGCGGCTGAAATCCCACTGAGAATCCGGGAAATTCCCCTGCGGGAACCGGCCCCAAGGTGAACGGGTAAAAAAAGTTAGCCCCCGCTGATATCGAGAAGCAATGTCAGTTGTTTTTTACTAAACATGGCCATACAGGCAACTACAATAAATATTCGATACTTAAAATAAGATCAAACACCTCTCGATTGTCGGGGTGGTCCCGGGTATCCCCCATTATGCGAAGTCACATAGGACCAAACTGATATCAATTTGACCCACGCGGACTTGTTGCCAATAATGCAAGCTGTGAAAAGTTTCCCAACTTGGCTCGTTACCGCAGGAGTTCTGTCCCATGTCATTTCCTTTCGCGAATGGTCGTCCGAAGGTCCAGTCACTGGTGAGCGGGGCCACTTTGGCCTTTCTGGCGCTGGTCATCTGCAGCCCGGCTGCTCTGGCTCAGGACGCCGAGACCTGTCTCGAGTGCCACGACGATATGGAGATGACCAAGAACGTGGGCGACCATGTCGTTTCACTTTATGTGGACCTGGAGCAGTTCCAGGCGTCGGTCCACGGACAGGAAGGGCTGGAATGCATCGATTGCCACGAAGATCTGGACGGCTTCGATGATTTTCCCCATGACGAGGAACTGGCTGACGTCGACTGCACTGGCTGCCACGACGAGGAAGGCGAGATCTACGCCGGCAGCACCCACGGGACCGAAGTGGCCAAGGGTAACGTCTTGGCCCCCCATTGCTGGAGTTGCCACGGG
>JAJRWA010000007.1 GCA_024277025.1 Candidatus Krumholzibacteriota bacterium | reverse complement strand
GAATTCCTTCATCACCGCGCTCACTTCGTCGCGGAAGTCGTCGTACTTGTCGTGCGGGTTGCAGGCGTGATAGGCGTTCTGAAAAAAGGTCTCGCCGCTGCCGACGCCGAAGAAGCTGTCGTTGGCCGTGGTGCCGAACTCGGCGTCGTCGAATATGTGGAATTCGAATTCGGTCGCCCACTGGGAACTGTCGGCCACGCCGGCGTCTCGCAGGGCCTGCTCCGCCTTGCGGGCCACCGTGCGGCTGTCCTGGGGAAAGGGCGTGCGGTCGGCGTCCGTCAGGTGGGCCTCCGCGAACAGGGTCAGGGTCGGCCGCCTGCGAAACGGGTCCACCGCCGCGGTGGCCAGATCGGGCAACAACACCATGTCGCTGTTCTCGACCTTCAGAAAGCCGTAGCTCGAGCCGTCGAACCCGATCCCGTTGCGGCACACCCCTTCGTCCAGCCGATCCATGGGAAAGCTGATGTGATGCAGCCGTCCGACCAGATCGAGCATCTTCAGATCCACGAATTCGATGTTGTGTTGGGCCGCCAGGGCACGGACATCGGACAGTTGTTTGGCGGACATGGTTGACCTCATTGGTGGCATGGTGTGAGCCAGGAACGGCGGACCCCTGAAAAATACGCACCGGGCGCGCCAAGACCAGAATTAACTTCTCCTTGCCCGACCGCAGATATCCCCCAGCCCGGGCCCATACGGACCTTGCCGCACTGGGGTCCGGAGCCTATTTTCGGAGCCGGACCCTGTCGGTCCGTTGCCGGGATTTCCGCTGCCGAAAGGATCTCGCGTTGGCCCAGAATCCTGCCCCTGCTGCCGGTTTGCCGACGGTCGCCATCACCTTTGACGGCGAGACCCTCAACTGCCGGGCCGGCACCAGCCTCGCGGTCGCCCTGTGGGACCAGGGCATCCGCCACCTGTCCCATTCCCACAAGTTCGGCCGACCCCGGGGTGTGACCTGCGCCCGCGGCCACTGCACCAACTTCCTGCTGCGGGTCGACGGCGTGCCCAACGTGCGCAGCTGCGAGACCCCGCTGCACGACGGCATGGTCGTGGCCACGCAGGACACGGGCACCTTCTACGGCGCTCCCATGCAAAAAATGCTGGCCCTCGGCAGCGCCTGGTTTCCGGTCGGCTTCTACTATAAGTGGTTCACCAGGCCGGCAACCCTGAGCCGTTTCTTTCTGGACCGGATCCGGCCCATGACCGGTGTTGGTCGCCTGCCCGATGCTGCCCGTGCGGCCCGCGCCCTGCCCGCCGCTGCCGAGGCTGCGGCCACGCCGCCGCAAACGGATCTCGGACAGTTTGAGACGATCGTGGTCGGCGCCGGGCCCAGCGGCCTGCGCGCCGCTGCCGAGTGTGCGGGAACGACCCTGCTATTGGACGATCACGTGGCCGCCGGCGGGCAACGCCTGGCCGCACTGCGCGAGCTGGCCAGTTGCCGCGACAGCCATCTGGGCCGTTTCCCCACCCTGGCGGCCGCCCTGGAACGACTGGAAGCGGCCGTGGCCCGCTTGCCGGCACATGACAACGTCCGGTTCCTGGGTGGCGCCCGCGCCATTGCCGGCTATCACCCCGATGGCGTTCTGGTCCGCCGGGGCTCCGAACTGATGGTCGCCCGTTTCAAGACCCTGGTCTGGGCGGCCGGTGCCCTCGACACGATCGGACTCTTTCCCGGCAATGACACACCCGGTCTGTTCGGCCCGCGCGCCCTGTACCGCCTGCTGACGCGGGATGGCCTCGAGGTGGACGGCAAACATGCCCTGATCGTCGGCGGCGGTTTGGATTTCTGGCTCAGCGCCGCCCTGTTGGCGGCTCGCGGCGCCGCCATCAGCCTGGTCGTCACCGAGGGCGGCTGCCAGTCCGAGGTCGCCGCGGCCGTGGACCTGAAGTGGGCTCTCAACACGGGCCTGAAGCTCGATGAAGTGCGCGGCAACGGCCAGCACATGGTGCAGGCGGTCTTCGTGCCGCGCCGCAACGCGCCCGGTCCCCTGGGCAGTCACATGCACCTGGAAGCCGATCTGGCCGTCATCTGCGGGCGCGGCAAGCCGGCCTATGACATCCCCTACCAGCTCGGCGCCGATCTGGCCCTGTTGCCGGAGCGAGGCGGCTTCGTACCCCGCGCCCTGGCGGCCTCGACGACCGGCGACCTGGAGTTGACCCTCCCCGGCGGCGCCCGGATCCTCTACGCCGGTGAAACCCTTGGCCATCTGCCCACGGACCAGGTGTCGCGATGAATGACAACCGCATAATTCTCTGCCGTTGCGAGGACGTGACCCTGCGGGACTTCCGGCAAGCCTACGCCGAGGGCTTCACCGAGCTGGAATCGCTCAAGCGCTACACCGGGCTGGGCACCGGGTTCTGCCAGGGCAAGGGCTGCCTCAGCGAAGCGGTGCTGGAACTGGCGGTCCTGCGTGATGCGGATCCGGCCGGGATACGGCTGACCAACATCCGGCCGCCGGCCGAACCGCTGACCTTTGCCCAGCTGGCCGGTCTGGATATTCCGGAGCATCCGGCCCAGGCAGACACCGGGGAGGACCAGTCATGATCCCCCTCTCCCAGGGTCCGGTACCGGCCACCGCCGACGCCGTGCTGGTCGGTGGCGGTATCAACGGACTGGCCACCGCCTACGAATTGGCGCGGCGTGGTCTGAAGAACATCGTGGTCATCGAGCAGAACTACATTGGCAGCGGTTCGACCGGACGCTGCGGCGGCGGCATCCGTCAGCAATGGACCACCGCAGAAAACATCCGGCTGGCCCAGGAGAGCGTGGCCCTGTACGAGAAGATGTCGGCCGAACTCGGCTACCAGGTCTTCTTCCGGCAGGGCGGCTACCTGATGATCACCGAAAGCGAAGCGGATCTGCCGGCGCTGCGCGAGGCGGTCGCCCTGCAGAACCGGTGCTCGGTGCCGACCGAATTCCTGCAGCCTGCCGAGTGCCTGAAGATCGTACCCGAGCTGGATGTCTCCCGTTTGAAGGGCGCCACCTTCTGCCCCAGGGATGGGACGGCCTATCCCTTTGCCGTGGTTTGGGGCTACGCGCGGGCGTGTCACCGTCTGGGCGTGAAGATCTTCATCCGCACCGCCGTACGGGACATTCTCAGCGACGATGGTCGGGTGCTGGGCGTGGAGACCGACCGGGGCCGCATCAGCGCGCCGGTGGTGGTCAACTGCGCCGGCCCCTGGGCCAGACATCTGGCCGCCAAGGTGGGTGTCGAATTGCCCAACCGGCAGGAACGCCACGAGATCATGGTCAGCGAATCGCTGAAGCCGTTCCTGGACCCGATGGTGATCTCGATCACCAACGGCATCTACTTCAGCCAGAGCCTGCGCGGCGAGATCGTCGGCGGCATCGGTGACCCGCACGAGCCCCATTGGCAGGATCCGGCCGATTTCGACACCCGCAGCCAGTTGCGGTTCGCGGTGCGCTTCGCCCGGGCCCTGATCCAGCTCTATCCCCGCGCCGCCGAGGTGCGCCTGATGCGCCAGTGGGCGGGCCTGTATGACGTCACGCCGGACCACCGTCCCATTCTCGGCGGCGTGCCGGGCCTGGGCGGCTACTACCACATCTGCGGCTTCAGCGGGCACGGGTTCATGCTCGGGCCGGTGACCGGACGGCGCATGGCCGCCCAAATCACGACCGGGCACCCGGACGAGATCATCAACAGCCTGTCATTGAGTCGGTTTGAGAACGGTGACCTGCAGACCGACGCGTTCGTCGTCGGCTAGCCGGGGAACAGATCCGCCAACGCCTTGTCCAGTTCGCCAAAGGCGAAGCGGAAGCCGTGGGCCTTCAGGGCATTGGGCACGGCCCGCTGACTGGCCAGGATCATGCCGGCTTGCTCCCCCAGCAGCAGGTGCAGGACCACCGCCGGCGTCGGCAGCCAGGCGGATTTGCCGAGCGCCCGGCCCAGGGCCGTGGCGAATTCCTTCTGTTGCGGCGGGTTGGGCACCACCGCATTGACCGGACCCCGCAAGCCCTCGTTGTCCAGACAGAACAGGATGATCCGGACCAGATCCTGAATGTGGATCCACGGGAAGTACTGCCGTCCGGAGGCCAGCGGCCCTCCCAGCCCCCAGCGGAAAGGCGGCAGCAGCCGGGGCAGAGCGCCGCCTTCGCGGGACAGAACGATGCCCAGGCGCAGCAGCACGATACGCACGTCCTCCTTGTCGGCCTTGCTCGCGGTGTGCTCCCATTCGACCGCCAGACGGGCCAGGAAGTCCTGCCCCGGTTCGTGGTCCTCACTGAGGGCGGCGGCACCCTGGTTCCCATAGTAGCCCACGGCCGAAGCGTTGATCAGCGTCGTGGCCTGGCCGCCATCGGCGATGGCGCCGGCAATATTGCCGGTCACCGCCAGGCGCGAACGCCTGATCTGCTGCTTCCGGGTGCGGGTCCAGCGCCCGGCGGCCACCGGTTCGCCGGCCAGATTGACCACCGCATCGCAGGTCAGCAGGCGGTCCTGCCAGGACCCCGGCAGGGTCGGGTCGGCCCCGATCAATTCCACCCGCTCGGGCAGCATCGCCCGGGCCCGGGCCGGATCCCGGGTCACGCACAGCACCGCGTCCTGTCGATTGAGCAATTGAGGCACCAGGGTACGCCCCACCAAACCCGTGCCACCCGTGACAAATATTCTCACCGAATATCCTTTCCGGCGGACTTGCGCCCGCTCGATCCGTTCATTCTAATGGAGCCTGCGGCAAGTGTCCACCGGTCGCACCATTTGCCTCGGCGGCTATTTCGCTTATTATTCCGGCTACAATCCGACCTGGGAGTAGAAATGGAATACCAGAATTTTGACTGCGAGATCGCCGAGGACTGTGCCACCGTCAGCATGATCGGTCCGGGCGCCCCCCAATTGGCCGACCTCCATGACGAGTTCGTCGACCTCATGCTGCGCCTGCGCGAGGACCGGGCCGTCCGCGTCATTCTGTTCACTGACGGCGACCACAGCTTCGACCTGCACCACGATCTGGATCTGGCCGCCGAGGCCCACCGCCTGGGCGGCGGGCTGGAAGTCCTGGCGGCCACCGAAGAGATCTCGCGCAACATCATCACCCTGATGGGCGAGTCGATCAAACCGGTGATCGCCGCCACGCGGGGCGACATCCGGAATTTTGGTCTGGGCTTCTATCTGGCGGCCGACATTCGCCTGGCCTCGCCCGAGGCGGCCTTCACCTGCCAGGACATGAGCGGTGGCCTGATTCCCGGCTGGAGTCTGACCCACACCCTGCCCCGGTTGATCGGGCCCGGCCGAACCCTGGACTTCATCTGGTCCCATCGCACGCTTGGTGCCGAAGAAGCCTACCGCATCGGCCTGGTCGACCGTCTGCTGGACGGCGGCACCTGGCAAGAGGACCTGGACGCCTATGTGCAGCGCCTGATTCATCTGCCCAAGCCCGGTGTGCACCTGAGCAAGCTGGCGGTGCAGCAGTCCGCCACCCTGGACCAGACTTCGATGCTCTCGGTGGAGTGGGAATCCCAACAGCAGTGCTGGCAATCCCTGGAAACGGCCGAAGGAATGGCCGCCCGGCGGGAAGGGCGCGAGACGGAATTGGGTATCGTTACCGATCCGGATGACGACTAGCCCAGCCGGGTCTGGCGCGGCAAAAAACGGCCACCCCTGAAGGGGCGGCCGTTTTTGTCAGGCGAGAGCGTTCGTGATACCTGCGGTGTTTACCGGAACAGGCTCTTGACGCTGCCAAACGACAGTTCCTCGTTGGCCACGGTGTTGCAGTCGCCGTTGGCGATGAACACCGGGACACCGACACTACCGGTCCAGCCGGGGTTGTAGGCGTTGGCCTGGTGCAGCGGGAAGCCATCGCTGGCACCGTTGAGGTAGGCCGGCAGGCCGTTCTCGAGCAGGCTGAAGTAGATTTCGTCGATGAAGGCGTAGCTGGGGGCCCCTGAGTTGGAGATCAGGAACTGCAGATCAGCAATGACCAGCTGGCCGTTGACCGCAGGCAGGGGGTCGGACAGACCGACAATGTGCTCGTCTTCGCGGGTACCGACATCCAGACCCTGGCCACGCAGCGTGAACGAGGTCAGGAACATGTTCTCGACGCTCAGCTTGCACTCCCAGCCCAGCACTTCGTTCTGCGTCAGCTTGGTCAGCACAAGGTAGGTGTTGTAGGCGCCGGCAGGCAGCGTGACGCAGCTGTTGGTCGCCGCTTCGTCCATGTAGACACCAATGTTGTCAAAGTACGCGGGATCCTGGGCAAAGGCGGAACCGCTCAGGGCGATAGCCGCCAGAGCAATGACAAGAACCAACTTCTTCATGTTGTCGCTCCTCTGGTGAGTGGAGTGTGAATGGCGGAGACTGGCACGAACTTCTCGCCAATCTCCTGGCGAACGAACTCACGTTGTATCACGGATTATAGCATAAGGGAAGAATATTTACAGCACAAAATGCATGAATCCAATCCTTGGTGCAAATTTCCGTTCAATATGGAGATGAGCTGGATTTTACTTAAGCTATTGTTCTATTTTCACTTACGACGAGTGAATTCTTATTGAAGGGCTGCGGCCAGTTGGATAATAATAACCAACACTCAAATAACCCCCAGCCTTGCGTGTCTTCGTGGTCCCCGGTGCCGACGACCGACAACGGCAAAAATATCCCCATTTTTTGCTCGAAATGTTAGTCTGCGCCCAGACTGACGTTGCCCCAACCGGAGGATAGATGCGTGCGTTCTCTCAGATACCTGTTGCCCCTGATCCTGTGCGGCCTGCTGACGACGAACGTGAGTGCCGCCGCAACCCGAACCCACACCATTGAACCGGCTGACTATTTCGGGCTGACCAGCCTGGGCAATCTGGCCGTCTCGGCCGACGGCCGGTGGATTGCCTACACAGAGAGCCGCTGGGGTGAAGGTGATGCCGGACGCCGGCAGGATCTGTGGCTGGTGGGCCATGAATCGGGCCAGGCCCGGCGCCTCACATTCGACAACTTCGGTGGCGGCGGCGTGACGTGGGCTCCTGACGGGACATACCTCTATTTCACGGGACGCGACCGCGCCGGCCGCGACACACCGCCCCATGACGGCAGCAATCAGGTGTGGCGCATCCAGCCCGATGTGACCGGCCTGCAGGCGGTCACCCGCGTGGCCGATGGCGTGGGGTTATTCCAGCTGGCCCCGGACGGGCGCGCGCTCTACTACACGGTCGATGTCAAGAAAACGGACAGCGAGTGGCAAGAGTTGCAGCAACGCTATGAGGATCTGGAATACGGGCATGGCATCCGCCAACTGACGGCCGTGCACCGCCTGGACCTTGAGACGTGGCGGGATGCGGAAGTCATTCCGGCCACCGCCGTGATCTGGGAGATGGCGCTGGCGCCGGACGGCAACCGGCTCGCAGTGATCACGACCCGGGACAACGAGCAGATCTTCATGGAAGGCTGGTCGCGGGTCGAAGTCATCGACCTGGCGAGCGGCGAG
>JAJRWA010000098.1 GCA_024277025.1 Candidatus Krumholzibacteriota bacterium | reverse complement strand
TCCGGATATCGTGCCGGCCGAAGCCCTGCCGCGGGTCGTGCTGGGGTTGCCGCCGCTGGCGGCCGGCATCATCCTGGCCGGCTTGTGGGCGGCCGACGTGAGTACGGCCTCGGCGCTGCTGCTGGGCAGCGCGACCCTGGTCACCAACGATCTGGTCCGGCGCTTCGGGCCGTGGCAGCTGGACGCCCGCCAGGAACAGGTGTTGTGCCGGGTGACGGTGGCCCTGCTGAGTCTCGTGACATTTGCCCTGGCGCTGACGGTGACCGGCATCCTGAAGATGCTGCTGGCCGCGCTGACCCTGACCACGAGCTACACGCTGATCGTCCTGATGACCATGCTGGCGCCCCGGTGGTGTCGGCGCGGCTCGGCGGTGTGGACCCTGGGCTTGACCGGATTGGCCCTGATCGTCTGGCTGCTGCTGCCGGCCTGGCGGGTGGGGCCGCATCCGGTGTATTTCCTGTGGGTGGTCAGTCTGGTGACCTTTGCGGTGGTGGCGGTGGTGGATCGGCGGGGGATTATTGAAACTGATTGCCAACTGTAATTTCTGAGCTACCATCTGGACACAACAAGGCCACGTCGCCGGCCGATTTTCTGAACCCTGGGAGGAAAGTGATGAAGTTCCGCCGAGCCCTGTTTGTGATCATGATGGGCATTGCTGCAATGGGATTGACCGGTTGCAGCGACGACAATGAACCGACTGCGCCCGGGCCGCCGGATGACACGGGAATCAAAACGGTCGTCGTGGCGCCTGACTCGGTTTCCCTGGCGGCGATTGGCGAGGATGTCCTGTTCGAAGCCACGGCGTTCGACGGCGCCGGCGCCGTGGTGGATACCGTGTTCCAGTGGCAGAGCAGCCGCACCGACGTCGTGGTGATCGGCCTGGATGGCGTGGCGACCGCCACGGGTGTCGGCACGGCCGAGATCTACGCCAGTGCCGGCGGCGTGACCGACACCGCTTCGGTCGCCGTGGCGATCGCCGGCGGTCCGGTGATCGAATGGCTGGCCGCCGGCAATGGTCAGTGGCAGGATTCGGCCAACTGGAGTGGTGGCACCGTACCCGGCGCTGATGATGTCGCGGTGATCAACGTGCCGGGTACCTATACGGTTTCTATGACCGCGGATGTATCGGTCCTGGGCCTGATCCTGGGCGGCGACGCCGGCACCCAGACCCTGGCGACGGCCGGAAACCGGCTGGCCTTTGCCAGTGGTGGACTGCAGGGAGGGGCGGAGCTGGAAGTCGGCGGCATCGTTCAGGTCGCGGAAGACCTGGTGTGGAACGGTGGCACCATCGTCGGCACCGGTAGCCTGGAGATCGGAGGCGGGGCGACGCTCAGCATTCTGGGCGAGGCGTTGAACCTGAATCTCGATCTGGACGTCGCCGGCGAGGTCGTCGTGTGGGAGGGCGCCAACCTCCGTGTCCGCAGCGGGATGATGATCAACAGCGGTGGCCTGCTGGAGCTGCAGGGCGAGGCGACGGTTTCCGTTTTTGAGCCGGGCGTGCTGAGCAGCGAGGGCGTCATTCGCAAGGTGGCCGGTACGGGCGAGGCGGCGATCTACGCCTCATCGGCGGAATTCAATTCCACCGGCGCGCTGGAAGTGGACGCCGGATCGTTGGCCATCTCGGGCGGTGTCCTGAGCGGCTTCGTCGATATCGCTGCCGGGTCAGTGCTGCGGCAGTCCGGCACAACCGGGATTCCCTTCGCCTTCTTCAACGGAGATGGTGCCCTGGAGATCAGGGGCAGCGCGGTCTTCGGCACCTACGAGGGACAGTCGATCAAGATCGAACACCTGATCGTGGATTCGGGTGTCGATCTGGCCATCTCCGGCCTGGCCAGCCTGCGTGTGGACCAGACCTTTGTCTGGCGACGCGGGATCATCGGCGATCTGCACAGCTTCACGACCCAGTTCGGTTCGGTCGCGACTTTCGAGACGTCGGGCACCAAGATCCTCTCCAACACCGCCTGGGACATCCTTGGTCGCGTGGACGGGGACAGCGCAGTCAACCTCGGCCTGGCCAACGGGGCGGGTATCGTGGTCGAAAGGCAGGCCCTGTGGAATCAGGTGTCAGGCGGCACGTTGAAACGCGGGCTGGGAAGCTCGACCGGCTTGCAGGTGCTGGGCGAGTTCCGCAAGACGGGTGACGGCGCCTTTGTGGTCGAACCCCAGCTGGACTGCTCCGGAACGCTGAACCTGATCGGGGGCGCACTCACGGTCCAGGGCGACTTCACACTCCAGGAGAGTGGTGTCATTACCGGTGGCGGTACGGCCGCGGCCGGGGACAATGTCCGCCTCATTGTAGTGGGAGCGCCTTCGGCCACGATGCTGGGCACAATCCGGCCGGATCTGGACGGCGCGCCCGCCCGTTTGGCCATCAACGGCGCGGTCGAACTCGGATCGACCTTCGTGGTTGAACTGGATGTGCTTCACTTTGCCGGGATCTCGACCGAGAGCCTGAGTTTCCTGACCGGCCAACAGGTGCTCAACGGCACGTTGGCGCTTACCGTTTGGCAGTCACCAGACGGGGGTTCAGAGTACCGTGTGGTCAGCCTGATTGACGGGTCGGGTGGCTTTGAAGCCATTACCGGCGGTGAGCCGTTCACGGATATCATCGAGGACAGTCGGGGCGTGCTGCTGACGCGATAGGCGAGCCCAGTGCGGCGTCAGGCCGTGACCGGAGACGAACACCTGAAGGTCCCTGAGCTGGATAGCGGTGATCAGGAAATGGCGTCCTGATCACCGCAGATCCCTGGTCGTCCAGATGAACATCAAGGGCACGAACAAAAGGGTCAGGAAAGTCCCGGCCAGCAGACCACCGATCGCCACGGCGCCCAGGGGCGCCAGCCGCTCCAGGCCAATCGCCGAACCCGCGGCCACCGGCAGCATGCCCGCCGCCACCGCGAACGCCGTCATCAGCACGGGCCGGGTCCGGATCCGGATA
>JAJRWA010000097.1 GCA_024277025.1 Candidatus Krumholzibacteriota bacterium | reverse complement strand
TTCATCTGGCAACGGCTGGCCACAGGGCCTGCTGGAGAGGTCGTCATCGCCCCCGACCGTCAGGACATGCGATTCGCGGTCCATGCCGCCGACGGCAAGCTGGTCCGGACCTTCTCGCGTGAATATGATCCCGGCACCCGCACGGACGACCAGCGCCAGCTGGCCCACCAGATCATCACCGCGGTGGGCGCCAACTACCCCGTGCCGCCGCGGGAGATCAGGACCGAGGACGCCCAGGCCGCCGTCAACGGTCTGTGGGTCACGGACGACGGCCGCATCTGGGTGCAGGCCGGCTACCGCACGACGCCTCTGCCCGACGGCACCTGGACCCTGCTCGACGTCTATGACGCCGAGGGGCATTTTGCCCGCCAGGTGGCCCTGACGGGTGACCACGATGAAGACCGGGATGCCATTCACATCCAGCCCGATGGCCGCTGCATCGTGGTCGTCGGCGCCCTGGACGCGTTCCTGAACCAGCAGGCGGTCAGCGCGGAGGCCGAAGAGGCGGCCGAGTCTTCGCCGCTGGAAGTGATTTGCTACCGGCCGGCTCCCTGAGATCGGGCCCGTCGTTAAATATTGTGAACGCCCAGGAAAAGCCTGCAACTGTCGGGGGCAGATGACGTATGATGCGTGCTCTATCCCCTACAGTCCATGACTCCGAAAGGCCGACCATGCGTATTTTCTCGTGCCTGTCTTGCCACTGCCGCCGGACGGCGCTGTTGCCCCTGCTGCTGAGCTTCCTCTTTCTGGCCGGATGTCTGGGCCCGGGCGGCGACGGAACAGCGGACGATTCGACCAAGGTGGCGGTCACCGACAGCACCAAGGCCAAGAAGCCGCGCAAGGAAAAGGCCATTCGGGTCAACACGGGGCAGATTCGGCAGGGGCAACTCGTGCTGCCGGTCTACGCCGACGGCGCCATCCGCACGCCCAAGTCGGTCGTGATCAAGACCAAGGTCGGCGGTGAGCTGCTGCAGGTATTCGTGCGCGACGGCGACCGGGTGCACAAGGGTCAGATCCTGGCCCGCATCGATGCCCGTGAGTACGAAATCGCCCTGCAGGAGAGTCGCTACCGCCACCTGCAGGCCCTCAGCCAGATGGCCGCCGAAGACGACACCTTCCAGGTCAACACCGCCGCCCTGAACGATTTCCGGGCCGGCCGCGACACCCTCGAAGACATGCTCAAGCGCGGTGCGATCACCCGTGAGGAATACCAGACCCGGATTCTGGCCCTGGAGATGAATTCGCTGCAGGCCGGCGCCTTCCGTGACGCCGTATTCGAGCAGCGCACCGGTCTGGCGGATGCCCGCATGGCCGAAGAACGCGCCCAGCTGAACCTGGAGTACACCCGGATCCGGGCACCCTTTGCCGGCATCATCCAGGGGTTGACCATGGTCGCGGGTGAAATGCTGACCGTCAACAGCACGGTCTGCACCATATTCAACAACGACCACCTCGAGGCGACGGTGAACGTGCTGGAAGCCGACCTGGGCCACCTGGCCGAGGGCCGGCCGGTGCTGCTGGCGATCCCCGCCACCGGCGACACCCTCGAGGCCGCCATCGACGTGATCAGCCCCACGCTGGACGAGGCCTCGCGCACCTGCGAAATCCTGATCCGTTTCGACAATCCGGACGGCCGCTACCGGCCGGGCATGTTCGTGCGGGCCCAGATCGCCGGCATCGTCTACCACGACAAGCTGCTGGCCCCCAAGGCGGCCCTGCTCATTCGCGACAACCGGCCCCTGGTGTTCAAGAAGGAAGGCGACCGCGCCCGCTGGTTGTACGTGGACATCGGCCTGCAGAACGACGACTGGGCGGAGATCCTGAAGGTGTACAGCGGCGGTTCCCTGGCCCCCGGTGACGAAGTCATCGTCAGCGATCACCTGACCCTGGCCCACGAAGCCAAGATCAAGGTCCGCAAGCGGCTCTCGCCGGTGGACCGCTGGAGCTTCGCCGCCGACACGATGACCGCCCAGGCCGGAGGCGGCCGATGATCATCCAGACCGCGGTCCGGCGGCCGGTGGCTATCCTGATGCTGTTCGCCGGACTGGTGTTGATCGGCTTTCAGGCGCGCCAGCGTCTGTCGGTGGACCTGCTGCCGGCCATCAACTATCCGAACCTGACGGTGATCACCAACTACGCGGACACCCCTGCCGACGACCTGACCCGCCTGGTCACCCAGCCCCTGGAAGAGGTCATCACCGGTCTGGCCGGCGTCAGGCGTGTGGTCTCCAGGACGCGCGAGGGTGTCTCGACGATCACGGTGCAGTACGAGTGGGGCACCGAGATGGATTTCGCCAACCTGCACCTGCGTGAAGCCATCGATCGGGTCGCCTACCGGGATGACTTTCCCGCGGCGGCGGACCGCCCCCTGATCCTGCGCTGGGACCCGAGCGCGCGGCCCATCGCGATTCTGGTGCTGCACGGTAGCGACCCCATGGCCCGCATGACCGACTTCGCCCGCGAAGTGGTCAAACCCGCCCTCGAGCAGATCAATGGCGTCAGCCAGGCCGAGGTCATCGGCGGGGCCGAGCGTGAAATCCTGGTCCAACCGAATTTTGACCGGCTGCGCCTGTACGGCCTGACCATGGAAGACCTGGGCACGGCCCTGCGCGTGGCCAACATCAGCTTCCCGGGCGGGCGTATCCGCAAGGGCCCCTTGCACCTGCCGCTGCGTATCCTGGGCGAATTCGAGAACCTGGACGAGATCCGCCAGACCGAGATTCCCGCCGCCGGCCCCGGCATCACCATTGCCGACGTAGCGACCGTGCTGGATACGACCAAGGAGCCGGAAGGCTTCACCCTCGATGGCGACGAGGAGGTGGTTTCGCTGCACCTGTACAAGGAAGTGGGCGAGAACACGATTTCCACGACCGCGGAAGTGGACAAGGTGCTGGGCATTCTCAAGGAGCAGTACGGCGACCTGGACTACAGCTTCATCTATCGCGACGCCGACTTTGTCGCCGAGAGTTTCAAGGGCATGCAGGATTCCCTGCTGTACGGTTCGGCCCTGGCCTTCATCGTGCTCTTCTTCTTCCTGATGGACTGGCGCAGTCCCCTGGTCGTGGGCCTGGCCATTCCCGTTTCGATCATGACCACGTTCGGCTTCCTCTACTTCGCCGACGTGGGCCTGAACCTGATGTCCCTCGGCGGACTGTCCCTGGCCGCGGGCATGCTGGTGGACAACTCGATCGTGGTGCTGGAAAACATCAACCGCCACCTGAAACTGACGCGCGGATCCGGCACGCCCATCGGCGATGTCTGCGCCACCGCAGCGGCCGAGGTAGCCTCGCCGGTCATCGCCGCGACGCTGACCACGGTCGCGGTTTTCTTTCCGGTGATCTACGTGCCGGGTATCGCCGGCGAGTTCTTCCGTGACCAGGCCCTGACCGTGACGATTTCCCTGGTGGTCTCGGTCTTTGCCGCCCTGCTGCTGCAGCCCATGCTGTCAGCCCACATCCTCAAAGTACCCAGGGATCGGCCCAGCCGGATCTTCGTGCCGTTCGAGAAGGCCTTCCAGGCCCTGAGCCGCCGCTATCACGCCGTGCTGGTCTGGGTCATGGACCACAAACCCGCCTTTCTGGCGGTGGTGCTGCTCGCCGTGGCCCTGGGCGGATTCATGGCTGAGGAAATGCGCCTGAGTTTCATGCCCGACCGCACCCGCGGCGACTTCACCCTGGCCATTGAACTGCCGGCCGGCACTCCCCTGGAACTGACGGATGAGATTGCCGGCAATCTGGCGGCTGCCCTGGTGCCCATGCCGGAAGTGGAAACCGTCTACACCCAGGTCGGGGTGACCGAAAAGACCCTGGCCAGCCTCAAGGACTACAGCGCCGCCAACACGGCGCGCATCCGGGTCATGCTGCATCCCTCGCGACACGGCCGCAGCGACCTGAAGCAGGTCAAAGCCCGGCTGCAGCCGCTGCTGGACGACATCCAGGGCGGCGCCTTTGTCTACAGTGAGGAAGGCGTGGGGCTGCGCGAGATCCTGGCCAGCGGCGAGGCCGCCTTCACCCTCGGGGTGGTTGCCGAAAAGAGCGAAGAAGCGCGCCGGATGGCCGAGGACTTGCTGCCGCAGTTGCGCGAAATCCCCGGCCTGGAGGACGTGGAAATGGACCGGGTTCTGGGCAACCCGACGGTCGAGATCACCATCGACCGCCGAAAAGCCCTGCGTTTCGGCCTGGAACCGGAGGCCCTGGCCCGCGAGCTGCGCAACCGCATCCAGGGCACCGTGGCCACGACCTACAACGAGATCGAGCAGCGCATCGATATCGCGGTACGGCTGCCCCGCGACCAGCGCTACGACCTGTCGACGGTGCTGGCTTCACCGGTGGCCATCGGCAACGACAAGACCGTGCCCCTGGGGGCATTCGTGATCCAGACCCCCGGCACGCCCGTGCGCGAGATCGTCCGGCGCAACCAGCGGCGTCAGATCACCATCGCCGGCGACGTGAACGACCGCGCCATGGCTGACGTCTGGCAGGACGTGGACCAACTGCTGGCGCGGCTGGATACGGCTGAGGGTGTTTCGTTCGTGACCGGCGGCGAGCAGGAGGAGATCAACAGCAGCTTCCATGACCTGGGCTTTGCCCTGCTGCTGAGCGCGCTCCTGGTCTACATGATCCTGGCGGCCCAGTTCGAAAGCTTCCTGGACCCGCTGATCATCTCGGCCGTGCTGCCGGTGGGTATCGCCGGCGCCATGGTCACCCTGTACTTCACGGGCCAGACCCTGAACATCATTTCACTGATCGGGCTGGTGGCCCTGCTGGGCATCGCGGTCAACGACGCCATCGTCAAGGTGGCCACGATCCGGCGCATGCGCGAAGACGGCCTGGGCGGCCGTGAGGCGATTTTCGCGGCCAGCGCGCTGCGCTTCCGGCCCATTCTGATGACAACCGTGACGACGGTGCTGGCCATGATCCCCATGGGACTGGGCCTGGGCACCGGCGAGCAGATGCAGCGGCCCCTGGCCATCACGATCATCGGCGGCCTGAGCATCGCCACGCTGTTGACTCTCTTCCTGACACCGGTCGTCTATGAAATGCTGCACCGGTTGACGGACAAGGAGTACAACAAATGATCCGCTTTGCCGTTGATCACCCTGTCGCGACCTGGATGCTCTTTGCGGCCCTGATGGTCACCGGTATCTACGCCCTGCCCAAGCTGAACATCGAAGCCATGCCCGAGACCGAGCTGCCCGAGCTGTCGATCGTCACCAGTTGGAACGGCGCCTCGCCCAGCGCCATCCAGCGCTCGATCACCCTGCCGATCGAGGAAGCGGTGGCCGGCTGCCACGGCGTCGAGGATCTGGACAGCCGGTCGCGCCACGGCCAGTCCACGGTCACGGCCAAGTTCAAACGCGGCACCAACATGGAGTTTGCGCGACTGGAGCTGTCCGAACGTCTGGGCGCCGTGCGACGCAACCTGCCGGCCCAGGCCAGCCAGCCGTTCATCCGGCCTTTTGTGCCCGAGGAGCTGCGCACCGAAGAGTTCTTCTCGGTCAGCCTGATTTCGCCCTTGTCGATGAATGACCTGCGCGACCGGGCCGAGACCTGGATCGTGCCGCGCTTCCTGGCGATTCCGGGCGTGGCCGACGCCGAGCTGCGCGGCGGCGCCCGGCCCCTGGTCCGGATCCTGCTCGATCTGGAACTGATGGAACGCTACGGCCTGACCGCCGACGGGATCGTCGCCCGCCTCGACGCCCTGGACGACATCATACCCGCGGGGTCGATCCGCAACAGTGGCCGCGAGCTGACGGTAAGTGTGCAGGACTCGGTCTCGCTGCGCCGCCTGGAGAATACGGTGCTGCGCAATCTGGGCGGCCAGCCGGTGCTGCTGCGCCACGTGGCCACGGTCAAGCGGGACTTCGAGGACATCGCCTACTACAGCCGGATCGGCGGCGACAACGTCATCACCCTGCTGATCACCAAGCGCAGCGGGCAGAATTCCATCGCGGTCAGCCGTCATCTGCGCGGCGAGCTGCCCCAGATCGAAGCCGAGGCACCGTTCCCGGTGAGCTTCGAGGTCGACCAGGACGAGGGCGAGGATCTGGAAGAAAAACTGGTCGAACTGGTGATCCGCTCGCTGGTCATCCTCGGCCTGCTGTTCATCATGCTGGCGATCGCCCTGAAGCGTGTTCGCCTGACGGCCATCGTGGTGTTTTCGATCCTGCTGGCCATCGTCATCTGCCTGTCCATGTTCTACTTCTTCGGCGTCTCGGTGAACTTCATCACCATCAGCGGCCTGACCGTCAGCTTCGGCATGCTGCTGGACAACAGCATCCTGGTGCTGGACGCGATCCACCGCCGCCTGGCCGGCAACTACCGCGGCGACACGCGCCAGGCCCTGATCCGGGGCACCCGCGAAGTCGCCTTCCCGATCATGGCCACGACCCTGACCACGGTGGTGGCCTTCCTCTCGTTCATCTTCATGACCGACCGCCTGTCCCTGTTCTACGTGCCACTGGCGGTGAGCGTGGGCATCGCCATGCTGGCCTCGATCTTCGTCGCCTTTGCCTGGATCCCGGTGGCGCTCAAGGGCCCGGCCGAGAAGGAAATGCGGGGCTCCAAGGCCGCCGACGACGAATTCGCCCTCTGCGGCTGGGCCATGCTCTGGCGCTGGGCCGCCGGGGTGATTGTCCTGGCCGTCGTGATCTTCGGCGTGGCCTGGTTGTGGAAGGGCCAGTACCGGGCCGGGGATTTCGCGCCCTGGCTGGGCGGGGCGGGCGCCCTGCTGATCGGCGTCGGCGTGTTTGTCAGCTATGCCGACCGCCTGACCCGCCTGCACACGCGCTTCTGGTTCTATCCCATGCTTGTGGTGTTCGGCCTGTTCGTGGGCACGTTCTTCGTCTTCAAGGACAAGGTGCGCACCGGCGGCTTCTGGCGGCCCCAGACCACCGAACGCATCGTGGTCTTCCTGGAACGGCCGGTCGGCACGGACGTGAAGCTGTCCAGCGAAACGATCAAGCTGTTCGAGGACGAAGTGCTGCCCATTCCCGAAGGCGTGCACATGCGCAGCGGCGCCCAGGGCAATCGGGCCTGGATGTTCCTGGAATTCGAAGAGGAAATGCTGCAGACCTCGTACCCCGAACTGTTCCGCAACAAGGTGATCGTGCTGGCCGAGGAGATGGGCGGCATGTTCATCTGGATCAACGGCTTCGGCGACCCCTACATGAAGGGCGGCCGCGGCGGCGGGCAAAGCAACTCGACGGTGCGCCTGACCGGGTACAACAGCAAGGAACTCAAGACCATCAGCGACGGCGTGCTGGCCCGCCTGGCCCGCAACCGGCGCGTGCGCAACGCGCGGCTGACCTCGGGTGACCGCTTCAGCCGCTCCAACACCGACGAGACGGTGGTCATGCTCGACCGCCAGGCCCTGGCCAGCCACCGCCTGAGCATGGCCGAGGTCATGGGCCACATCCGGCGGCTGCTGGGCGTGGAGTCGCCCTGGCACATGGTGCTCGACGGCGAGGACCAGCGCCTGATGCTCACCTTCGACGATGCCGATTCCATCGAATACGACCAGATCCTGGGCCGCACCATGACCACCGGCCGCGGCCAGAAGGTACAGCTCGGCAAGTTGATCTCGATCGAGAGCCGGCCGGAGATCAGTTCGATCAACCGCCACGACCAGAAATACAGCCAGCAGGTGAACTGGGAGTACATCGGCACCGACCGGATGCGCCGCAAGTTCCTCAAGGACATCGTCGCGGGCATCGAGCTGCCCTACGGCTACACGGCCGAGGACATGAGCGGCCAGCAGATCACACAGGAGGAAGAGGACGAGCTGAAGAACACCCTGTGGCTGACCCTGATCTTCATCTTCATGGCCCTGGCCGCGATGTTCGAGAGCTTCGCCCTGCCCCTGCTCGTCTTGCTGGCGGTGCCCATGGCGCTGGTCGGGGTGGCGGGTATCTTCTGGGGCACCGGCAGCGAGTTCGATTCCTCGGCCAAGATCGGCCTGATCCTGATGTTCGGCATCGTGGTCAACAACGCCATCCTGCTGGTCAATCGTTTCCGGCTGCAGGTGCGCGAGACGCTGGAGAAAGAAGGCGTGCCCAGCGGCGACGCTGAAGGGGAGGTGCCGGACAAGCGGCGCCTGGGCGGCTTCGACCTCTGGCGCCTGGCCGGCGAAACCCGGCAGCGGATTCTGCGCAATGCCATCATCGACGGCACCCGCATCCAGATGCGCTCGATTCTGCTGACCAGCGGCACGACCATCGCCGGTCTGCTGCCTCTGCTGTACAAGAAAGACGCAACGGCGGGCAAGGACATCTGGGAAAACCTGGCCCTCAGTTCGATCGGCGGGCTGGGCAGCTCGACGGTGCTGATCCTGATGGGCATCCCGGCCCTGTACTGGATCTTCACGCGCTGGGGCTGGGGCCTGGCGCGGCTGGGACGCTGGTCACGGCGCAAGACCGCCCGCACCGGAGCGGCCAAGGTGCCCGGCCTGGCCGAGTAATAGCCTCGGGATCCGGTCCCGCCCGCACAGGATTGGTTTGTCCCCGCCCGGGGAAACCGGTATCATTGCCCCTGTTGTGCAGAACCAACTTCGAACCGGTTTCAATCGCCTCCGGGAGCATCAATGGGCATCAGGAGAATCCCCGTCGCCAGGCTGATCACCGAACACCACACCCTCGCGGTCCTGGTCCTGTCGTGCCTGATCGGCCTGATCCTGGTCCTGCGCTGCTTCAACGCGGTGTTCTATCCGATCCTCTTCAACGAGGACGGCACCCGGGTCGTGGCCTTCTACCTGAACAACCCCCACCTGTCTGCGGTCTGGCAGTTCTACGCAGGCTACGTGGCGCTGCTGCCGAATCTGATCGGCTACATCATCGTCGCGGCCATTCCTCTGCGTGCGGTCCCCTACTTCTTGGTTGCCGTCTCGGTCGCCCTGGCGGTTGCGCCATTGATGATGTTCTCGCTGAAACGGTTCCGCTTCATCCTGCCCGACGACGGGACCCGGTTGCTGGTCTGCCTGATCCTGGCGTTTTTCCCTCTCGGGAACCACGCCCTGGTCACAAACCTGACCTTTTCCATCATCAACATCTTCGCCATTGCGCTGTTGCTGCTGCTGGCCGAGTTGCCGGGGTCACTGGCCGGTCGCATCATTCAGTTCGTGCTGGTCGGGCTGGCGGTTTTTTCGCACCCCTTCAGTATTCTTTTTGTGCCGGTCTGCCTGGCCTTGATCCTGCTGCGGCGCACCCTGGCCGACCGGATCTTCAACGGGGGAATCGTCGGGCTGGTGGGCATCTACTACCTGGTCGGCGTTCACCCGTCTGCAGCTGGACTCGGTCTCAGCCTGCCCTCATTGCAGGCCACCGCCGAATGCGTCCTGCAGCGGGTCCTGTTCGAACCGGTCCTCGGCAACAGCCTGCGGATGATCCTGTATCAGGCCGGCCAGGCCTCGATCACCAACCTCGCGGGGGTCGGCATCATGGCGTTGCTGGTCGCCGTCATTGCCCAGCGCTGGCGCGAGCCGGCCCTCAGGAACCGGGTGCCTGTGCTCGGCTTTGTGCTCTTCGTGATCGCAGGCCTGACCTATCTGGCCGTCATCGGCCGCAACAACCTGTACAACAGCTTTACCGAATTGGCCTGGGGACAGCGGTATTTTCTGGTCCAGCAGATTCTCGTTCTGCTCGTGCTGGTGGTGCACGCGGTCGGCCTGACCGGATGGGACCGGCTGACGGTGGTCGCGCGCTCCGCAGTAGCCGTATTCATGCTTGTTTTCGCCGCCTATCTCAACCTGCAGCACGCCCCGTACTTCGCCACGTCCCGGGACCACGGCAAGATGACGATGCAGTTTCTGCGGGATGTGGATTCACGCCTGCACCAGGGCGGCGCCTCGCGAGGCGGACCGCGGGAAATGGTCCTGCACCGTGAAGGCGTGTGGGACATCAAGATCAATATCCGGCCGCGCTGACCGGAAACGGAACCACCTCCGATCACGGCCTCCCGCCGCGACCAACAGGCCCCTTGCCAAGCCATACAAGATCATGAGTATCAATTGCAATTGCACAAGATATCAACTTTGAAACTGTTAAAAATTGTGGTGCCCGTCATCATGAATTATGTTCTAATTTCGTGTCCACCCATACCTCGCAGATCCCTTTTACCAGGAGTGCGGATTCATGGCTTCTTTCGGTTCGGCCCTCTGGTCGTCGGTGGGAAAGAAGGTGATTACCGGCTTGACGGGATTGGCCCTCATCGGCTTTGTTCTGGTCCACCTGATCGGTAATCTCACTCTCTTCATCGGCCCCCACGCCTTCAACGGGTACGCCCACTTTCTCGAAACGGCCGTCCACGGCGGGTTGATCTACGCCTTCGAGATCTTCATTTTCATTGTGTTTGTCTTCCATATGGTCAGCGCCATCACCGTGGCCTGGACGGACAAGCGCAAGGGACGCGACACCGGCTACAAGTACGCCAAGAATGCCGGCGGCAAGAGCCGCAAGAGCTTCTCCTCGGTGACCATGATCTACACCGGCGCAGTCCTCATCTTTTTCGTGATCGCCCATATCTACCTGTTCAAGTTCAACGGCGGCAACCCGCACGAAGAAGATGCCGAGGGCGTCAAGAACCTGTACAAGGTCGTCGTCACGGTCTTCAAGGGACCGGGCTTCACGATCTTCACCGTGGTGGCGATGACCCTGCTGGGCTTCCACCTGCGCCATGGCTTCTGGAGCGCCTTCCAGTCCCTGGGCTGGGCCAACGACCGCTACCTGCCGGTGCTCGAAAAGATCGCGCTGGTCTTCGCCGTTCTGCTGGCGATCGGCTTCATCGTCATCCCCATCTTCCTGTACCTGTCGGGCGATCCGAGTGCCGCTCAGGCCCTGCCGGGAGGTCATTGATATGACAGACAGAATTCTGGACGCCAAGATCCCCAGCGGCCCGCTGGCCGACAAGTGGGAGAAGCATGAATTCGAGAATCCGCTGGTGGCCCCGGGCGGCAACCGGCGCAAGAAGAAGATCATCGTCGTGGGAACCGGCCTGGCCGGTGGCGGCGCGGCCGCGACCCTGGGCGAACTGGGCTACAACGTGCTCAATTTCTGCATCCAGGACACGCCCCGGCGCGCCCACAGCGTCGCGGCCCAGGGCGGCATCAACGCGGCCAAGAACTACCAGAACGACGGCGACAGCGTTTACCGGCTGTTCTACGATACGATCAAGGGCGGCGACTACCGGTCCCGGGAGGCCAACACCTATCGCCTGGCCCAGCTTTCGATGAGCATCATCGACCAGAGCGTGGCCATGGGCGTGCCCTTTGCCCGCGAGTACGGTGGTACCCTTTCCAATCGCAGCTTTGGCGGTGTGCAGGTCAGTCGTACGTTCTACGCCCGCGGCCAAACCGGCCAGCAGTTGTTGCTCGGCGTCTACAGCGCTCTTTCGCGGCAGGTCGACGCCGGCACGGTGAAGATGTTCCCGCGCCATGAGATGCTTGACCTGGTCATCGTCGACGGCAAGGCCCGGGGCATCATCGTCCGCGAACTGGTCACCGGCGAAATCAAGCGCTACGAGGCCGATGCGGTGGTCCTGGCCACCGGTGGCTACAGCCCCGTGTTCTACCTGTCGACCAACGCGGTCAACAGCAACGCCACGGCCATCTGGCGCGCCCACAAGCGCGGCGCCTACTTCTCCAATCCCTGCTACACGC
>JAJRWA010000096.1 GCA_024277025.1 Candidatus Krumholzibacteriota bacterium | reverse complement strand
CAACCGCGCCCTGGCCCGAGATCAATCGTCCGGTCTACAGCATCCTGGTCGATCGGCAGGGGCAATACTGGTTCGGCACCGACAACGGAGTCATGTCCTGGGACGGCGCCAGGCTTCTGCACCTGACGAACCAGGAGGGCCTGCTGGGCACCGAAACCAACCGGGATGCCCTGAAGCTCGGGGTCCGGGGGGATATCTGGATCGGGACTGATCGCGGGCTGACCATCTATCGGGAAGAGTTCGATCGGGCGCCACTGGCCCCGCCGCTGATTTCGCTGACCGGCTTCGATGTGGACGGCAGGCAGTACGGGCCGGAAGCCGCCCTGCGCCTGGCTTCACCCCCCCAGAACCTGACCGTGTCATTCCGGGGTGTGACCTTCCGGGACGAGGTCCACGCCACCTACCTGACCTGGCTCGAGGGCAGTGACGAGCAGTGGCAGGGCCCGCTTCCCTGGCTCAGCGGTGTCGTGCGCTATACCCACCTGCCCGCCGGCGACTATGTTTTCCACGCGCGGGTGCGGTCCGCCGACGGGTCGCTCGGCCCGGTCGTCAGCTCGGCCCGGATCGAGGTGCAGCCGCCGCTGACTTCGCGCTGGTGGTTCGTAGCCCTGGTCGTGGCCGCGGCCCTGATCCTGATGGTGATGATCGTCACTTCCCTGGCCAGTCGCCGCTATGCCCTGCGGCTGCGGGCCAGGGTGCAGGAACGCACCGCCGATCTCGAACGGTCACGGGAGCAATTGCGAGCCGAGACGCAACGTCTGGGCGCGACCCTTGAAAGCATTTCAGACGGTGTAATCGCCTTGGATGAGACGGGACGGATCGCCATGTGCAACTCGTCCGTCGAACGTATTATCGGGCAGGCCGAGAGTCGAATAAAGGGTCAGCGCCTGTCGGCGGTGCTGGATGTCACGCCCCCCGTGCCGCTGACCTCGGGCGAGCCGACAACTCACGTTCTGAAACTGCCCAACGGCGGGCAGGTGTGGTGTGAGTTCTCGGTCGCGCCGATCAGCGAGCCGGACCGCGGTGTGGTCGGGACCGTGCTGGCGTTCCGTGACGTGACCGTCCGCCGCGAAATGGAAGACCAGCGCGTGCGTACCCAGCAGCTCGAGTCTCTCGGTGTGCTGGCCGGAGGCATCGCCCACGACTTCAACAACCTGCTGACTATAATTTTGGGCAATGTTTCCCTGGTCGAAGACGCGCCAGGCATCGATCTCGAGGCGCGGGAACAACTGGATCGGGTCAAGGCTGCTACCGAAAACGCCCGGACCCTGACCGAGCAGTTTCTGACCTTCGCCAAGGGCGGCGACCCGGATTTGGCGCCGCTATGCCTGTCCCGGACGATCAGCCAGGTGGCCTCGCTCGCGTTCAGCGGGGCGGCTGTATCCTACGAAATGGACCTGGCTTCGGATCTGCGGCCGGTCGAGGCGGATCGGGGGCAGATCTCCCAGGTTCTGCACAACCTTTTTCTCAATGCCTGCCAGGCCATGGGAGACCAGGGTACGGTCCTGATCAGGGCCCAGAATCTGGTTGCCCGACCCGATGGCAGCAACTGGGTTTCCCTGGAGGTGCAGGACCAGGGCGGTGGGATTTCGGAGGCCGACCTGGTGCATATTTTCGACCCCTATTTCACAACCAAGGACAAGGGAACGGGCCTCGGGTTGGCTATCGCCTACTCGATTGTCAAGCGGCACGGCGGCCGGCTCAGCGTGGAATCCGAGGATGGGCGGGGTACGGTCTTCACCATGGTTCTGCCGGCTGCAACCGCCGACGTCCCCGGTACTGGGCCGACCGAAGAGATGGGGGACCTGCCGCCGGGACGCATCCTGCTGTTGGACGACGAGAAGGAAGTGCTGGAGGTCTATAGTCGCCTGGCCGAGAGTCTGGGTCTGACTTGTGTCGTCACTACCGACGGCGGCGAAACGTTGCAGGTGTACGAAGCTGCGCGCGCGGCGGGAGTGGGTTTTGACGCGGTGATCATGGATCTGACCATCCCCGGCGGCATGGGCGGCAAGGACGCGGTACGCAAACTGCTGGAGATCGATCCCGCGGCCCGGGTGGTGGTGGCCAGTGGCTATTCCAACGACCCGGTCATGGCCAACCACCGCGCCTTCGGCTTTGTCGGGGCCTTGAAGAAGCCCTTCGGCAAGGCGGCACTCAAGCAGGCCTTGCGTGAGGTTCTGGCGGGTCCGGCCGGGTCCTAGTCGTCGTCTGCTTTCTCTTTTTCCTCGGCCGCCGCGACGTCCGCCTTGAGCTTCTCGATTTGTCGCCTGGCCCGCGCCACTTCCGCCCGGCGCGTATCCCGCTCCTGGTCGGTCTTGCATTCCTTCAGGCTTTTTTCCAGTTCGTCGGCTTGGGTCTGCTGGTCGGACAGGGCGTGGCGCAGGGTGGCCAGGGTCGCCGCCTCTTCGGCCTTGTCGAAGACCACCTCCACCGGGGCGTCGGCGGCGGCCGGGGATGGCGCGCTGGCCGCCGTCGGCCTGAATTCATGGCGCGGGTCATAGTCGCGCACATTCATGAAGTTGGGCGAGACGATCTCGATACCCGCCTGATGCAGCGCATCGAGCATGGCGACGCGCAGCCGGGAACGGAAGGTCAGCAGGCGCTTGGTGTCCTCAAGCAGGCCCGCCACGCGGTAGTTGACGGAAAAATCGCCCAGGTCAAGCACCTGCACGAAGGGTTCCTTGAGTTCGATCTGCTCCGCTGCGGCCAATAACACGGTCTCGATACGTGCGTGGGGAATGTTGAAGCCCAGCGAGACGGTGGCGTCAACAATCGTGCCGGATGAACGCACGACTCTCACCGGAGTCGTGGCCAGAAACAGGTTGGGCAGGGTCGTCAGGTCGCGCGTCGCGGTCTGGATCTCGGTGTGGAACAGGCCGCGCTCGGTCACGCGCCCGAAGTGGTCGCCCACCTGCACGAAGTCCCCGGAGCGGAAATTGCGCACGGACTTGAGCATGATTCCGGCCATGGCGTTGCCCAGGAAGGTCGACGAACTGAGGGAAATCGTGACCGAGGTGATGATCCCGACGAGGGTCAGCAACTGGCTGCGCACGCCGGCTTCGACCGGCAGCACCACGATCACCACCAACACGCCGAGAAACGAGAGACCGACCATGATGAGCTGGTTGCGGAACCGCACGCCGCTGGCACGGCTGGCCTGAATATTCAGCAGGCGACCGGCCACGACCAGGACCAGAATGACACTGACCAGGGGAACGAACGAAAAAACATCCTGCCCCAGATTCCCCAGTGTTTTGCTCAGACTATCCAGAAGATTCTGCAATTGGGCCCTCCCGGCCATGACGGCGCTGGACATTTGTGGGCAACGACCTGAGATTTCAAGTGAGAGCATATTGTGAATCTCCACCGAATGAAAGGATGGATGTCATGGCTTTCAGGGATCAGGATGCACTTGACTATCACGAACATGGGCGCCCCGGCAAGACCGAAGTCGTTCCCACCAAACCCTGCCTCACCGCCCACGATCTTTCGCTCGCCTACACGCCCGGTGTCGCCGTTCCCTGTACCGCCATCGAACAGAATCCGGCTGATGCCTATCGCTATACCAACCGTGGTAACCTGGTGGCGGTCGTCAGCAACGGCAGCGCCGTGCTCGGTCTGGGCAATATCGGCGCCCTGGCGGGCAAGCCGGTCATGGAGGGCAAAGGTGTGCTCTTCAAGCGCTTCGGCCACGTCGATGTGTTCGATCTGGAGATCGATACCGAGGATCCCGAAGACATCATCCGCTTCTGCCAGATGCTCGAGCCCACCGTGGGCGGCATCAACCTCGAGTATATCAAGGCGCCCGAATGCTTCGTCGTCGAAGAGAGACTGCGCGAGACGATGAATATTCCGGTCTTTCATGACGACCAGCACGGCACGGCCATCATCTCGGCCGCGGCCCTGATCAACGCGGCCCAGCTGCAGGGCAAGAAGATCGAAGAGCTGCAGGTCGTTGTTTCGGGCGCCGGCGCGGCGGCGATCGCCTGCGCCAAGCTGATCGAGACTCTGGGTGTACCGCGGAAGAACTTCCTGCTCGTGGACTCCAAGGGCGTTTGCTACAAGGGCCGCACCGAAGGTCTGAACAAGTACAAGGAGTACTTCGTCAACGAGACCGACAAGCGGACCCTGGCCGAGGCCATGGACGGGGCCGATGTCTTCCTGGGCTATTCAATTGCCGGTCTGGTCACCAAGGACATGGTGCGCTCCATGGCCGACAAGCCGATCGTGTTCGCCATGGCCAACCCTGATCCGGAAATCACCTACGACGACGCCATCGAGGCGCGCCCCGACGTGATCATGGCCACCGGGCGCAGCGACTACCCGAATCAGGTCAACAACGTGCTGGGCTTCCCCTTTATTTTCCGCGGCGCCCTGGACATCCGGGCGCGCGCCATCAACGAGGAGATGAAGCTGGCGGCGGCCCACGCCCTGGCGGCTCTGGCCCGTCAGCCCATGCCCTCGGAGGTGGCGGCGGCCTACGGCGGCCAGCAGTTCGAGTTCGGTCCCGAATACATCATCCCCAAGCCGTTCGACAGCCGGGTGCTGCCCGAGGTGGCAATGGCGGTGGCGCGGGCCGGCGTCGAGACCGGGGTGGCCCAGGTGCCGATCACCGACTGGGACGGCTACCAGGAGCGCCTGGAAGGAATGCACAACAAGAGCCTGATGGTGATGCACAGTATCCGCAGTGCGGCCCAGGCCAACCCGCGGCGGATCGTTTTTGCCGAAGGTGAGGAGCAAAGGGTCCTGGAGGCCTCGCGCATGGCGTTGGACCTGGGCTTCTGCCACCCGATCCTGCTTGGCAATCCGGAGCGGATCGGCACCCTGGCTGAACAGTATGGCGTGGACCTGAAAGGCATCGTCCTGAAGGATCCGGCCAATTGCGCCACCATCGAGGACATGGCCCAGCGCCTGTTCGAGGAGCGCGCCCGCAAGGGATACAACTACGCCAAGGCGTTGCGCATGGTCCGGCGCCCGATGCACCACGGGGTGATGATGCTGCGCTCCGGCGAAGCGGACGGCATGGTTTGCGGCGCTGATCGCTCATATGTGGACACCCTGCGCGTGGTGCTGCCGCTGGCGGAACTGCGCGATGGCGTGACCCGGGTCGTGGGCATGCACGTGCTGCTGGTCGAGGGCAAGGTCTATATCTTCGCCGACACCACGGTGAATTTCGCCAACGATGCCCGCCAGCTGGCGGAGATCGCCCTGATGGCTTCGACGGTCGCGCGCCACTTCAACCTGAAGCCGGTCGTGGCCATGCTCTCGTTCTCCAATTTCGGGGACAATGACCGGCCGGAAAGCCGGGCCGTGCGGGACGCGGTGGAAATCCTGCGCCGGGAGCATCCTGAATTGCGGGTGGACGGCGAGATGCAGGGCGATGTGGCCGTGATTCCGGGGCACCGGGGCCTGAGCGTGCCGGATTGCGAGGTGATGGGGCGCGCCAACGTGCTGATCTTCCCGGATCTGCAGAGCGGCAACATCGCCTACAAGCTGGTGGGCCATCTGGGCCAACGCGAAGTGATCGGGCCGTTGCTGTACGGACTCAAGCAGCCGATCAACATGGTCTCGACTTCGTCGACGGTGGCCAAGATCGCCAATATGGCGGCGCTTTCCTCGTATGAGGTCGGCCGGTCGTAGCGTCGGGCCTTGAGTGCTGACACGAGAAATCCCCCTCCGGGCGATAGAGGGGGATTCTCGGCGGGTGGGGTCCGGTCCGCTTGTCAGCGATACAGTCCTTTGACGGTGCCGAAGCTGGCGGTCTCATTGGCCACCGCTCCGCAGTCAAAGACGTTGCTGCTCGGCTGGATGACGAAATTGCCCGTCATGCCGGCGCCGTAGGTGCTGATGACCAGCCAGTACTCGTGGCCGGGCTCCAGGGTGATATTCTGCGCGCTGGTGAACGCGCTGAGGGTGCCGACCCCGCCATCGTCGTCGAAGGCGATCACGTTCTGGTCGGGCTGCGACGGGTCGAATGGTGAGCAGTAGAGGGTCAGCACCGTATCGGTGATTTCGGTGCCATCGGCGTCGAGCACCAGTTCGATCGGATTGCGGTCGTCGACCTGCAGGCAGTAGACATCGAAATACATCCCGTCATTGGCCGAATCGAGGGCCTCGGCGCCGCACTGGGTACTGATGTTGCCCTGGTTGTAGATTCGGTCATAAACGCCGGACGCGGTGGTCAGGGTGCCAAAAATGGCCGAATTGTAGGTGGCCGCCGCTGCGGTATCCCGCACATCCGGTGTCTTTTCCCGCGCCAGGGCCGTGCCGGCCGTCAGCAGCAAAGTGGTGATCAGCAACGTTGTCATGAACCGCATATGTCGTCGTCCTCCGCATGGGCGGCCGCGGGCCGCAATATTGTCTGGATTCTCCCGGCTGGAATCTGCCCGGCGGATCCCGATGGAGAACAGAGTTTAGCTGATTGTTAGTCAAAAGTCAACACAATATGTATTGTCGTGAGACCTAGTGCACCCCGTGCCGAGGGCGATGAATGTGCCGGGATTTGACCTATTGTATTTCTGCCTGGTTGAGCTATTTCACCGAATTCCTTGATTAGGGGTTGCCAATCAGGCACAATCCCTGTTATTATGCATGAAGCTAGGGGCAACTCCGCTGGGGGGCGGGGTGTCATGACCTGATTATTCCTGAAATTTGTGTCTTGTGTGTGAATCCAGCCTGGGAAGCCGTCT